>JAUYJC010000391.1 GCA_030688735.1 Deltaproteobacteria bacterium
ATTGCGCTCGACGCGGAGCGCTCGCGAAAGGCGATCCAGACCGTTGGCGCTCCACTGGGATTGACGGAGATCGAAACCGCCCAAGCGATATATCAGAGCGTCAACTCTTTGATGGCCGATCAGGTCATCGAGCTTTCGACCAAGCGCGGTCTTGACCTGCGCGATTTCGCCCTGGTCGTCGGTGGTGGCGCCGGAGCGGTCCACGCCGCGGCCGTGGCCGAGCTGCTCGGCATTCCCAGCGTGATCATACCCAAGTACGCGGCGCTCTACAGCGCCTTCGGAATGTTTGCCATGGACGTGGGACGGGAATATTCGCGCACTCAGATCGCCCGCGCCGATAAGCTCGATCTGCAACAGATAGAGGCGCTGTACCAGGACCTGATCGAGCGGGCGGCGGCGGACTTTCGCGAAAGCCAGATGGATCCCGCGCAGATGATCCTGGCGCGCACCGTCCATATGCGCTACGCGGGGCAGTTCCATGAAATCGAGCTGCCGCTGCCAAGCGACTTCCGTTCGGCGGCGGATGTCGAAGCGGTGGTCAAGGCGTTTCATGCCCGCCACAAGGAAATCTATACTTTTGATTTGCCCTTTCGCGCCGTTGAGTTTCTGACCTTTCGCCTGAGGGCCACGGCGCCACGCACCTTCGGCCTGCAAATCTTGCCGCTAACGCAGGGGACTCACGATCCTAAGAGCGCGTTCAAGCGGACGCGGCGCTGCTGGTTCGGCAAAGAATCTGTGGACACCGCCTGTTACGACGGTGAGCGGATGCTTGCGGGTCACGTCCTTCCCGGTCCGGCGATAGTCGAAGAAAAAGCGACCACGGTGGTCGTTCCCAAGGGTTTTACCGCCGCGGTGGACGCCGCGGGCACTTACCTCTTGAGGAGGAGTTAAGCGATGGAGCGAAATACAGGGTCGCAAACATCATTTGCTGGCGCCGCGATTGATCCGTTGACCTTGGCGACAGTGTGGCATTCGCTGCAGCGCATCTGTCGGGAGATGCGCCACGTCATCGAGCGCACTTCGCAGAGCTATCTGATCTCCCAGCTCAAGGACATTTCCGTCGGCATCTGGGACGGCGCGGGCAGCACCATCGCCATACCGGTGGGTTTGGCGATCCAGTTCGTCGGCGCGAAGTATTCGGTGCGCTACATTTTGGAAGAGTACCGCGGCGACGTTAACGAAGGCGATGTTTTTCTCGCCAACGATCCGTACCACGGATTTTCCTGCCATGCGCCGGACTGGGGTTTTTTCCGGCCGATCTTTTATCGGGACAGGCCGGTATTCTGGACTCTGGCGCGGGCCCACGTGGAGGATACCGGCGCGGCTTATCCGGGAGCGTACTTTTCCGACCCTTATGACATTCACTCGGAGGGAATTCTCATTCCCGGCGTCAGGGTGGTGGCAAAGGGGGTGGAGCAGCGCGATATTCTCCGCTTGATTTGGAACAACGTGCGCCTGGCGGACGGAGTGAGGACGGACAGCTACGCGATGATCGCGGCGACCAAGGTCGCGGAGCACCGCTTGCTCGATTTGATCGAGCGCTACGGCATCGAGACGGTGCAGGGCTGCGTGGCGGTGATGCAGGAGCGGACCGAGCGCGCGGTGCGCGCTTGCATCGAGAAAATGCCCGACGGGACGTACTACGGCGAATCGTCCACCGACGACGACGGTTATGAATTAGACGTGCCGGTGACGGTGCGTTGTGACGTGACGGTCAAGGGCGACCGGCTGACGTTGGATTTTTCCAAGAGCGACAAGCAGCGGCGCGGCTTCGTCAACTGCAGCTATCCGAGCACTTACAGCATCGGCGTGGCCGGGGCGATTTTGTTTCTCGATTCGGCGCTGGCGGATTATCACAACGAAGGAACGATGCAGGCGATCGACGTGATCGCGCCGGAAGGTTTAGTGGTGAACGCGAAGTATCCGGCGCCGATGGGCGGCGCGCCGGTCAACATGGGCCATAACATCATGGAAGCGGTGATGATGGCGATGTCGGAGGCTGTGCCGAGCCGCGCGGCGGCGGGCTGGGGGCGGCGCTACGGACAATATATCTATGGCACCAATCCGCGCACCGGCGGCCTCTATGTGTTTCCCGGCTATCACGCCGAAGGCGGAGCGGGCGCGGTGGCGGGCTACGACGGCTACCAGGGCGCGGCTTCGATTGGCACGCTCGGGGAAATTTCCCGGCCGAACACCGAAGATGTCGAAATCCGATATCCCTGGAAGGTGATCAGCCGTGAGTTTCGCATCGATTCATCGGGCGCAGGGAAGTGGCGCGGCGGTCCGGGATATCACTGGGAAGTGGAAAATTTGGGCGGGGAGGCGGGCATGCATACCGGCGCGGGGCATGGCGAGACGACCTTCAGTCACGGCGCGCTGGGCGGGAAATCGACGCCGCCGAATATCTGCCATATCGTGCGCAACGGTGAGAGAATTCGCGCGAAGACGCACCGGTTGCATCAGCTCAAGGCCGGCGATCATGTGGTCAAGGACACGGGGGGCGGCGGCGGCGTTGGGAAACCGGAGGAGAGAGATCCGCAGGCGGTGTGGGACGACGTGTACGTTAATGAATTAGTATCGCTTCAAGCAGCGCGGGAAGTCTACAAAGTCGCCATCGACCCGGCGACCCGAAAGATCGACTGGGAACAAACCAAAACGCTGCGCGGAACTCCATCGGGATGAAACGGCCGGCCGGGCGACATGGGCTACTTCGAGACCTGAAACTACAAGACTGATCGTATCGCTCCATCGTTTGTTTTTGAAAATCTGGGTTCTTCAGGCTTCCCCATGTGAATCACGCGGAGGCGCGGAGGACGCGGAGTAAATAGTTTTTGATAGAAATTATCCGAACTCAGCGAACTCTTGCCCTGTGGAATACCGGGCTGCAATTCCACAGGGCGAGTGCCTCTGTGGTGAATACGCCGTCACAGGAAACCCAGAAGAGCCAAAATCTGAACCCAAGACAATTTCATGCTTGAGCATCGCATCGAACGACGGTTGCTTTTTCACGAGGCGGACCCGGCAGGCATCGCGCAGTTTCACCAGATGTTTGCCTGGACGCAGGAGGCCGAACAGTCTCTGTTCCGCTCGCTGGGGGTACCCTTATTGGAGTACTGGGCCGCGAGCGGCAAGAAGAAAATCGGTTGGGCCCGGCAGCACGCCTGCCTTGATTTTCTGCGCCCGATTGTGGTGGATGAGCAATTCACCGTTTGCTTGAAGTTGAAAAAAATCACCCAGCGGACATTGACCTTCGAGGTGCTTATTGAAAACACGATTGAGGTTAAAACCAGAGGGGTGTTAAGAACCGTTTGCGTCCGGCGCCGGGAGAACAATTTTAAGGCCATTCCGATTCCAAAAATGGTCCGCGATAAGATCCGGTTGCATGGAAAACGATAATGATGTTCTACAGGCACCAAAATCGTCTGAACCTTTTCGGCTTTTCAAACGGTGAATGAAGCAATATCTCTGGGCTCGAAATTCACTGGCGGATTAGTTAGTCTGCTCTATGTGCGAATGGAGGAGGCTCGCCGTCACTTCTAATCTGCACATAAATTACTGTCCGTGAACTGGCTGCCTCAAGATTTTCCTTTGAGGAGCGTTCTATTATTTGAGTGCCGACGAATCCTTGACGGTGAAAAACCAAGCTGTTAGCTGAGATCGTCAAAAGCTTCCCTGATGCCTTCCTTGGCGGCTTTGCCGGTGTCGATCCTTGGAAAGGAGAGATCGCGATCAAAGAGACAGAACGAGCGGTCAAAGAGCTTGGATTGATGGGATTGAAATTTCAACCCGCACTCCAGGCCTTCTATCCCAATGATCGTCGCTTTTATCCGCCGTGGGAGAAGTGCGCGGAATTGAAAAACCCCGTGCAGTTTCATACCGGAACCACGGGCATCGGCGCAGGTCTGCCAGGCGGGATGGGAATCAAGCTCGAATATTGCAAGCCGCTTCTTCTCGACGCCGTGGCCGCCGACTTTCCGGAGCTTACGATCATCGCCTGTCATCCCTCATGGCCTTGGCAGGACGAGATGATCGCGGTGCTAGTCCATAAGGCCAATGTCTACAATGAACTTTGCGGGTGGTTGCCAAAGTATTTCAGCGATGCGTTAAAAAAGAGATCGGCGGCAGATTGCAAGACAAGTTTATGTTCGGCTCCGATTACCCGGCCCTGACACACGACCGCCTGTTCAAGGATTGGGATTCCTTGGGGCTTAAACCTGAAGTGCTGGAAAAAGTTTTTTACAAGAATGCGCAGCGGATTCTTGGGCTGCAGTAACGACCGAGGACCAACGACCAACGACCGAGGACCGGGGACCGAAGACCGTCTTCTGTTTCCGGTCGCCCGTCGGACTGCCCGAATTGTAAGGAGGAGTATTAAATGTCTACTGCCCCGAAAACTTTTGAAGAATGGTGGGCTGGAAGCCACTACCGGAGCTTCGTTAAACGCGAGGGTGTGCCCTTGTATGAGGACAGCTATCTCGAAAATCTCGCCACTTTGCCGCTAAGCGATTGGGAGAGACGGGGGGGAAAAGCCGCATACACGCGCCTCGGCGATCAGGAGGTCGTCAATCTTCAGGTCATTGAAATCCCGCCGAAAGGCGAACTTAAGCCCGATCGCCATATGTATGAAGCTGTTATGTATGTGATGAGCGGAACCGGAGCGACCACAATCTGGCAGGAGGGAGAACCCAAACGGACTATCGAATGGGGGGAGGGAGCGCTGCTCGCCATCCCGCTCAATGCCTGGCACCAGGAGTTTAATAGCTCTGCCGACAAACCGTGTCGCATTTTCTTTGGCACGAACATGTCGCAGGTGATCAATCTGTACCACAATCTCGATTTTGTTTTTAACAACCCCTTCGTCTTCAAAGAGAGGTACAGTTACGCAAGCGACGGCGAGTATCGGGAAAAGGCCAAGCACTGGACCAAGAGATTGTTTGAAACCAATTTTATCGCTGACATCAAAAAGTTTTCCCTGGACACCTGGGAGGAGAGAGGCGCTCGCACGTCCATCATGCGTCTCTATATGGGCAATTCCGGTTCGCAGATTCACATTTTGGAGGTCGGCGAAGGGACCTATGTAACCGCACATAGGCACGGCGCGGGAGCGCATGTGATTCAAATCGACGGTTCGGGGTATGAGCTTTTGTTTATGCCTGGAGGCGAAGCGAACCCAGAGCAGAGGCGAAAGGTCCCGATTCAACCCTACGGCGTGGTCGCGCCCCGGATGAATGAGTTCCATCAGCACTTCAATACCAGCAAGGGCCGTTTCAGGCAGCTCGCGTTTAAAGGATGGGATCAAAGACTTTCCACGACCACCAGTCGGGGAGATTACGATCCGGTAGGCGCCGCTCGGAGCGATAATCCTCACGGTTTTTCATTCAAGCTGCGCTACGATAAAGAAGATCCGGCGATCAAAAAGGAGTATTACAGAGAGCTGGAGAAGAATGGTGTAACGCTGAGGCTTGAACCGCTCGATCAGGGACCGGGATGAAACTCTCGTGTCCTGAGTTGCGAGTCTCGTGTTGCCCAACCCGAAACACGGGACGCGAGTCTTAAACTGTTCAGGCTTCTGTGTGGGTGACCTGGCACTATGACCTTGATTTCGTTTACCACGAAGATCGCAGCGCGGCTAAGCCGCAACCGAACGAGAAAGGATAATTTTTACCACGAAGGTCCCAGCGCAGCAACGCCGCAACCGAAACTCGGAATATCTCTCGCAAAGACGCAAGGGCCGCAAAGATCGGAGAAAAATAGTGAACATCGTCCGTAAGAATATCTATCTTTACCTTCCGAACTTGGCGTGCTTGGCGCCTTGGCGAGAGCAATATCCGAATCCGAGAGTATCTGACTTCCGGGATAATTTGCGCGGCTCGCGCAGATGATCCAGTGGCGGTGTTGATTGTATCGGTCCAAAAGAGATATCACCGCGGATCGGCCTCAGGCTGATCAGCCACAACTTTCAAGGCTGAGACGCGGAGGACGTGGAGTAAAGAGTTCTTGATTAAGAAATATTCCGAACTCTGCGAACTCTGTGCCTCGGCGGTGAAATAAGGATCGCATCTTTGGTTGTGGCTCAGCCGCGCTGGGTCCTTCGTGGTGAGTATCCTTTCACATTAAAGCCAGAATAACCGAGAAAACAAAAGGAGAGGCTATGGCAATCGACAAACGATTTGAAACTTTATTGGCATCGTACGAAAAAACCGCCTACTTCAAATGGATGAAGAGCGAGGGACTGCCCGTCGTTCAGGGGCATGGGGTGGAAGACGTGCGCGAGTTACCCTTGGCGCCGTGGCCTCGCGTGGGAGGAAAGGGCTGTTTCGTTCAGCTCCATGGAATGGAGGGAGTCTCAAGCATGTATATCGCTGAGATTCCCCCGGGGGGCGCGCTGAACGTGGAGAAACATCTCTATGAAGAGGTGATCTGTATTTTGGCCGGCCAGGGCGCCACCGAAATTTGGCAGGACGGCGGCCCCAAGAGAATGTTTGAGTGGGGGCCCTTCAGTCTCTTTGCCCCGCCGATCAACACCTGGCATCGTCTGATAAACGGTGGCCGCGAGCCCGTCAGGTTTCTGGCGATGACCAATGCACCGGTGATCATGGACGTGTTTCACAATTCTGACTTTGTGTTTAACAATCCTTTCCAGTTTTCCGACCGCTACAAAGGTGAAGAGGATTTTTTCGCGGTCAAGAACAACCGGTATGAACGGGGTATGCAACCCATTTGGGAAACCAACTTCATACCTGACATCAAGTCTGCTCGCCTTGACTCGATGACAGTAAAGGGAGCCGGGGTGGAGATCACTCAGTTCGAGGTTTCCGGAAACGGTTTGATCGGTCACATCTCCGGTTGGCCCGAAGGACGCTATCACAAAGCCCATTACCATGGTGCGGGAGCGGTGCTATTGGGGTTGGAGTCGTCCGGTTACGTCCTCCTCTGGTCGAAAGAGTTAGGCACAAGGCCGTTTCAAAACGGGCGTGAGGATGAGGTTGTCAAAATAGAGTGGAAGGAAGGCAGCGTTTATTGTCCGCCAAACGGTTGGTATCACCAGCACTTCAATACCGGCGCCGGCAAGGCGCGCCATCTGGCGGTGCGCTACGGCAGCCGACTTAACAGCGTCGGGTTTATGGTAGCAGGCAAGCGTCAAGACGACGGCGTTTATCTGACGGCAAAAGAGGGCGGGACTCTGATCGACTACGAGGATGAAGATTCGGAAATACGCCGGATGTATGCCGAGAAACTCGAGAAGGCCGGGGTCAAAATGGAAATGCCGCTCTTTAAACGGTGATTTACCCTCCTTCGCAGAAAGCCACGGGTGTAAACCCATGGATGAATGCGAGGTGGGTACCCTCCGTAGCCTTGGCGAAGGAGGGTGTGCTTCGGCCTTCGCCGTCCGAAGTCGGCTACGGCCGACGAAGGTCGGAGCGTTTCGCCCGACGAAGAATGTGGAGAGGTGCCACGGCCGCCCGGCCTTGGTAGCCGAAGATACTTTGCCGGAGTAGGCCAAGGCTGTGGGGCTCCACGGGTGGGAATCAATCATTCGGGCCGGGGACATTGGATCGAAGCAAGGCAAGGAATGAGAGTGGAGAAATTTAGGCGTTGTCGCTCAGGTCGTGAGAAAAAATCCGTTCATGGTTCGACGGGCTCACCACGAACGGAACTGCGTAATGTAAATTCAAGTACTTAGCCGTTCGCCCTGAGCGCGTCGAAGGGCGATCGGCTATTTTTTCTCACGACCTCACGGATGGCGGTGATCGGAGTCAGTCTCACGCTCGCGCCCATTGCGGCGACGGGCCAGCCGGAGGCAGCTCTATGGGTATTCGAAGCACGGTTGTTTTGGGGGCGTATTTTTTGACCTGGCAATTTAGCGTTGGTGCCTTACAGGCCCAGCCGGTTGTCATGGGCTATAGCGGGACGGGCGTAAGCGGAACTCTGCGCCGTGTGATTGAGAAAGAAAAGCTTTGGCAGAAACGCGGCCTCGACGTGAAGGCTATTTATTTTGGCAGCGGGGGCGTGATGTCGCAGGCCATGGTCGCGGGAGATATTATTCTCTCAGATTCCGATGTGCCGGCTCAGCTAAGTCCAAAAGTGGCCGGTATCATGGAAGTAAGAGTGATTGCGGTCACGATCAATCGTTTGGAGCATTTTGTTGTCGTCCGAAACGGCGTCAAGACAACCGAGGATCTGAAAGGCAAACGCATCGCTATCATCCGCTTCGGCTCGGCGTCGGATATCACGATCAAACTCGCGTTGCGTTTCTTGAAACTCAATCCCGAAGGGGATGTAACGATTTTACAGGTGGGCAACACGCCGGCGTGAATCAGCGCCCTGGTTGCGGGACATGTGGACGGGGCCCTGGTGAGTCCGGATCAATTGCATAAGGTATTAGCCTCGAAGTGTTGCAGAGTGCTGGCGGATCTCGCAGAGATGCCGCTGGATTATGCCCGCTTCGGCATGGTTGCCACTTTATCAGTCCTGCGCGCCCAGCGTGAAACCATACGCAAACTGCTGGAGGCTTACGTTGAGGGGATTTATATTTTCAAAACCCGTCCGGAGGTGCCTTTGGCCGCGCTGAGAGACGAGGGCGTCGATGATCCCCAAATTGCCAAGGGTATCTACGAAAGAATCGCCGGCAGCCTGCGTGCCTTTCCCATTCCGGAGCCGAAGGGTGTACAGGCCGCACTGGATTCGATTGCAACGGCGAAAGAGCGCCATCCGCAAGCCAAAGATTATATGGACACGACTCTCATAGAGGAGATCAAGAATAGCGGCACCATCGACCGTCTCTATGGAAAACGATAAGGATCAGCGCCAGGCCTCGCAAAAACGCATTGTTGTAATGCAAGACGCGCCCTTATCACCCATCCTATCACCGCGTACCGATGAACCTCCATTACTGCTCGAATCATGAATGCCTTTGAGATTGTCAGTGAGATTACGGATACCATTACAATAGCTGTCGGTAGGTCGGTCAGAGAGCGAAACCGGCTGCGGAAACTATATGGCCCGGGTCGCTGGCGAAACTCAAAGGAGTCGCTATGATCCGTCTCAAGACCGGGCGCGTCCGAAAGACGGAGCTACATTGGTACGAAGCCCACGGTATCGGCAAAAAGGAAATCAGGCGCAAACGCTATCTGGATTAGATTTATGAAGACGCACAAACCCTCCAGCCCTCGGTTCGCCATTTGCGTGGACAATTCTGAGTATCGGGCCCCGCTGGAGATGCACAAGATATACCGCGTGCTGCCCGATGCGGATGCTGCTCTAGATGGCGACTTACGGTTCATGGATGAAAGCGGGGAAGATTATCTTTACCCAATGGATTACTTCGTAGTGATCGCGGTGCCGCGGCGGGCGGCACAGGATTTAGCCAAGTCATTCACCTGCAGTGAGCGCCACGCCGCGTAACTGAAACGTCAATTCTCCCGGCCGCCTGCTGTCAGGTGGAGATCACCGTCTATTGCGGAAAACGGGACATTCTGAATTTCCAACCCTCACCCTCTGGTTCAGATCATTGCGGAATGCGCGCGGCTGTGCCCGTCTTTTGGGCGTACGTTTAGCCAAAGAACCATGTGAAAATCGGCCGTGAGCGTGTTAGAGTAAATTCCTCGTGATGAGTCTGAAATTTGAATGGGATCCTAAAAAAGCGGCATCCAACTTTTCCAAGCATGGCGTGGCATTCGAAGAAGCTCTCACATTGTTCGCCGACCCCTTGGCGCGCATCTTCGACGATGAGGATCATTCGATTGAAGAACAACGAGAAATCATAGTCGGCCATTCAGCCAAACAACAGTTACTGGTTGTGTGCTTTACGGCACCAGGGGAGTCCGTTAGAATCTTTAGTGCACGAAAGGCAACGACGCGAGAGAGGAAAGAATATGAAGAAAACATTAAGTCGTAGAAGACCTAAGGGTGACGAGATGCGACGGGAATATCGGTTTGACTACCGCAAGTCTCGTCCGAACCGTCTTGCGCCTCTTATGAAGGCGGGCGCCGTTGCGGTCGTGTTGGACCCGGATGTTGCCTCCGTATTCCGATCACCGGAATCAGTGAATTCGTTGCTGCGATCGGTGATAACCGCGCTGCCAAAGCAAACCAAGGCGCAGTTGAAGTCTGGCTAACCAACCTTAGTTCTGCTCCCGTGGTTGAGGTGAAAATAACGTTTGTCGGTCTCATCCAGCGTCTCGTGGGGCGGCGGGAGGAGGCGATTCTGGTCCCGGAAGAGACCACGCTGGGCGGTTTGATCGAGAAGCTGGTAGCCCGTTATGGCCCAGAACTGGAAGAACGTCTGCTGGAGAATGGAGATCTGGCAGCCCATGCAGCGGTACTCATCAATGGACGCAACGCCATGACCCAGGGAGGACTCCAGGCCAAACTGAGCGACGGTTCAGAAAGCCACGTTGAGATCGTGGTTCTGGGGCCTCCCTTAATGGGCGGTTGAATCAATCGATGAAAGTCGCTTCCCCCCCGGGTTTATTGTGAAAAAGCATTCACCGCGGAGCCACTCGCCCTGTGGAATTGCAGCCCGGTATTCCACAGGGCAAGAGTTCGCAGAGTTCGGAGAATTTATAATCAAAATCTTTTTACTCCGCGCCCTCCGCGTCTCGGCGGTGTAATCTCCGAATGTTTGTACTCGATTTGGCTTGGTTAGGATTAGCCACAGGAAAGCCTGAAAATTTGTTTTTGAGGAGGGGGAAGCTATGCTAGATAGGCAAGCGGCAGGCGAAATCTGGGAAGACGTATGGGTCCCTACCGCCTGTGACATGTGCTACAACGTCTGCAGCATTCGGGTGCATCGGGTCAACGGTGTGGTGGTGAAGATTGAGGGCATCCCGGAGGCCCCGCCCAACTACGGTAAGACCTGCGCTAAAGGGAACGCGGGCCTGATGAACCTTTATAATGCCCATCGGATCACGAGTCCTTTCCTGCGCACCAACCCTCAGAAGGGAATCGGGGTGGATCCCAGGTGGAAGCAGATCTCATGGGACGAGGCCATGAATCTACTGGTGGAGAAGCTGCGCGCGGCGCGCTTGAAGGATCCCCGCACCTTGGTTGCGGCCACATTTGACCGGAGCTCCTATTTTCCATTGCGCGCCTTCATGGCCGCGTTTGGCAGCCCGAACGTCACCAATACCTCCGCCGGTTTCTTTTGCGGCAACGGCGTGCATCCCGTCGCCTTCACAATCACCGGCTCCAACGATGTTCACCCTGATCTCGGGTTGTGCAACTACCTGATGATATTCGGCAGCTCCCATGGTTTTGTCGCGCAGCAAAACGCGATGGGTCTCGCGCGAGAGATGGCAACGGCTCGGATGCGCGGGATGAAACTGGTCGTAGTGGACCCCGTCTGTTCCCATGCAGCCTCGAAGGCAGACGAGTGGATTCCTATCCGCCCCGGCACCGATACAGCCTTCGCGCTTTCCCTGATGAACGTGCTTGTGAACGAGTTGGGGCGCTATGACGCGGCTTACCTGAAGCAGTACACCAACAGCACCTATCTTGTCCGTCCGGATGGACACTACCTTCGGGACCCAAAGGACGGCACTCCCATGGTATGGGACGCGCGCAACGGCTGTGCCGGCGTTCTCGGCGCCGTCGAGCCTAAGGATGCGGCCCTTGAGGGGAGCTTCCAGCTCGAGGGCGTGAAGGCGAAGCCTGCCTTCCAGCTCTTCAAGGAACATCTGTGCTCCTATGCGCCGGAGAAGGCCTCTGAGATCACGACGATCCCGGCGGCAACGATCAGGCGTGTAGCCGGGGAGCTTGTGGAGGCTGCGCGCTTGGGCTCCACGATCAAAATAGAGGGGCATGAATTTCCCTTTCGCCCGGCGGCCGCCTGCTGGTATCGGGGGATTTCAGCTCACAAGCATGGCATGCTCAACGGCATGAGTATCGCGCATATCAATCTGCTGCTCGGTGCCGTCGATGTGCCTGGCGGTCTGATCAACTCATCCGCCGCGGGACCCAATTGGGGGCCGAAAGAAGGGTGCGATGGCCTGCTCGTTGCGGGGAACCCCTATACCAATACCCACATGTCGCCGGTGCCGCCGCGCAAGGTGAAACAGCCGGAAAGCCTGGAACTGGTGGAGCTCTTCCCGGTGTCGGTTTACGCTCGGACCATGCTCTGGCTGGGCGTGCTTTATCCCGAGAAGTTCGGGCTGACCTACGGGCCTGAAGTTTTCATCCAGTGCCGGACCAATTTAATGGCTACAGCCGGAGATCCGGAAGTGATGGGCGAGGCGCTCAAACGGGTCCCGTTCATGGTTTCCTTCGCCGACCACCATAACGAGACGACCGAGTTCGCCGACCTCCTATTGCCTGATTCTCATGCGCTCGAAAGATTAGTGCCGGTGGTCTTCAATCCGTACATTCACTACAACAATGCGCCCTTGCCCGACGACGACTGGTGCTTCAACTTCCAGCAGCCGGTGGTCAAACCCATGGGGCAGGCGCGCTACTGGATGGAAGTTCTCCTTGAGGCGGCAGAGAGACTGGATTTACTGCCTGACCTGTATACCGCATTTAATGCCGCCGCCCACCTCGAAGCTGACGTTCGTCTCGATCCGTCGCGAAAGTACACCTGGGAGGAGATCTGCGATCGGTGGCTCAAATCGTACTGCGGCGAAGAGCACGGGCTCAACTATTTCCAGGAGCACGGCTACTGCAAACTCGGCAAACGGACAGTGGAGCAGAGCTATCCGCGCATTTTTCACAAGGGCCGCATTCCGCTCTACCTGGAGCACTTCATCGGGGCGGGAGAAGACGTCAAACAATTCACCGAGAAGCACAACATTGCCTGGGATACTTCAGACTATATTCCATTGACGGAATGGCGCCCCTGTCCCGCCCAGACGGAGAGCCCGGCGGAGTACGACCTTTTTGTGGTCAACCAGAAAGTGCCTTTCTTGACTCTGACGATCACCAGTGAGAACCCATGGCTCGTTGAGCTGGCTCATCGCAGCGGCAAGGTCTTTAACGTCGGGATGAACACGGCGACGGGGAGACGCAAGGGTATCGCGGACGGAGATGAGATCGAATTAGAAACACCGAGCGGAAAAAAGTTTCGAGCCGTTGCCCGGCTGACCGAGGGAATCCATCCCGAATGTTTGGCCGTTCCCGCCATCCTCGGACGCTGGGTCACCTCCAACGACAGCGCTCGCGGGCAAGGGGTTCACTTCAACAGCCTGCTTGAATATACCGTCGACCGCCTGGATACCTTGTCGTCTGCGCTGGATGCCTGTGTGAAGGTGAAGGTGCGGAGGGTGTCTCGCGCCCACTAGCCGGGATTGCAAATGGCAAATCTCAAATTGCAAATATGAAATCTGAAATCTGCGATTTGAAATTCCAAGCGTCAGCGAGGATACAAGGAGGAACGATCGGGCCAGTATTGAAACCCGTCCAAAATTCAGTGGAAAGGTTTCGCAACTTGAACAACTCTTACGTTGAGCTGAAATACTCGGACAGGGGGATTGCCTCCCGCCAAGACGCCAAGTGACGGGTCGAGGGCCGTCATCCCGAGCCAAAGCGAGGGATCTATGAAAGATTTCTCCCTTCGGTCGAAATGACAAACCGTTTTTCCTTGGCGTCTTTGCGCCCCTTCGACGTCGCTCAGGACATGCTTTGCGGGAGACATGTCTTATCCGATCTCGTCTTCGTTTCCGAATTTCAAATACTTTGAACTTTGCGCCTTAGCGCCTTTGCGGGAGACAGGGTTTTTCCGAGCTCTTCTCCGTTTCCGAATTTCAAATACTTTGGCTAGATTTTGACAGACCAAGCATTCAACTGGACCTCGTGCCAAACAGCCCCGCCACTACGTTCTCCGATCCAGGCTCCGATACTGAATCGCTTCGGCGATATGAGACGCTTCAATGTTTTCTGCGCCGGCAAGATCAGCGATCGTGCGGCCGACTTTCAGAACTCGGCTATAGGCGCGTGCGCTGAGGCCAAGTTTGTTGATCGCCGTCTCCAAGAGTCTTTCACCTTCAGCATTCACCGCGCAGTTACGCTTGATGTCTCTGGCGCCCATTTGCGCGTTCGCATGAAGTTTCGTTTTCTGAAATCGTTGCAGTTGAATGGCGCGAGCAGCGTTCACTCTTTTGCGAATCACGTCTGAACTTTCACCGGCGTCTTTACTCGCCAACTCTTGGTAGCGCAGGGCTGGAACTTCAATTTGAATGTCGATGCGGTCCAGCAGTGGGCCGGAGACTCGAGATCGGTAGCGTTGAATCTGTATGGGTGTACAGGTGCATTCCTTCTGAGGATCCGTTAGAAAACCACATTGACATGGATTCATGGCTGCGACGAGCATGAACCCGGCGGGGAATTTGATCGAACCTTGGGCGCGCGACACGGTGATGCTCCCATCTTCGAGCGGTTGGCGCAGGACTTCCAATACGTTTCTCTTAAACTCGGGCAGTTCGTCCAGGAAGAGCACGCCGTTATGAGCTAAGGAAACTTCACCGGGTTTAGGGATGGTCCCGCCACCGACGAGCCCGGCATCGGAAATCGTGTGGTGTGGCGAGCGAAACGGGCGCGTCGCGATCATCGGCGCGCCGTTGAGCAGTCCCGTAACACTGTGGATTTTTGTCGTGTCGAGGGCCTCGGCGAGGGTTAAATCGGGAAGAATTGACGGTAACCGCTTGGCTAACATTGTCTTGCCCGAGCCCGGTGGTCCGACCAGAATTACATTATGGCCTCCCGCGGCCGCGACTTCCAAGGCGCGTTTGACATGTTGCTGGCCTTTTACATCCGTAAAATCCGCACCATATTGAGAGTTCTGGCTGAAGAGTTGCTCGATATCAACCCGGGTGCGCTCGATTGGACCAGTGCCGTTCAAGAACTCGACGACCTGAGGTAGGGTTTTGACACCTATCACTTCGACTTCATTGACTACGGCCGCTTCTGGTGCATTGATTTCCGGCAAGATGAGCCCTTTGACGCCTTCCTTTTTTGCGGCCATGGCGATAGAAAGCGCGCCGCGCACTGGCTTTATGGTGCCGTCCAACGAAAGTTCACCGATCATCAAATAATCGTTAAGAAGTTTGGCCTCGATCAAACCTTCCGCGGCAAGAATCCCAACGGCCATTGGCAAATCATAGGCCGAGCCCTCTTTCTTGATATCGGCTGGAGCGAGGTTGATGGTGATACGCTTCGTCGGAAAGGTGTAGCCACAATTTTTTATGGCGGCCCGAATCCGATCTTTACTTTCCTTAACGGCTCCTTCCGGTAAACCGACCGTGGCGAGCTGTGGGAGTCCGGAAGAGAGATCGATCTCGACCTCGACGCGCAAAGCATCGATGCCACACAGAGCAGCGCTGTTGACCATTGCTAACATGGCGGGTGATAATGCCTCGTACGCTAGCAAAGGGCGCAGAAAATGACAACTACAAGTGCTATTGGGTGCACACTACGACCTACCGAACTCCCCTATGTCACGGTAGATGTCGCATGAGGAAATAACGGAAAGCGGGGCGAGAGACAAGGAAACGGCAGTGAGCGAGCAACGAACCGAGGAGTTTAGAAGAGCGGGGGTAGCGAAGTTTCACAGTCGAGGGTCGCGGACAGTGCAAGAAATGGCCAGATCAATGGGCGAAGCGTTATGGTAACGATGATGATAGCCGAAAAGAGTTTCAGAAAGCTCAATGCGCCAGAGTTGGTAGCAAAAGTGGTTGATGGAACGTGATACGAAAACGGAAAAGAAATCCAAGAGGACAGGGACGCCGCCTAACCTTTTTAACTACCTATTGACAACGCCTGGGCAATTCGGCACACACTAAAACTTGAAATGCTGTCAAATATGACTTATTCCTTTTATCGGAAAGTTTTGGCCGATCGGCCAATTATGGCCTAGTTAGTGAACAATGGTTCATTCTAACTCTTATGTCCGTTTATCGAAGATTTTGCACAGCAATATGTCATTCCTGACTGTTTTTTGTTATTCCAAGAAATGGGATTAATTATACGCAGGGAAATTGTTTCTACTTTTCAGGTAGATAGCGTTATGCATCCCTTTCGGCTCATTGGCACTGCTCTTGCGCACGTGTTTGGTGTCGGTTAAGATATCACCAAATGGTCAATTCTGACAAGAAAGAATGGTTTGTCGTTTCTAGTAAGCACCATAGGGAAGAGCTTGCTCAATTTCATTTACGCTTAAAGGGATTGGAGACTTTTTTCCCGCGTTTGATGCTCCCTAGGTTTTCATATAAGAGCAAACAATTTGTCCCTCTGTTTCCCAATTATCTCTTTGTTCATATAAACCTTGCCGCAGATTATGACCAAGTACGCTGGACCCCCGGGGTTAAATCTTTCGTGATTTTCGGGGGTAGCCCGACGCCTCTGCAGGATGAAATTGCCGAAACGCTAATGAGGCAGGCAGACCACGAGGGTATTATCCCCGCTCATTCTAACTTGAAAATCGGCCAAGAAGTTCAGATTCGAGGCGGGCCGTTTGATGGTGTCATTGGGGTAATCCAGAGGACACCCGATGCCAAAGGGCGTGTCCGCTTGCTTATGAAGTTATTGAGTCGGCGCATTGCTGTAGAGATCCCAGTTCATTTAATTTCTGGAGGGTGGTTAGCCAATAGGGCCCATCCGGTTGATGCGAATAGATCAGAAAATAGGCCAGAACTGCCTATACTAATATAACGGGCGATTCTTGCTGTAAAAAGTGGTATTTCTGTAGGGCGATTAACCCTAAATGGCGGAGCTGCATCTTTCTATCAAGTTCTTAAAGCAGGCTAAAACTGTGGCATATAGCACTTTTGATAAAAACATCCTGGCGCTTCTGCTCGCGGGGATCTTGGCAGCGGGATGCGGAACAATGTCGCCGCCTTCTCCTCCAACATCTTTCCCAACAGGAGGGCCGGCCACGTCTGGTACGATGACCACCATCAACCGTGGCCTTGTTATT
>JAUYJC010000408.1 GCA_030688735.1 Deltaproteobacteria bacterium
AGAACGAACGGGTCCATGGGTACACAGTAGGCGCGGCTCACCTGCCGTGCCAGCAAACCCGATTGGTTAAAACCGCGCCAGCGCAGTCGCTTTGGATGCAGCGGGACGGGAATAATCAAATCGAAATGACTGCCTTGCATAATATCCCGGCAACCGAGCGCCAGGAGCCGTCCCAACGGTTTGCCGAGGGAAACCTTGCGCCCATACTTGAATCTCTGCACGACTTGGCGTAGCGGGTGTCGCTCTAATTCTTCGCGGGGGTAGCACGCCCATGCGCGGGCACGGGTAAACTGAGGCTCGCGCGTCAGACACATCCCACAAGTGTGATCGTCTCCGCTCGCATCCGGGAACGGGCGGCCGCAAATCGGACATAACGGGTTAGTCACGATTTGAACTTGCGGCCAACAGGCCGAACAAAAAAACTCAGCGTCGCGGCCGTGAATTCGGCCGGCGCAAGCCCGGCAGCGCGGCGGATAGAGCCAGTCGACCAGCCAGTCGAGGCGATCCGTAAGCGATGGGCGTGGTTCCGTTTTCATAGATCGCAAAAGGTTAAACGGTCAAAGGAATGAGAGTGTTCACCCCTTACTCCTTGCACCTAACCCCTTACTGAGAATTGAAGCGGCACGGCAAAAGCGGGCGCGGCTAGGATTCCACGACCAGCGAATGTCCCGTCATCTCTTTGGGCAGCGGCAAACCGAGCAGTTGCATTACCGTCGGCGCCACGTCGATGGCCGTCCCCTGGTTGAGCCGGCATTGCTTCCGTTCATCGTCCACCAATATCACCGGCACGCGATTGGTCGTATGGGCCGTGTGGGGCATGCCGGTGTCGTAGTCGATCAGTTGCTCGATGTTGCCGTGGTCGGCGGTGATGATCAACTTGCCCTTCTTGCCCAGCGCGGCATCGATCACCTTACCCAGGCATACATCGATCACTTCGCAGGCGCGCACGGCGGCCTCGAAATTGCCCGTGTGGCCCACCATGTCGGCGTTGGCGAAATTGGCGATCACCAGCCCGACCTCCTGCTCGCGCAAATACTTGACCAGCGCTTCGGTCACGGGGCGCGCGCTCATCTCCGGCTTCAAATCGTAGGTCGCCACATCTTTCGGCGACGGAATCAGAATCCGCTCCTCGCCGGGAAACTCTTTCTCTTCCCCGCCGTTGAAGAAATAGGTGACATGGGCGTACTTCTCCGTTTCCGCGATGCGCAACTGCCTGATTCCTGCTCCGCTCGCCAGCTCGCCGATAATTTTTCTAATCTCTCGGCGCTCATAGGCGACCGGCAATTTGAATGTCTCGTCATATTGCGTCATCGTTGTGTAACTGGAGAGCTGCAAGCGCCGCGGGCGGGGAAACTCCGAGAAGTCTTCCTGGATCAAAGCGCGCGTCAACTCACGAGCGCGATCCGCGCGAAAATTGAAAAAAATCACCCCGTCGCCGTCGCGAATCAACCCGTTGGGCACGACACCGTCGATGACCGTGGGCAGAACAAATTCATCGGTCACCTTATCGCGGTAACTGTTACGAACGGCATCCAACGCAGAAGCGGCGCGATTACCGCCGCCCTCGGTAAGACAAACATAGGCTTTTTCGACTCTGTCCCACCTTTTGTCCCGGTCCATGGCGTAGTAGCGGCCGCTGACCGTGGCGATCTTCACATTTGGATACGCCTTCAGCTTCTCGTTGAGATCGAGCATGAACTGCTCGCCACTGGTCGGCGGCGTATCGCGGCCGTCGAGAAAGAGATGGAGATAAACCTCCGCAACCTTCTCCCCCCGCGCCATCTCGAGCAACGCTTCCATATGGCGCTGGTGGCTGTGCACGCCGCCATCGCCCAGAAGTCCCATCAGATGAAGCCGTCCGTTTGCGGCTTTGGCCTTGCGCAGCGCTTCCAGGAGCACCCGGTTGCTCTGGAAAATACCCTCATCGATGTCTTTGTGAATCAGCGTTAGATCCTGATAGACGATGCGCCCGGCGCCGAGAATCATGTGGCCGACCTCGGAATTGCCCATTTGGCCATCGGGCAGGCCGACGTCCAAGCCGGACATGGAAAGATTCGAATGTGGATAGTCCCGCAAAAGCGCGCCAAAATTCGGCATCGAAGCATTGGCGATGGCGTTGCCTTCTTTGCGTGGATTGATGCCGAAGCCATCCAAGATAACGAGGATCACGGGCTGCGTCATGATCGAAGGAATGTCCTTTCTGCCGTTATCCAGCCATATCGTACGCGGTGGACACGGGTTCAGCGTCCAGCGCGCATAGTTGAGTCCGGGACACTTAGCTTAATTGCCCATCGGCGATTTGAAACTGGTCGACCAGCTTCGAGTAAGGCTCGGGCAACTCGGCTTTCGGCGCATGGCCCCACAGGCCGTCTAGATCGTAGAACTTGCGCACCGGCTCATAAAAGATATGCACGATGACATCGGAAAAATCCATCAACACCCAATGGCCGCGGCCGCTCCCTTCGACGGCGAATAGCCTGATGCCATGCTCGGCGGAATTCCCCTCAAGACCCTGGGCGATGCTTTGCACCTGCCGGTCGGATCGCCCCGAGCAGATAATGAAGTAGTCGGCGATGGATGTCAGTCCGCGCACATCCATCACCACGAGATCGCACGCCTTTTTTTCCAGAGCAAGGCGCGTCAATAGCAGGGTCCTTTCCCAGGAACTGGCGTCCGTCAACGGCTACCGCTCCCCCGGAGACTCCGATAGAGCCCGCGCCTTTTGATGTATTTTTCTACCGATGACGGAACCAGGTAATGGATCGATTTACGCTTGCGTACCAGTTCCCGCACTTCCGAAGCTGAGATCGCGATGTCTGTTAGCTCGATAAAATAGATACGAGTGCCGCTCCGATGTCGATAATTCTTCTGCTTCAAATCATAACAAAAGAGCCTTTTCACGGCAACGCCGGTGCCCCGCAGCGGATCGCGCTCTTTGCTTCCGGGCCGTGACGTAACGATGAAGTTGCAAAGCGGAAAAAGCTCGGCGAAATTCTTCCAACTGCCGATCTCGCGAAAAGCATCCAGGCCGATGATGAAGAAAAGCGTGTCGCCGCGACGCTTTTTTGCGGCGAACTCGCGGATCGTGTCGATGGAATAGGATACACCGGTGCGCGCAATTTCAACCGTAGAGACGCTGAAGCGCGGATTCCCAGCCACTGCGAGGCGAACCAACTGCAGCCGGGCCCGGGCCGGCGTGGCGGTTTGACCCCGCTTGTGCGGCGGGATCGCCGCCGGAATGAAAAATATCCGGTCGAGGCCGAAAGTCTCGCCCACCTCCTCGGCGCTGCGCAGATGGCCCCAATGAATCGGATCGAAAGTGCCGCCGAAGAGGCCGATTCTCATGGGGTATCAACGAATCCGTTTCTGCGCGCGGTTTTACCAAAACAAGTGGTGGAATGCTCACGGTGAAAGGATGAGGGATGAAGGATGAAGGATGAAAAGGAATCCCGCCCCCCAAACGATCGACTTTGAATTTGTCTTCCGCCTTCCGTCTTCATCCTTCCGCCTTTTCTATTCCCGAATCTGCCCATCGCCGAAGACGACGAACTTGGTGGTGGTCAGCTCCTCCAGCCCCATCGGGCCGAAAGCGTGGATCTTGCTCGTGCTGATGCCGATTTCCGCGCCAAGCCCAAGCTCGCCGCCGTCGTTGAACCGCGTCGAGGCATTGACCAGCACCGCCGAGGAGTTGACCCGGTCGATGAATTCTCTCGACCTCTGGTAATTCGTCGTGACGATACTTTCGGTGTGCTCCGAACCGTAACGTTCGATATGTTCGATGGCGTGATCCATATCGCGGACGACTCGAACCGAGAGAATGAGATCGAGATATTCCGTGCTCCAATCCTCTTCGGCCGCCCGCTTGATGTCGGGAACCAGGGCACAGCTCTTCTCGCAGCCGCGGATCTCGACGCCCGCGTCGCGAAGTTTCGCGACGACGGAAGGAAGGAACTTGCCGGCGATCGCCTCGTGTACGAGCAGAGTCTCCATGGCGTTGCATACGGACGGACGCTGAACCTTGGCGTTCAAGGCGATGCGCTCGGCCATTTCAAGTGACGCGTCCGCGTCGACGTAGACGTGGCACACGCCCTTATAGTGTTTGATCACCGGGACTTTCGCGCTCCCTATCACTGCGCGGATCAACTCCTCGCCGCCGCGGGGAATGACGAGATCGATGTACTCTTCGAGCTGCAACAGCTCACGAACCAAGCCGTGATCTGTCGATTGGACCACCTGAACCGCGTCCACGGGAATACGCGTCTCGGCGCAGGCTTCTCGCAGAACCGCCGCGATCGCCTGGTTCGAAAAGTGCGCTTCGCTGCCGCCGCGTAGAATCACGGCGTTGCCGGACTTGAGACACAGCGCCGCGGCGTCCGCGGTGACATTGGGCCGCGCCTCGTAAATCATGCCGATGACGCCGAGCGGAATCCGCATGCGCCCGACTTGAAGCCCGTTGGGGCGGCGCCACATTTTGACGATCTCGCGCACCGGGTCGGGCAGCGCGGCAATATCGCGCAGTCCTCTCGCCATGCCCTGGACGCGGCTCGCGTCGAGCGCGATGCGGTCGAGCAACGCGCTTGACAATCCCGCCGCTTGCGCCCCGTCCAAATCTTTTTTGTTTTCAGCGAGGAGAAAATCGCTCCGCGCCTCGATCCGGTCCGCCATCAAATGGAGCGCGCGGTTCTTTTCCGCGGAATCAATCGGCGCCAGCTTGCGCGAAGCCGCCTTGGCCTGTCGTCCCAAACGGAGCGCTTCCTGTTGAAGAGTTTCCTTGCTCACGCGCGCCTCTCGCTCACAACAGCACCAGATCGTCCCGGTGAATGATCTCATCGTAGGCTTTGTAGCCGAGCACTTTTTCAATCTTGCTTGTATGCAATCCCTTGATCTGATTCAACTCCTGCGCGCTGTAATTTACTAGCCCGCGGGCGAATTCGTGCCCCTCAAGATCCAGGCACCGAACGCATTCGCCCACGCCGAAGGAACCGCGAATATCCTTCAAGCCGGACGGCAAAAGACTTTTCCCCTTCAGCGCCACGGCGTCGTGCGCCCCCTGATCGACGACGATTTCCCCCGCCGGCTTCAGGTTGAATGCGATCCAATGCTTGCGGCTCGCCATACGATTATCTTCGGGCAGAATTAAGGTACCGATCTGCTCTTTCTCGTCGAAAACATGCTCAAGCACGCCGCCCTGCAGACCGCTGGCAATAATCGTTGGAATACCGCCGGCGGCGGCTGTTTCCGCGGCATCGAGCTTGGTCGCGATACCGCCCGTGCCGAAGGCGCTTTGGCTCTTACCGCCGATCGCCCGACTCAGCCCCTTGCTGTCCGTGATCAACGGAATCAGTTCCGCGTCGGCGTGCGCCCGCGGATCTTTGTCGTAGACGCCCTGGACATCACTTAAGATGACCAGCAGGTCCGCTTCCAGCAGCGTGGCAACCAGAGCCGATAGATGATCGTTATCGCCAAATTTCATCTCTTCCACGGCGACGGTGTCGTTCTCGTTGACGATGGGGATGATCGACGATTCCAGTAGCATCTGAAAGGTATGCTTGGCGTTGATATAGCGCTGGCGATTCGCGAGGTCCTCGTGAGTGAGCAGCACCTGGGCGATGCTTTTGTCGAAGCGCGAGAACTGCCGCTCGTAAAGCGCCATGAGCTTGATCTGGCCGACTGCGGCCAGCGCCTGCTTCTGCGGGATCGTCTTGGGCCGTTCTTTTACGCCAAGTTTGGTCATCCCCGCCGCCACGGCGCCGGAGCTGACCACGACGATTTCCTTCTTGCGCTCATGCAGCGCGGCGAGTTCGCGCACCAACCCCTTGAATCGCCCCTCCTCGATCCCTTCGCTCGATGAAAGGATCTGGCTGCCGATCTTGACGACGACGCGGCGCGCCCGGCGCAAGATCGGCTTCTTATATTCCAGCTGCGTCACGAGTCGGCTCACTTTGCCGTTTGACCTCTTCCAATTTCATCCCGACGTATTGCACCAGCGCGCGCACCCCTTCGGTGGTCGCCGCGGAAATGAACTTAAGCGGCCGATCGCCCTTGGGTAGTTTTCTCGCCAAAAGCTCAGCCTTGCTCCTTCCTTCCGGTAGGTCGATCTTGTTGGCGACGACGATCTGCGCTTTTCTCCCGAGATCGGGATCGAATAGTTCAAGCTCGCGATTGACGGCTTTCCACTCCGCCAGCGGATCATTTTCGTCGATCTTGGACGCGTCGATCAGATGAATCAATAAACTCGTCCGCGTCACGTGGCGCAAAAACTTATGGCCGAGCCCCTGACCCTCATGAGCGCCCTCGATCAGTCCGGGAATATCCGCCACGACAAAACTCTTGCCGTCGTCGTAGCCGACCACGCCGAGGTTGGGCACCAGCGTTGTGAACGGATAGTCGGCGATCTTCGGACGCACCGCCGAGATCACCGAGATCAGCGTCGACTTGCCCACGTTGGGTAGGCCGATGATACCGACGTCGGCGAGCAAACGCAGCTCGATTTCGAGCTCGCGCTCTTGGCCCGCCTCGCCTGGCTGGGCGAAACGGGGGCTCCTATGGGTCGATGAAACGAAATGGGCATTCCCCTTTCCACCCCGGCCCCCCGCCGCGATGACCATCCGCTCACCCGCCGTTTGCAAATCGCCGATCAACTCACCGGTGGCGGCGTCGCGCATAATCGTGCCCACCGGCACCTTGATTTCGCGGTCATCGCCGCGCCGCCCATCGCAGTCGCTCCCCATGCCATGTTGGCCGCGCCCCGCCTTGTATTGCTTCTGATAGCGCAAATCGAGCAGTGTCGTCAGTTGCGGGTCGGCCACGGCGATGACGTCGCCCCCATGTCCGCCGTTGCCGCCATCGGGTCCGCCCCGCGGCACGAACTTCTCCCGGCGAAAACTAACGCAACCGCGCCCGCCGGCGCCGGCGAACACGCTGATCTTGACTTCATCGATGAACTTCATCAGGGCTCACGAGTTGCTATCATTGTCCTTTCGTAGGCAAAAAAATAGCCCCGAAAGGGGCTTTTCCTTCGAAACGGCTCAGATTTACTGAGCCGGTAGCACGGCGACTCGCTTTCTTTCTTTGTCCATCCGCTCGTACCGAACGGTCCCGTCGATCAAAGCGAACAGGGTATAATCGCGACCCATTCCCACATTTTTGCCGGGATGAATTCGGGTTCCCAACTGGCGCACCAAAATATTTCCCGCCCGCACCGGCTCGCCGCCGAAAACCTTGACACCACGCCGTTGCCCCTGGCTGTCGCGTCCATTGCGGGAGCTGCCACCCGCTTTCTTATGTGCCATCGCTTTATTCCCTCTTACGCTTCGATCGCAGTAATCTTCAACGCGGTCTGGTACTGCCGGTGGCCTTGCTGCCGGCTATAGCTCTTCCGTCTTTTCTTTTTGAAAACCCGGATTTTTTTAGCGCGAAGCTGGTCTACGATCTCGCCGGTAACTTTGGCATTGGCCACCAGCGGCGCGCCGATCTTGACCTCGCCGTCGTTGCCGACAAACAAGACATCGCCCAGGGTCACTGTTTCGCCCACCTCGCCGGTCAGCTTTTCAATTCTAACGACGTCGCCTTCAGTAACGCGGTATTGCTTGCCGCCCGTTCTAATTACAGCATATTTCATAGGGTGTGCCTGGAGTGTGATTTCTAAAGGAAATTTCGCCCAAAGTCAATAAAGACACCGCCCCTTGCGATTTGAACCGCCCGGTCTTACATTTGGTCTCAAGAATTCGTTCGGACAGGGAGCACTTATGCTAAAATCGCTGAGTTTTTTATTCGTGGCTGTCGCTACGCTCTTGAGTGTTTCCGGCTGCGGCTACAACGCTCTTCAGGGCTTGGACGAAGAAGTCAAAGGCGCCTGGGCGGAGGTCCAGAACCAATATCAGCGGCGCGCGGACCTGGTGCCGAATCTCGTCGCCACGGTCAAAGGGGCTGCCAATTTCGAGCAGGAGACCCTCCAGAAGGTCATCGAAGCCCGGAGCGCGGCCACGTCAATAAAGCTCGACGCCAACGCGCTCAACAATCCCGAGATGTTCAAGAAGTTCGAACAAGCTCAGAGCCAGCTTTCGAGCGCCCTCTCGCGATTGCTGGTCGTCGTTGAAAAGTATCCCGAATTGAAAGCCAATCAGAACTTCCGCGACCTGCAAGCTCAATTGGAGGGCACTGAGAATCGCGTCGCGGTGGCGCGCAAGCGCTACATCGAACGCGTCGCGGAGTATAACAAGGGCGTGCGCTTTTTTCCGACGAATTTGACCGCCAAATATCTACTGGGCTTGGAAGTTCGCCAAACTTTCAGCGCCGAGGAAGCCGCGGCGAAGCCGCCGCAGGTGAAGTTTTAGCAGGCTGCTGAAATAGGATTCGGAATGCTTCGAGAACCTCAGCATGAACGGAAAATGCCCAATGAAAACAATTCCCCTCCGTTCGTCCTGAGCCCTGTCGAAGGACTCCGAGGTGGTTTTTCAGCAAACTGCTAGGAACCCGCGCTCGTGAGAAAATCGAAGATCGAGAATAGAGGATCGACGATAGCAATCCGCCCCCCTCCATCCTCTATCTTCCATTTTCGGTCATTGGTTCTTGTCGCTCTTCTCTTAACTCTTCTTCACTCCACCCTCGCCAGCGCTCTCGACGTTCCGCAGCTCCAGGGCCGAGTCAACGACTACGCTAGATTGATCCCCCCGGATCGTGCTCAGGCTCTTGAGAGCCGCCTTGCCGCCTTCGAACGGGAAACCGGCCACCAAATCGCAGTCCTGACGATTCCGAGCCTCGAAGGCGACCCACTGGAAGACTTCAGTATCCGCGTCGCCGAGGCGTGGAAGATCGGGAAGAAGGGATTCGATAACGGTGCGATTCTTCTGATCGCGCAAAAAGACCGCAAACTGCGCATCGAAGTAGGTTACGGCCTCGAAGGCGTCCTACCAGACGCAATCGCGAACCGAATTATCGGTGAAGTCATCGTGCCGCGGTTTCGCGAGAATGATTACGCCGGAGGCATCGAAGCCGGGGTCAACGCGATCCTGCAAGTGGCCAAAGGCGAATCCCTTCCACAAAGAGCCCAGGCATCAAGACGGCCGGCAACTCCGCGAGGCTCTTCCACGATGAATATCCTTATGATCACCGCCATGCTCGCCTTGTTCATCGGAATGACACGGCGTCGACTCGCCGGTGGGGCTTTTGGAGGGGCTGCCGCGGGTTTCGCGGCAACATTGTTCAGCGCCGGGGGGTTCGGTCTTATTCTGATCATCGCGTTGATCCTTGGCGCATTTCTCGGTGCCATCGGCAGCAGCATGTCCGTTGCATCTTCGAGCAATCAGTGGACCGGCGGTACACGCTATCGTCGGGGCGGCGGGTTTTTCGGTGGCTTTGGCGGCAGCGGCGGCGGTTTTGGCGGCGGCGGATTTTCCGGCGGGGGCGGCGGTTTTGGCGGTGGCGGCGCTTCAGGGAGCTGGTAACTATGCGAGCGGAAAAATTTCTCACCACCGAAGAACAAGAGCGCATCCAGCAGACCGTGATCGCCGCAGAGAAGAAAACTTCCGGCGAGATTGTGCCAATGCTTGTCAGCGCGAGCGGGCGCTACGCCGAGGTCGAACTTTCCGGTCTCGTTGTCGGGCTAGTTCTCGGCACGCTGGCCGCAATTTCCTGGCATGATCCCTGGGGCTCGGTGCATATCTATCTTCTCTGGCCGGTGGTCGGCGCGATTTTGGGGTTTGCTATCTGCAGCATTCCGACGTTGAAGCGGCGCCTGATCGCCAAGGATCGAATCGCCGATGCCGTCCACACGCGCAGCCTCGCCGCCTTTACCGGCCAGGGCTTGCACCATACGCGCGCTGAAACAGGCATCTTGATCTTCGTTTCACTATTGGAACACCGCGTGGTCGTGCTCGCCGACCGCGGCATCAATGAAAAAGTTGCGGCCGGGACCTGGGATGAGATCGTCAACACGATCACCGAGAGTTTGAAATCACGCAACGGCTGTGACGGTTTTTGCAAAGCCATCGAGCGCTGCGGTGAAATCCTGGCGCAGCATTTTCCTCGATCGGCGGACGATCGCGACGAGCTGCCGAACAAACTCGTGACCGAACAATGAGAAAAACCCGCGCTGGGCTAACTATGAAAGGCAGAGAAAAAACTAATCGGGATATTGGCCCATTCTAGAAATCCTTCCTTTCAGCGAATCCCTGTCTCCGTCTTCTCCAGGGATGTCCATAATCGACAGCCGATCTAAATTGCATGAAGGTTTTGCTGAATAACGTCCAGATACTTCAGGCCGGAAGCGGTGTTGAAAATCAGCACCTCGTCGGCGGGCTTGATCCAACCGTTGGCGACCAGGCGCGCAACGCCGCTACGCAAGCGGCGCCTTCGGGGCAGAAAAATACACCTTCCGTTCTTGCCGCTCGGGGAATTTCCGCGAGCATCTCGTCGTCGCCAACGCTCAGCGCCGTGCCGCCGCTTTCGCGGATCGCCTGCAACATTAAAAAATCGCCCACCGCCTGAGGCACGCGCAAACCGGAGGCGATCGTTTGCGCATTTTGCCAGAGATCCGCGGCCGCCTTGTCTTCGTCGAACGCTTTGACAATGGGCGCGCAACCGCGCGCTTGCACCGACACCATGCGCGGCCGATGGCCGTCGATCCAACCCAGTTCTTCGAGCTCGCCGAAAGCTTTCCACATACCGATGAGTCCGGTGCCGCCGCCGGTGAGATAGATGATGACGTCGGGGAGATGCCAATTCAATTGCTCGGCGATCTCGTATCCCATGGTTTTCTTCCCTTCGACCCGATAGGGCTCCTTCAGCGTGGAGACATCGAACCAGCCTTCAGCGGTTTTCTTCTCGGCGATGATTCGGCCGCAATCGGCAATCAGACCGTCGACCAACCGGAGTTTGGCGCCGTACTGCTGAACTTCGATCTGATTGGCGATCGGAGTATCGCGCGGCATGAAAACATGGGCTTCGATTCCCGCGCGCGCGGCGTAAGCGGCGAAGGAGCCGCCGGCGTTTCCCGCGGATGGAATCGCGGCTTTGGTTACGCCCAGCTCTTTTGCCCGGGAAATCGCCAGTGAAAGGCCCCGGTCCTTGAAGGAGCCGGTCGGGTTTTGCGCTTCGTCTTTGATCCAAAGCCGCCGCAACCCAAGCCCGCCGCCGAGTTGCTTGGCGTCCAGGAGCGGCGTGCAGCCTTCTCCTAGGGAAATCCGATTGACGTCGTCTTGCAGCGGCAAGAGTTCGCGGTAGCGCCAGAGTGAAGCGACTCGATCTTCGAGGGAAGATTTCACGAAAACCCTTTTTGCTTTCTGTAGATCGTAGCGGACCAGGAGAGGCGATCCGCATGGGCAGAGGTTCAGCAACTGCGACAGCGCGAAGCGTTTGTCACAGCGCGCGCAAGCGACTTCTATTGCAAACGACATAAGGGAATCAATTCAGAGATGGGTTAGAGCGACAAACCATAGCGGTCCCGTCTTGGCTTCAAGATTAGGACCATTCGGTTGGGAGCGCGCCCGCCGCGAGTAGGGCCGACTGAAAAGCCAAGCTCAATCGGGATAGGGCACTGGCACCAGCTGATCCTGCGCCGATCTCGCATCTTCGTTCCACATTTCCAGCAATCGTTTCGTGATCCGTCCGGGCCGGCCGTCGCCAATGGGTTGGCTATCCCATAGAACGACCGGCGCCACTTTGATCGAGCTGCCGATCAGCATCATCTCGGCGGCCTGGCGCGCTTCGCTGACTGGAATATCGGCGAGGCGGATTTCCTTGAGGTCGCCTTGCCGCACCAGCCGCTCGGCGAATTGCAGCACTCTATGAATCGTGATGCCGGAAAGGATGGCGTCGAAGGGTGGGTGGCGGAATACGCGATCTTTGGTCACGAACGCGACGTTCATGTTGGAGCTCTCCGCGACCATGCCGCGCTGGTCGATGAAGACGCCGTTATCGGCGCCGCGGTCTTTGGCTTCGAGCACGACGAGGACGTTGGGCAGGTAGTTCGTCGACTTGATGCGCGCGAAGAGCGGCGGCTTGATCGGTACTTGGCTAGTGACGACCTTGATGCCGTCGCTGTAATAGCTCTCCGGGTAGGCTTCCTGCTTGAAGACGATCACATAAGGGAGTGGGAATTTACTAAAATACCATTTATAATGTTTTCATACCGCATAAACGGAGGCGATGCGTATGAAGACAACGACCCTGGCACGCAATGGTGTGTCTACGGAAATGGTGGGCTTAATTTCGCGTTTGGTTGAC
>JAUYJC010000418.1 GCA_030688735.1 Deltaproteobacteria bacterium
TCGAGCACGGCCATCGGCGTCGGCAGAACCACCGGGACCAATCCCCTGAGCGCGTCCAACCCTTTCGCCTGCGTGATTCGCTCCATGAAAAGCTTGCGGATTTCTTCCCGCGCCGCTTCCACGGCGAGAGTTCCTGTCTTCGGCATGACGTTGGCGGTGAGGCGGATTTCTTTACGGCCACTCTCCAAAAGTTCGCAGACTTCGCCGGCGGCGGCTCGGTTGCCCGCAACAACGATGGGGACGGCGAGCTGGGACTGCGCGAGCATGCGCGCGTTATGCAGGATCGTCGCGGCGTCGCCGCCGTCCGTGCCGCCGGTGAGGAGAATCATATCGGGGCGCGCGCTCTCGATTCCCTGAAGCGCGATTTCGGAAAGCTTGAACGCCGTCGAGCCGACGACCTTCGCGCCCGCACCGAGCGCCGCTTGATTCGCCGCCTCGACGGTCAAGCCGGGAACGTTGCCGACCACCACGATGCGCAAACCACCGGCAGCGCTGCTCGATGCGAGCACGACCTTTCCGTCGAAGACGTTCAAGTCCTTGGGCGTGCGGTCAAACAGGGCATGTCGCTCGTTGAGCGTGACGAGAGCTTGAAGTAGACCGTCGCGCACGTCGGTGAGCACAGTCGATGGCGCCTGGCTCCTGCCGACAACGCGCGCATTGGACAGATCGACGGCAACGACTTTAGTGAAGGTGCTGCCGAAATCGATGAGGAGTGCGAATGAATTCAACGTAAAACCGAACGCAGCGAACGCGGAGTTAGGCTGTCGAAACAAATTTCTTAGCCGCTATCCTGACAACCTCGACGATATCTGTCAAACCGAAAGCCAAGACTTCAACGCACATATATACTTGTACTTGTGGGGATCGATAGGGTCCTGCCTAGGCCCTTTCGAATCTTTTCTAAAACCTCTTAGTTAAGCGGCTCAAGTTGCCGTGCGAAGCTTCTCTGCCCTGCGGAAATGTGCTAGAAAATAGACGAGATGAGCAAAAACAGGCTTAAGGTTTCCCGCGATCAAAACGACAGATACTTTCACAGACACTTTGCCGGTCTGGTGAAAAAGCATGGAGGAAATTGGATCGTGCTGGTCGAAGGGAAACTAATAGGAATCAGCAAGCCGAAAGATGTTGGCAAACTTATTCAGCAAGCGAAGGCAAAACATCCCCACAGCCTCCCCTTCGCCTCTCCTATCCCGACACGAGAAGAGTTGGAGTGCCTGCTCTGTCGTTCCCCTATAAACGACTTGGGGGACACTACGCCCCAGTCATCCCCGTCGTGCTTTTTTCCCGGACCCTAGGTGTTCAGACGGAGGCTTATGTCGATTCGGGTGCTTTTTGCTCGATTTTCCGAATGGAGCTGCTTGAGGCTCTCGGATTGCGAGCAGGAAGGCAAAAAGCAGACGTTTAAGGTTGGGGATGGGGGTCTCCTCAAGGCATACGTTTTCCACATCCCTATTCAGATTGGAACGATTAAGTTCCGCGCCCGCGTAGCTTTCTCCGACGAACTGCGGATCGGCTTCAATCTTTTGGGAAGGCAGACAATTTTCAATCAGTTTGAAGAAGTAGCTTTCAATGAGAGGGCCGGCAAGGTTTTCTTCCGGTAGCCTCGCGCCCAGGGCATCAAAACCTGTGGTGAGTGAAGTCGAACCATCACTTAATCACTTGATTCGCCCGCCAGAGCAGTTCGTATGGGATCGTATGACCAATTTGTTTTGCCGCCTTGAGGTTAATGATGAATTCAAACTTCATCGCCTGCTGTACTGGAAGATCAGCAGGTTTCGTCCCCTTGAGGATTCTGTCTACGTAGTGAGCCGCCTCGCGGTACAGGTCCTCGTAGTCTGTCCCGTAGAACATGAGACCACCCTCATCGACATACCCCTTCAGTGGGTAAATAGCAGGCAACCGGTATTTGCCGGCAAGCTCGACGATCCGCTTTCTTTCGGCGAAAAAGCGCGGACCGGCGCCCGTCATAATCGCGCCCACCTGCTTCTGCTTGGCGGTTTTAAAGGCGCTCTCTAAACCTTTGGCGTCGGGTTGAGTCCTGATCTCCTCCAATTTTAGCTTCAGTGCCACAGCCGCAGGCCTGAGCTCTTTCAGTTGGAGATCTCTTCCTGCGCTACCTTCCGATCCCATCAGAAATCCAACTCGGGCGACCTTGGGGACCGCGTCCTTGAGTATCTCTAGCCTTTTGGTGTTTAGCTCGCCCGCTAAACTCGAGAAACCGGTGACATTGCCTCCCGGCCGCGCCAGACTGGCAACCAGACCTGAACCCACGGGGTCCCCAGCGGTCGCCATCACGATGGGGATCGTAGTAGTGGCGCTCTTGGCCGCTGACGCAGCGTTTGTGTTTGAGACCACAATTAGATCGACCTTAAGACGAACCAACTCCGCCGCAAGCTCAGGCATGCGCTCAGACTTTTGCTCGCCAAACCGGTAGTCGATGGTGAAATTCTTTCCCTCAATCCATCCGAGCTTGCTCAGCTCGTGCAGGAACGCCTCCACGAGGACCGCGCTGCCGGCAGCAGTGCTATTATCCAGGCAACCTGTGCGGAAGGTTTTCCCTGCCTGCTGCGCCTCGACCACAGCCCCACACACCACGAGCACGAAAGCGATTACCGAAAGCCCCAGCCATTTTGGATTTTGGTCTGCGGGGCCGCTTTTCGATTTTAGATTAGCGGAGCAAGAATTCAGAACTCGGAGCCAAGACTTTTTATTCATGTTTTTTGTGCCCCCTTAATCCAAAATCCAAAATCTAGAGCCTCTTGCAAAACCCCGCGCGTAGTCAGATTTGCGCCAGCCGCCAGGGCCGAGCGGCGTCATGCCGGCATGCGTTGACGAAGGAGGCGTTCGGTCATTCGCAGTGACAGCTTCTCCATTTCAGTAACGATCCGATCG
>JAUYJC010000419.1 GCA_030688735.1 Deltaproteobacteria bacterium
CGATCGGATCGTTACTGAAATGGAGAAGCTGTCACTGCGAATGACCGAACGCCTCCTTCGTCAACGCATGCCGGCATGACGCCGCTCGGCCCTGGCGGCTGGCGCAAATCTGACTACGCGCGGGGTTTTGCAAGAGGCTCATTAGATAGTTTTTACTCACCCGAGAGAAAATGAAACTCGACTCTTTGGGACTCTCGAGACGGCTTTCCGACAATCGGCAGGAACGAACTCGTTTTTGGGGAGTGGCTATGTGACGGGATGGCGCGACGGTCGGAGCCTCTTTCCATCGCCCCGGTCTATGCTACAAACAACCGGGGTGCGCTTCAGTCTTTCATCGGGATGCCGAACTTTGACAGCCGCCGCTTCCATTGACTGCGCCGTTCCACGGCCTGCCAGACCTCGATTTCATGCCTGGCAAGCTCTGTGCGTTTTTCTTTGAGTTCCGCTTCCAATCTCTCGATCTTCTCGTCGCGAGTTTTCATGAGATCGCCCGTCTCTCTAAGCGAGCGCTCCAGCGTGTGGATTCTCTTCGTGCTATCCTCGGACTCTTTCGCGCGAGCAACCTGTGCGTCCTCCGCCGGTTCGGAAACCGAGCCCGTCTCCGCTAGTTGCGTTTTCATGGCATCCAGTTCAGACCGCAGGGCTTCGATTTGTGCGGTGCGTTGTTGCAAAAGCGTCTCTTGCCCGGCGACCTGTTCCTCCAGAGGGCGGACGGTGGTCGTCCATTTCTCCTCCAGCGCCTTGATGGAGGCATCCTTGGCTGCCAGCACTGGCCTCAATTTTTTCAGCTCGTCAGCCAGCAAACGCCGCGCTTCCTCGTTGCTCGCGCCCATTTTCGTCAATTGGGCCCGGAGATCCAGCATTTGCGTATCGCGTTCCCTCAAGAACGCGTCTCTTTCCCCAAGCTGATTTTCCAACGCGCGGACTTTCGCGAGTAGATTTTTTTCCGTCTCTTGCAGGGCGGAGTCCTTCGACCGGAGCAACTCGGATTTCTGCGTAAGCTCCTGTTGCAGCAAATTCTCAGCGCGCTCCTTCGCCGACGCGGCATCAGCCAGTCGCCCCGTCAAGACCTTTGCTTCGCCCTTTAAGCCATCCAGCTCAATGCTCCGGCTCTGGAGCGATGCCTCTTTCTCAGATAACTGGGCCTCCAACGCCTGAATTTTGACGTCGAGCGTCTTCTCCAGTTCCTTGATGGCGGCGTCTTTTACGCGCAGCGCTTTCGCATGGCTCTTCAATTCCTGCTGCAGTAAGCTCTGGGCTTGCTCCTTGGCCGAACCGGTCTGGGCAAGCGTATGGACCTTGGACTGAAGCGCGAGCAATTCCGCGTCGCGGTCTTTCAACAATTTCTCTTTCTCAGACAGCCGGCCTTCGAAATCGCGCAGGGTCGCCTGCACGCGCTCCTCAATCTGTTTGATGGCGACATCTTTCGCCTGCAACGCCTGCGTCTGTTTCTTCAGTTCGTCCAGCCGCTGGCTTTCCACCCGTTCCTTCGCCGAAGCTGCATCGGCCAGTCGCGCCGTCAAGGCGTTCACTTCCGCCTTGAGATCCGCCGCCTCGGTGCTCCGGTTCTGCAACTGGCTTCGTTGCTCGCTTAGCTGAGTTTGCAGGGCATCGATCTCGCCTTTCAGCCGTTTGCCAAGGTCGCTGATGGCGGATTCTTTTGCCTGCAGAGACCGCTGACCTTTCTTGATCTCCTCCTCCAACAGACTCTCCGCCCGGCTCTGGGCGTCGCTCTTCTCTGAGAGTTGTGTCTCGAGAGAGTCCAGCTCTTCTTCCCGTTGTCTAAGCAGCTTTACCTGGTCGCCAAGCTCGTGCTCCAAAGAGCGGATTTTTCCGCTCAGACGACTCTCCAGTTGCTGCATCGCCGCGTCTTTTGCCTGGAGCAATTCCGCGTTTTTCTTAATCTCATCTTGCAGCACCTTTCCGCGCGCAGCCTCCGTTCCGGCGCTCCCCCGAGAACTCAGCGCTTTGAACTCCTTTTCCCGGGTCCAAAAGAGCTGTTCGGTGTCACGGAGTTGATTTTCCAGGTCATAGGTCCGGTTTAAGTTGTCTTCCAGTTCTTTGACAGCATTTTCTTTAGCGTCACGCGCGTGCTTTTCTTTCCAAACTGCGTCTTGCAGCAACGTCTCCAGCTCGGCCTTGGAAACCTCCATCTGGATCAATCGATCCCGGAAGGCGCGTATCTCCGCACCGTTGATCGCCTTCAATACCAGTCCCAGCAAGATCATCGCACCCAACGACAGCGCGCCGAACCACAGGTTCGGGGCGTTTTCACTAGTAAAGATTTCGTCCGTCATTAGACGCATCGGAGCTTTAGCGGCGAACCAGCGAAATCGACGGAGCTCCGTGTCGTTGGTGCTCGATTGCCAAAAGATGAGGGTGCCCAATCCCAGGGTGATTGAGAAAAGCAGGATTGCAATTTTGTCTCGGGTTCGCATGACTTTGTGCTATCAGGAGTAGACGACGGCTAACTTGCGACCAATATGCTATTTTACGATGAAATCGGGAGTTTGCAAAAACAATCTTGCACCGCGCGTGACTTTTTTTCGCGGGTAAAAGCAGCCGGTTGACAAAACTTCCCCAAACCGGCCTCCCACCCCTAAGACTCCCAACGCGCCCATGCCGTCGAGTTGGCTTCGATCCCGGCGCAACACGCCGACGGATCACCAACTCGAAGTATCCGCGCTTGGTCGTGCTGCACGACTACGTCGCCGCGCGCCCGCGCGTCGCGGCCTATCTCTCGTCAAAGCGGCGCAGACCTTTCAACCCGCAAGACCTCTTTCGCCATTATCCCGAATTCCGCAGTTGAATATGAGCGAGGGGCGAACATGGAGCGGCGAAGACACCCAGGGGTGCTGTTTCAAAGTCCTTTCTGCCGCTTGGCACAAGGCATTATGACTCCGACTAAGTTCGCACAGCAGCGAGATCGGTCCTTGGCTCAGGGGTAGAAAAGCATTGTCTTCGTTGCGCAAGGTTTGCCCCTCGCTCACAGCGTCACTTTCCCACTGCGGAATCCGGGATTATCCGGAGCTTGACGGATAAGGGTTATTGCCCAGATTGCAGAAAAAGTAAGATTGGGGGTGGGAGTTCCTGAGAATGTTCAGAACTAAGAAGGTGGTCCGGCTTTCTGCGCGCGAGACCAGGCCCGAGGCGCGGCATCACTTCTTGAATGGTGTCTTACGATGCTCCATCAAAAAACGCGAAGACGTCCCAGGTTCCAGGTTAGTGACTCTATAATCGGTTGCCGCGGATCCTTCCATAGTCAACTTATAATCGAAGCGATCGCCGGAACCGGCACCGATTAGAAAAATGTAAATTGCCTTTTCACCTCCCGGCATCGGTTCAAATTCCTTTGCTGTCACACTCGTTGGATAACCGGTTGGATGCATGCGGGTAACAGTTTCTTTGAATTTCTCTATCGGAATATGCCGCCTTGCCCCATCGGAAAGTAGCCGGTAGCCTTTCTCGATGTCGTTTTGAACAAAGACCGTCTCGGCAAATTCCACAGATCTCTTCGCAGCTAGGGCTTCGTCGTGTGCGGTCTTTCCGGCGCAACCAAGCAACCCCAAAATAGAACCCGCCACAAAAAAGAATATCCGCAGCGATCGTCGATGAAGGCGGCTTGAAACTGGCGGCGAAAATATTCGCTCGGCTTGCTTGTGATCTCGGTGGGAAACGAATTGCCGGGTTGCAGACATGTGAATCGGCGTCAGGGAGAGAGTCCACCGCGCCCCGCTACCGCCTTGCACCGGCCGCAATACTTCATCAAACCGGAATGCACCGCCAATCGCGCGGTTGGCCGAACTTTGACGTGGTTTGTTGTTACTGCTTGGCTTTCAATTGTTGGTCGTTCGCTTTGAGGAAGCTGCGGATTTCGTCGGCATAGTCGAGCAGCCTTGCCCACTGTTCCTTATAAAGCGTCACGGGAAACCGGCCGAGGCCGTAAAGGGAGAGACCGCCTTTTTCGCTCACCTTCAGCCGCAATTGACCCGTTTTCCGCTGCTCCACCTGTTCCCGCAGCGCTTTATTCTCCGCCTCGAGGCGCGCCAACTTTTGTTCCGCTGTTTCTTCGGCCATAACTCCTCCGCCAAGATCAATTAAATCACCTATAATTGGCATCAGGCATTGCAACGTCGGCATTTAGATCCGATGATTCCGAGTGTTTTTGAATCGCGCTGGCGGGAGCGGGCACTTCAAGGAGGATAGGATCATCAGATCGGCGGATAGTCCTTTTGCCGATCGGATCCGGCGTAATCGCCACGTCCATGTAGTGCCGGTATTTTTCCCGTGTGATCTTGTGATAAATATACCGCATCTCAATTAAAAGCGCGGTCGCGCGCACCGTCCACAGGGCGATTTCTCTGGTTCTCCGCCAGTAATAGGTGGGAATGGACTCGACGGGGAAGCGGGGCGATCGCATCCGGCGGCCCTTTAGGCGGAAGAAGCCTCCCAAGAGCGGATGCACATTTTCAATAAAGAAAGAACTGCGAAACCAGAGCATTTGCCTGGCAACGTTGCGCCGTCTGCGATCCTGGCGGCGTTTAAGAATAGTCTCGACATGTTGCCGGCTGTAAAAAGAGTGCCAGGCGTCCCTATATGCCTTCTGGAGTTCTTCCCGGCTCATCTTGGGGTGCTCCATGCAAGGCTGAGTCGTGTCGTACTTGTTCAAGTCCTCGTCCATCGGGATGCCCTTGAGGAAATTTTGCTGATGATCCTTGGATCCGGGCAGGGGCGTCGCGACGAATAACTCCACGAAGTCGAGGGGCAGCTCTCGCTTTAAGAATTCCACGTCACGCATGATGGATTCATAGGTGTCGCCGGGAAATCCGATCATGTAGCCGGCATACGTGACGACCTGTTGATCGCGCCATGCCTGCAGCATGGCGCGATACTCGTTGATCCGGTTATGATATTTCGCTGAGGCTTTCAAATTCTCCTGATTGACGCTCTCCATGCCGATAAAGACGCGCCGGCAACCGGCCCGCCCCAGCTTCTCGATGAAACGCGGAATACGGTGCGCCATCGTGTCGGTCTGAATCATGAGCCTGATGTGGATGCGGTCCTTGTCATGCAATTCGATAATTCGGTCAATGATGCTCTCCCAGTCGGGATGTCGCGCAAAATTATCGTCGGTGATAAAAAACTCGCGGATGCCCTGGGCATAATTCCGACGGATGAGCGCCTCTACGTCATCCGCTGTTCGGCCGCGCATCGTGCGCCCCTGTACGTTGATGATCGTACAAAAGCTGCATTGAAATGGGCACCCACGCCCAGCGTCAAACGAACTCTGCCGGGTGGGAATATAGTACTGAAGCCGATCTCTGGGCGTGAAAGGAGGGGGCGTGTTATTCAACGCGGGTTTGTCATCGACAAAATTGTAATAAGGTTTCAATGTGCCGTGATAGGCATCACGCAGGAGATTGTTCCAGCGGTGCTCCACTTCGCCGGCGACGATCGTGATGCCTTCGTCCATAGCCCCCTGAATCTCCGGAGGTATCTGCGGTAACATTTCAACCGAGCCGCTCACGTGAAATCCGCCGATCATGGTCTTGAGACCGCAAGCCGTAAACTCCCTGGCCAGATCCACGGCGCGCGGGTACTGGTTGGACTGGACACCGACCATACAGACAACGCACTGATCGCCCGCGTGGCGCATTCTTGCGGCAATTTCTTCGGCCCTGATTTGAGTAACGGTTTCATCGAGCACATGGGAAAGGATTTCAACCTCGGGCCCCAATGTTTGGCTGCGCGCGGCGTCCTCGGTCAACGCGTTGAGCACGGCCAACGAATTGGAAACGAGCACAGCACAGGCCCAACGGATGACGTAACCATCATCGTCGTATTTCGATGGTTTAATCAGAAATACGTGAAATCGCTTTTGGGATTGTGTGTGAGACATGCGCCTGGCCCGGCTTTCAATGCTGATCGAATATTACTCCCGGTCTGGCCACCAGAAGATCAGTCAAGATAATCAATGTCAAGCGTTCGAGTGGATTTGTCTTGTACTCTGGTGCGCTTGATCAATACCTCATTACCATATAACTCTACGCATAACTTGATGCACGAACGAAACGCACAGTGGAACCGCACGGACAAACCCGGGCTTAAATCGAAGGATACAAAATCCAAACAGACTTGGCACAGCACAATCCGCAAGCAACAAACGAATCTTGTCGAGGAGATATCTACGCATGAGCGCCGATTTGACAATCCGAATCATCGACGGCGACGGCCACATCATCGAGGACAACCCGGGAATCATCTCCCACATGGAGTCGCCCTACCGCGAGATTGCGCGGCGAAAGGGCGTAATCTTTCCGCCCCTCGATCACCTGCACGCGGGCCGCGCGGTGGAGACACCGCCGCAGCGCGACCAGCGCGCCCCGGTGGGTCCGACGGGTTGGCTCGAATTTCTCGATGACGTCGGCATCGAGTGGACCGTTCTCTACCCGACCACCGCCCTCGCCTACGGCAAGATCGTCAGCCTCGACTACGCCGTGGCGGTTTCCAAAGCATACAACGACTGGCTTCATGAGACCTACGTGAAGTTCAACCCGCGCTTCAAAGGGATGGCGCTCATCCCGATGCAAGATCCGCTGGAGGCCGCCAAAGAATTGCACCGCGCCGTGACCGAATTGGGCATGCTCGGAGCGATGATGCCGTCCAATGGCCTCGCCCATCCGCTCGGTTCGAAAATGTATTGGCCGATTTACGAAGAAGCCAACCGCCTCGGCTGCTGCCTGGCGGTCCACGGCGGCGCCCACGACCGCTTCGGCATGGACCACATGAACATGTACGTGCCCGTGCACGCCCTAGGCCACCCCTGGGGACTGACCATCAACTGCGCGGACATTCTTTACAACGGTATCTTCGATCGCTTCCCGCGCCTGCGCATCGCGTTCCTGGAAGGCGGCGTGGCCTGGCTGCTGCTGTTGCTCGAACGGTTGCACGCTTCCCATGAAACTCATTTTCAATATATCCCGCCCGGCGAGTACGGCGTGCGCGAGGAAGAGGAGCCGAGCAATTACATCAAAAATCTGATCAACGAAGACCGATTCTATCTGGGCGTCGAGACCGAAGAGTTGACCATGCCCTTCGCGATCAAGACCGTCGGCAACAAGCCATTTCTCTATTCATCTGACTTTCCCCACGAAGTGACCAACGAAAGCTGCAAGCACGACATCGGCGAACTGCTGGAAAGCGACGATATCTCCGAGGACGACAAGGCCGCGCTGTTGTGGCGCAACGCGGAAACATTTTACAAACTGCCGCTCTGATACGATATGGCTGGAACGATTGGAACTTATGGAACGACTGGAACGGTTTCAATAGTTCCAGCCGTTCCAATCGTTCCACCGGGTATTTGCCATGAAAGGATTTAGAAATGGACACTTGCCGCGCCGCCGTTATAACCGAACATAACAAACCTCTAACCATCCAGCAGGTACCGATCCCCAAGCTCGATCCGGGATCATTGCTGGTCAAGATCACCGCTTCGACGCTCTGCGGCACCGACGTGCACCGTTGGCATGGTCCGCTGGGCGACGGCGACACGCTGCCGATCATCACCGGCCACGAGCCCTGCGGCCTCGTCGAAGAGATCGCCGGCGAGCACACCGATATTCTCGGGGCCCCGGTCAAGCGCGGCGACCGGATCGTCTGGAGTTACGTCGCCTGCGGCTCCTGTTACTATTGCGCCGTCGCGCTCCAGCCTTGCATCTGCCCGGGACGCGCGTCATGGGGACATAACCGCAGCGACCAGCATCCGTATCTATTGGGAAGCTGTGCCGAGTACATGTACGTGCCCAAAGAGTGTCTCATCATCAAAGTTCCCGAAGAAGTCACTTCCGCCTCGGCGGCGGCATCCGCCTGCGCGTATCGCACGGTCATGCACGGCTTCGACCGTCTCGGCGCCATCAAGAGCCACGAGACCGTGGTGATTCAAGGCAGCGGGCCGCTCGGCAACTTCGCCACCGCCGTCGCCCGGGATCACGGCGCCAAAAAAGTGCTGGTCATCGGCGCGCCGGCCAATCGGCTCGAAGTCACCAAGCGCATGGGCGCCGACGCGGTGCTCAATCTCGAAGAAGTGACCGACGAGAAAGATAGACGCCGCTGGGTCCGCGATCACACTGACGGGCGCGGCGCGGACATCGCGATCCAAGTCGCGAACAACATGGCGGTGCCAGAAGGGCTCACGTTTTTGCGCGGCGGTGGGCGCTACCTGAACATCGGCGCCGGCGGCAAAGCCAACATCGCGGTCGAGCGCTTACCGCAGGAAATGCTCTTTATCACCGTCCGCTCCGCCGAGCCGCGCCACTGGCTCCAGGCCATCGACTTCTTGGCGTCGCGCAGGAACAAATTCCCGTTTGAAGAAATGATCAGCAGGAGCTATACCCTCGACCAGATCAACGAAGCGATGGCGGCCATGGCGAGCTATGCGGTCGTTAAAGCGGTGATCCAACTATAGGGAGGAACTTATGAATTATCAGCTCGAGCATGTCGCGATTTACTGCAAGGACATCGCCGAATCGGTCAAGTTCTACGAAAAGTTTTTCGGCGGACACCCAACGCCCCTGCGCAAGGGCGCAGCGGGTTACGGCTTCTGCTTCGTGAGGATCGCCGGCGCGCCGTCGATCCAACTGATGGAGTCCGCGACCGAAACCGGCGTCCACCACTATGGTTACGTGACCGACAACATCGAACAGACCGCCAAGGAATTCAAAGAAAAAGGCGCCCAAATCCTGCGCGAGAATCGTGACGCCGCCGGAAAGCTCACGACCATCTTCGTGAAAGACCCAAACGGGCTTGAGCTGGAAATCAGAAGTCCGCGCTAGCGCCACTCCGACCCAGAATAAACCAAGCTACTTCGCGGGCGGGGTTTCGACCCGCCCTTGGCCAATGGGGATGCTCGCCCCCTTCGGAAACCCCATAAAATTGCTCCAGCCTCAAGAGGCGGGGTTACCTATGAATATAACTTCGCCTATGCCCAATTCCACGGCAACGGTCTGCCTAAGAACTGCACAAGCGAGTCATCACACGGTTCGAGAAGTGAAGCAGCGCCGAGGCAAACACTTACATTTGCTTGATCTTGTAACCGAGCAAGCCATTTTACCGCGCTGGCATGGTGAGTGCTTTAT
>JAUYJC010000420.1 GCA_030688735.1 Deltaproteobacteria bacterium
CGATCGGATCGTTACTGAAATGGAGAAGCTGTCACTGCGAATGACCGAACGCCTCCTTCGTCAACGCATGCCGGCATGACGCCGCTCGGCCCTGGCGGCTGGCGCAAATCTGACTACGCGCGGGGTTTTGCAAGAGGCTCAGCAGATGGAGTTTCTCACAACAAGTTGGATTTGCCCTACTCAGCGCAGCAGTCGCCCATATCCCTCGATTGGGATTTGCATCCTCAGAGTTCTTAATACCCACCACAGCGAGGCCGCGGTACTGGAGACCACCGAGCGGTCGCTGTCGCGCTCAAGCTCCTCAACCCAAGCCACCGAGCGCCAGCGTCCTTGGATCAAAATGGCATCGACAGCGGGATGCTGCTGGAAGAGACCTTTGGCGACTTTGTAAGAAGCGTAGTCGGGCAATTTGACTTGATCCACCGGCTTTTTTACCTCTAACCCGGCGATGCCGAGGACTTGAAAGCCCGCGTCTTCATAGTAACGCTTCACCGCTTGATTGATCTTTTCCATATAGGCAGTGGCGATCACAATTGTTTTTGTTCTTAGATGGCGAAGCGCTTCGACGCCGGCGTTCATGGCCGTGCTGACCGGCAGGCCAACCCGTTGCGATAATTGGCCCACGACTCCCTGCTCGGCTTGGTAACCTCGCTGGGTGCCCAGGGTTATACCCGCAAGCAGAATCGCGTCGCATTCCTCGGCGGTAAAAATGCTGAGCCCGGCTTCCAATGCTTCGATCGCCCTATTGAATTCTTCCGTCGTGTGGGCCTGGACGTTGAGCCCCGATGACACGATGGTAAATCCTTTGGGCAGGATCAAGTCCCAATCGGAGGGGGTTTCAAAAACCGAAGGGGAAAGATACCCGATGCGCGCTTTCCAACCCGACATAAAGTGCTCCGTTTTTTTGCTGTTTGGAGAGTCATTGCCTGGACATTTATTAGCGCAAGCAGGGCAGGACAGGAAGGGCTGAGATGGCGTTTGTACAACCGTACCGGAGACTCGGAATTGCCGAAATTCGAACCGACACGTTGAGCCGAGCAGAAATGATGTTGCTTTCGAAGTGCCAAGGTCTTACCATTTGGTGTGACACGAAGAGAAAACGTTGACGGAATGAGTCGTTTCCATCGTCAAACAAGCAGAAGGATGGGCCACGCCGTGATGACAGTTGCCGTTAGACTAGCCATTATATTTAAAGCATTTACGCAAACATTTCGAGTAAGTTGCTTGATTCCTAGTATTTATTCCCAAGCGATTGCGGCGACGCTTTTCTTGATGCTTGTTGGCCTCGCAAACGGGGCCGCCGCGGAGGTCCAGGAATTCAATCGGCGCGCGACTGCCACGGCGCAGATCATGGCCGGGATTCCTCCGGTCGGGGGCGAGCCGGCGTTGGAGCGACTAACCACGCTCGACGTTTTCGCGGAGCATCAAAAATGGATGGCTGCTCAGTGGGGTCAAGTGCGCGGCCGAATCTCGGCCATGCAAAATTGGCGCTCGCAGAAAGTGAAAATCCCGGGCGCGACCCAGAAGACGCTGCTCTATCCGTTCAGCGGACCGGACTTTTTTAACGCATACGCGTTATTTCCAGAACACTCTCAGTACATATTCTTCAGTCTCGAGCGGCCGAGTTCGCTGCCGGATCTCGAATCGGTCACGGCGGTTCAGTTCGGCAAACTGCTCGAGGATGTCCGCAATGCCTTTCGCGACATTTTTCAGCGTAATTACTTTATAACCGACTACATGAACAAACAGCTGACGACCCCATGGATTCGCGGCACGGTCCCTGTGATGGCGACCATGATGGTCCTGATGAACCAACGTATCGTACGTATCGAGCCGGTGGATCTCTTCCCCGAATTGACCCGGGCCTACGAGGCTCGGGACACCGTCAAACACCCGCGCATGATCATGCGTGGGACGCGCATCGTTTTTGCCGGCGCGAACGGCGGCGCCCAGCAGCAGCTATACTATTTTTCGCTGGACGCCACCGACAAAGCTCTGGAATTCTATCCCGGGTTTTTGGAATGGGTCGGGCAACACCGCCCCGCCAGCGCGCTGCTCAAGTCGGCTTCCTATTTGCTTCATGACAATCAGTTCGAAAAAACCCGCAACATGATTATGGCGGCCGCGGACTATGTGGTTCAGGACGACACCGGAATTCCCTATCGCTTCTTGCGCCAGGCCCCGTGGCAAGTTCGCCTGTACGGGCGGTACAATAAACCGATCAAGTCATTACGTTATGGATATCAGGCCGATCTCGAAGGGGCGTACAAAGAAAAGCCAGATCTCGCCGAGTTGCCGTTTCCCTTCGGTTATCACTGGCGCGGCAAGCAGTCCGGTTTGATGATCGCCAACCGTTAATACCCGACTTCGTGCCGAGGCGAGTATTAATATGGGCCTGTCTCGTTTTCATGACAGCTAGCTGTAGTGTTCCGGGACTCAGCCGCCGCACTTTCCAGACCAGTGACGGCGTCGCCCTCTCCGTGCTCGAAGCCGGCAGGGAACATTCAGGCGACCGGCACCTCAAAATCGTCTTTGTTCCGGGTTGGTCTATGCCAGCCACCCTGTGGCGCAAGCAACTTGAGGCGCTGGGCGGAAGCTACCATGTCTTGGCAATAGATCCCCGCGGCCAAGGGGAATCGCAGGTCCCACCAACCGGTTACACAGCGGAGCGGCGCGCCGCTGATCTAAGCGAGATCCTTCAGCCGCTGTCGAACGTGCTGTTGGTTGGTTGGTCCCTCGGAGCGATAGAGTCGTTGCAATATGTGCAGATGTTCGGCGCGGATCGGCTCGCGGGCCTGGTGCTCGTGGATAGCTCCGTCGGCGAAGAGCCTGCGCCGCCGCCCGGTGGAGCATTTACCCAGCGCTTGCAAGAGGATCGGGGCAAAACGCTCGAGGAGTTTGTCCGTGCCATATTTGCCAAGCCGCGCCCGGACGGAGAAGTCGACGCCTTGGTGCGGCAGGCCAAGAAACTGCCGCTCGAAGAGAGTCTCGCGTTGTTGTCCTATCCCTTCGAACGCACGCACTGGCGGCGCATCGCCCATGGTTTTGCCAAGCCGCTACTGTACGCAGTAACACAGCAGTTCGAAGCGCAGGCGCTGAACTTACAGAAAAATCGCCCCGCCACTCAGATCGAAATTTTCAAAGACGCCGGTCACGCACTATTCGTCGATGAGTCGGAACGGTTTAACTCGTTGCTCGCACGATTCGCGGCTCGCCTTGCAAGTCCTTAGGGTATTTGATCGCCCCTCCATCTCCGCCAGGGATAACCGGGTGGAAGTTTACTAGACCACCGGCATCAACCTGCCGCAATCCGTTGGAGTCTTGAGTTGTAGCGTGTTGGGTCGATGAAGGGTTTAGAACCCGATGTACCTAATCCGCCGTCATCATGCCTTCCAACCTTTACTCAACTCCGTAAATGGTGAAATAATGGTGATAACCCGCTATTTTCATTCACCGAAAAAAAGTGTATAGGGCGGGAACGAAGAGTTTTACAATAATCCCCTAAGATCGGGAAAAAAACATATGCCCTCTAGAGAATTTCTAACGACAAAAGAAGTGGCCCGCTACCTGCGGATCAATGAGTATACCGTTTATCGCCTTGTGACCAAGAGAAAAATACCTGGCGTCAAGGTGGGTTCTCAATGGCGCTTTAAACGGAGCGTCTTGGAGCGATGGCTGGAAAGCCAACTCAATCCACCGCGTGAACAATGAACGCAATAAGTCATCACATCAGCTAACGAGCGTTGCGAAACCCCGGCGCGTAAAAGCGCCCGGCTGGCGGCTCGCCATTGCCCGCTTAAACGCTGCCAGCCTTCGCTTCCTCCCGCAAGAACTTCTTGACATGACGCATAAGGTCGATCATCTTGACCGGCTTTAAGAGAAATTCATTGCATCCGCCCTCAAGCGCTTTCGCTTTCATATGGGGAAGCGAACTCATCGCGACTATGGGTATGCGGTCGGCCTCGGGCTTTCGTCGCAGGGAAAGAACAAAATCCAGTCCGTCCATGTCAGTAAGTTCCATCTCCAGCAAAATGAGATCGGGCTGGCACTCTTCAACCTTTCTTAGTCCCCCCGTTCCGGTAACCGCAACAAGCGGCCTCAAGCCCGCAAACATTATCTGCTTGACCAAAAGCTGCGTATAATTGGGCTGTTTCTCGATTATGAGTACGGTCTTATCAACCTTCGCGCCCATGTTGGGTCACCGCCTGGCAACCTATGATCCACAGCAACAACCGTGCCTAGCCAGGGTGGGAAATAGCTCTTCAGAAATCATGGTTTAGAACCTTCATGGAAGTCGGGTTCCCTGCAACATCCACTGCCAAGCGTACAAATAGGTGCAGGATATTGCCTACAGCGTACTGCGGTGAGATGGTAAGTCGATTCTTCACCACCGGCTAAAAGTTGATCGCGGCAGCCACCTCACGACGAGGCCCATTCGGAATTCCGCTGGCCTGAACTGCCTGGCTTTCGGGTGACGGAGTCCCTTGCCGCACCCGGAGGGACTCGAAATCCCAACCCCCAGATCTCCAATGAGACGGCTTTTCCTGGTTTTCTTATCCGCTTCCAACACCATCCCCGCCAACTTCTGCTTGTTGTTGTCCTCTTGCGTGATCTAAAACCTCAACCTACCCGCGTACCCCGTCATCTCGACGTAACCTTTACCGGGTACCGGTTTGTTTCGTAGAGTCCCCTGCACCTGCACCGCTCCCTCCCAATAAGTCACCCGCGTGCTACGATTTGTGATCAGCTCTTGTTCAGGAAACACCGGCGTCATTTCTAATTCCATTTCCTCGCCCGGAATGGAAACCTTCCATTTCATCGGATAGTCGGCGCCGCTTTTTGGGCTCTTCCAGCGATCCGACACGTCGATGCGGAAGTCTTTTCGTGCGAGATGCTTGGTCGTACCGTCGGCTTGGACGATTGTGCCACTCGAATACGGATCGATCGAACCGTTTTTGCGGCGCATGAGATAGAGCATCAGTTCGGTATTATTCTCGAGCTGAATGCTGAACCAATCCCAGCCGACCTGGTCTTCTCTGAGCTGGTTGCTGCCGAACTCGTGGTCCATCCAGCTTAGGCCGCGAACTTTCTCTTTGTTGCCGTCAACGGTTATCTCGCCGTCGGTCCGCATGCGAGTGAGTGAGTAATAGTAAGACGCGTGTCCTTCACCTTCCCCTTTTGGACTTAACCCGTTAAGGCCGTGGAGCACCGGGGGCTTGAGCGATCGCAGTGCAAGCCGCAATGCCATGCCTCGGTCGCTTACCTGAATAGCGTGTTTCTCTCCATCGCCCTCGACTTTCCAATCTTCGTTCCAAACCAGATAGCGACCGGTCGCCGCGCCGGCCTTATTGTCGAACCCTCGGTTGATGCGCTCGCGAAAATGAAATCGTTTCTGCTCGATGTCCGAGAGGGCGAAATGGGCCATGTAGAGATCGGTGAAAATGATGGGGTGGTCTTTATTGTTTTCGTCCTGCCGATCGCGCACCCCGAAGCGAAAAAAAGTCACCTGATAGCCGTAGTGCTTGCCGCTTTCAGTCTCCAAGTGACCCGTGTAGTACCACCACTCCGTTCTGAAATCGGGGTGCGAGTAGTGATCGGCGGGAAAGGTTAGCTTGCGTCCAGGCAGCGCAAGCTGGTAAGTAAAGCTTGCAGCCATCAGCCAACAGCCAATCAGCCCGATCCAGCGCAAACACAAACGTCGATATGTATTTCGCCGCGACGTAATTTGTAGTACCTTTTCGACTAGTGCTATAGGGAACCTATGGAAAAACAATACACGCGCGAAACCTTGCTGACAACCGTGACGGAATTGCAGAAGAAGCTCGGCTCGCCGGCTCTTTGCATCATCGACACGCGCCCCGCCGAGGACTATGCCAAGGGGCATATTCCTGGCGCAACCCACTTCGATCTGTTCGGCTTGAGCCTGGTTGATACCACTGACGCACCGCTCAAAGCGTTCATGTTCATGATCCATCACGTGCTGGAACTGCGGGGTGTGAGCGAAGCGAAAGAAGTCGTTTTCTACGGCGCGAACTCCGATATGCGCGCGGCGCGCGGGGTGTGGTTTTTGGAATATTACGGCCACCCCAACGTAAAAATGCTCGACGGCGGATTCAAAGCCTGGCAAACCGGGGGGGCTCCGGTCACAACCGAGGGCGGAGCACCGAAGGAGGCGAAATTCAAAATCGCCGAGAGACGCGAAGTCTTGGCCACCGCCTCCGACGTGCTCCAGTCGCTTAACAAAAAAGAGATCGCCATCCTCGACACTCGCAGTAAAGGCGAGCATCTTGGCACCACCGTGCGCGCCGCGCGTGGCGGCGCCATCCCCGGCTCGATCCACATAGAGTGGACGGATAATCTCGATGCCAGCGGCAAATTCAAGACAGACGCAGAGCTGCAGGCGATGTACAGCAGGGTTGGAATCACGCCAGACAAAGAGGTGATTTCGTACTGCCAGGGCGGTTACCGCGCCGCTCACAGCTACGTCGCGCTACGTTTGCTCGGCTTTCCCAAAGTGCGCAACTACATCGGCTCGTGGAAGGAGTGGGGCGACCGTTTGGACCTGCCCCTTGAGATCCCCACGAAGAAACCGGCATGACACTCCATTAAGGAGGCAGAAATATGCGCACGCTAGACCTGCTCGCCAGCGACTCGTCCCATCTACCGTTTCTCTATGTCTTCCAAGGAGTCCAAAGTCATGGAGGAATACGGCTTCGAAATCGATCTGCACATCGTCGGCGGCGCCAAGGCTCCCACTATGGCGCATCGTGCCAAGCTCGCGCTCGCTGGCGAAATCGATTTTTTAAGCGGGCTGCATCATGAAACCTATCGCGAGCGCGCCAAGGGCGAAAAACGCCTGACCTATCTTGCCCAGGCGCAGAACAATTGGGACGACCGGCTGGTCGCCTCGCCGGCAATCAAGGGCATCGAAGACCTCAAAGGCAAGAAGATCGTCTGCCACTCCAAGGCGCCCTGCGTATCCGGCAATCTGCGAGCCGTACTGGAAACCTGCGGTCTCGCTCCCGAGGAGATAGACATGGACGTGATCGACGACACGTCCGGTAACTTCTTAGATTTCGTCGAAGAAATCGCTTCCGGCAAAGCGGCGGCGGCGCTGGTGGACATGCCCTTCGATCTCTATGGCGTCAAAAAAGGGCTGCACGCTGTCGCGTTGCCCGACCGTCCGGTGATTCACAACACCACGCTGCTCGCCACGTCGGACTATATCGCGGCCAACGAAGAAACCGTCTACGCCTTTCTTAAGGGTTTCATCGAGGCGCTGCATTTCTTTAAGACGCAACCCGAAAGAGTCATCCCGATCCTTAAGAATAATCTGGCAAAGCGCTTTGGCCTGGAGGACGACGAGTACTACGTGCATCTGCAACGTGAATGGGCCAAGCTGTTGTCGAAAAAGCCCTACCCGCTCCCCGCCGCGATCCAGAACGTCTACGATCTTGACGCCGGCAAAGATCCCAAGATGCGCCACATCGGCCCGTTGGAGCCCTGGGATCTGCATTATCTACGCAAGATCGACGACAGCGGCTTCATCGATCGCCTCTACGCGTGATGAGATGGAACTGCCGTAAGAGTCGAGAAACACTTCGATGCCGAAGCCAAAACGGCTTCGTGAGCGGCGAAAGCAGCGCTGGAGACGAATTTTTGCCTTGACACCCGGTGGCGATCTTGTTACAAAAAATAGGATTTTTGAAGGGCAACTGCGAGGGTCTTCTGCGAGGGGGGTTATGCTGGAAAGAGACGAGGAGCTGCTAAACAGTAGGCAGGTGGCCATCATTTTGGATTTAAGCCCGGATACGGTCAACGAGTTCGCGCGCAAGAACATTCTGCCCGCCTTCAAGAAGGGTAAACAGTGGCGCTTCCGCAAACGCGATATCTCGATTTTTAATAAGAAACAGAACGTCGGTATTCGCGATGCTTGACTGAGCGATCCGCATCTAGGACAGAGATCATGCCCGAGATCGAAGCTCACGAGAGCAAACTTTATGCGGAGTTCGCTCCGCTTTACGATAAGATTTTCGGCAAAATCTTTTACTCACGCCTGGAATCCGTCATCGACGACCTCGACATCCCGCCCGGCGCGAAGGTTTTGGAGGTCGGCGCCGGCACGGGCACCTCGTTTCCCGCGTACCCCACCCACTGCCAGGTCACGGGAATCGATCTCGCTCCCGACATGTTAGCGCGGGCTCAGCGCAAGATTCGCGACAACGGTTGGAGCCATTTGACCGTGCGCGAAATGAACGCTTTGGACCTTGATTTTCCCGACAACAGCTTCGACTATGTCATGGCCTTTCATGTCGTCACTGTCGTGCCCGATCCGATCCGCATGATTGCCGAAGCCAAGCGAGTCTGCAAACCCGGGGGTAAGATCGTCATCGTCAATCATTTCACTAGCGATTTTCCCTTGCTTGGGGCTCTGACCGAAGCCCTGGATCCGATTACCCGTTGGTTGGGGTGGCGGACCAATCTTAGGCTTAAGCCATTCATCAAGACGACCGATCTCGCCGTCGAACGAGTATATAAACTCTCCAAAACCTCGCTATACACCGTCTTGCACGGTCGGAAGGCGCGGAACGGCTTTCGTCCTACCCGCGAACTCTAACCCCGGCCAAGGGGCGCAACTGCGACTCTCAATAGTATAAGCGGAATATTGGACAGCCCGATTTGAAAGCTCGCGGATAGCTGCGCGCGGGAAACCAAGTTAGATTCCTCAACCGACGAGTATTTCCAATAGCCGATCGGAAAATGAAAAGGGCGATTAGTGGCAGGCGAGCGCGGGGGAGGATCTGCGCTGGGCGGCGCAGCGCTCAAGAGCGCGGCAGGTCTTTCGGATCTTCTTTTTTGCCCTCCTTTGCCGCTTCGTCGGCTTCGTCGCCGCTGACGCCTTTTTTGAAGTCGCGAATCGCCTTGCCCAAGCCGCTGCCGATCTGCGGCAGCTTGCTCGGACCGAAAATCACCAGTGCGATGACCAATATCACCAACAGTTCTTGAAGTCCGAGTCCAAACATAGATCCTCCTAGCTTTTACGCTTCACCGCGAAGAATACCGCGTTATCCCCCCGCTGCACAAGCAGCAAAATGCGGTCGCCTCGCCGGCCTTGGCGCAGCGCGAGTTGAAAGTCCTTGACGCTGTTGACCGGACGCTGATTGACCTCGCGGATCACGTCCGCCGGTTCCAGACCGACTTGGTCGGCCGGGCTGCCCGGTTGAACCTCGACGACGATGACTCCTTTGGTCGAATTCATGCCGAGCCGGCGCGCAGCCTCGGGGGTGATCCGTTGCACCCGCAGGCCGATTTCCGCATCTTTCGCTTCGATTTGTTGACTTGCGTCGGTCTCATCAGGGAGCTCGCCGATCTTGACTGCGACCGTTTGCTCTTTCTTTTCCCGAATGATCTTAAGGGTCACTTTCTGACCCGGAGGCGTGTCGGCGATTACAGAGGGAAAGTCGTGACTCCTGGGGACCGGTTTACCGTTGAATTCTACAACGATGTCGCTAGATTTGATGCCGGCCTCGGCAGCCGGACTGCCTTCTGTGACCTCGGTCACCACGGCCATCTCGCCGCCGCGGACGATGCCGAGCGACGACGCCAATTGCGGGTTCACGTCCTGGGCGCGAATACCGAGCCAACCGCGTACCACCTTCCCGTTCTTCCTCAATTGATCGGCGACCTTTTTGGCCAAATCGATTGGAATCGCGAAGCCGATACCCACGTTGCCGCCCGTTTGGCTGAAGATCGCACTGTTTACCCCGACGACTTCGCCGGCGGCATTGATGAGCGGCCCACCGCTGTTGCCGGGATTGATCGAGGCATCGGTCTGGATGAAATTGTCGTAGGGGCCCGCGCCTATGACCCGGCCCTTGGCGCTGACGATGCCAGCGGTCACCGTGTGATCGAGCCCGAAGGGATTGCCGATCGCCATCACCCAATCGCCGACGTCCAACTGACTGGAGCTGCCCAGGCGCGCAAAGGGCAAATTTCCCCCGGACCTTCTGATCTTAATCAACGCCAGATCCGTGCGGTCGTCCTTGCCGATCAGCCGGCCTTCGAATTCCGTTTGGTCCGCGAGCTTGACTTTGATCGCGTCGGCGTTGCGCACGACATGATAGTTGGTGAGAATTTCACCGTCTTTGCTGATGAGGATGCCGGAGCCGAGACTGCGCTGGCTGTTTTCCTTGGGCGGCGATTCCCCGAAAAAGCGATTGAAAAACTCGTCGATGGGATCGTTGGCGCCGCCCCGCCCGGAACGTTGCGTCGTTGTCGAGATGTTAACCACCACCGGCATGGTTTTTTTAGCGATCGCTGCAAACGAAGGTGGCCTATGCTCCAGCGCCGCAGGACCGGCGGCCGTTGCTACGGGAACGCTCACGATAAACTGAGGCGATGTTGGCAAGGATGCGGCTGCAACTGCCATGATTACCAGCACCGCCCCTGAAGGTTTCTTGTGGAAGAGCCGCATTTTTTATCCTTAGCCAACCCAAGCTGAATCGAACATAAGCATAGCAAATTTTTTACTGCCGTTTAAGCCAACCCAAAAGCGGAAAAGATTTGCAAATCTGTATGTCAGTGGTTTACAAAGGATGAGTATCGATCTTCTAGCAGGCTGCCGAAAAAGACTCATATGCTGATTGCCCTGAGCATGGTCGAAGGGTGCGCTCAATCGCCTCGCTACAACGTACTCGCTATGTACGCCTCTGCTTGTCGATTTTTCGCGCGCCTCGCATCTAAGATCTTTTTGAGCAGCCTGCAGCCGAGTTTTTCAGCAACCTCTAGAGAATTATGAAGCCGCCTCCCATCGACCAGGAAACGGTCCGCGACATGCTGCGCACGGCGACGCCGGACCGCGTGCTCAGATTCATCGGCCAGCGCCATCCCGCGGATATTGCGCCGTTGTTCAAGGGGCTTGAACCGCTGGAAATCCGCCAACTGTTCGATATTCTTTTTTCCGCCCGCCGCGCGGCCAAAGCGCTCAAGGAGCTTCCGCCCGAGCTGCTCCCCGATATTCTCGCCCACATCGATGATGAAAAAGTCGGCCGTTTGATCGTCCGGGCCGATCCCGACGACGCGGTAAGATTTGTCGACGGCCTCCCGGAGCAAAGACGCGAGCGGGTCATGGCGCTTTTGGACCCCGAGCGGCGCGCGGAAGTTCGAGAACTGATCAGCTATCCGGAAGGTGCAGTCGGGCGCATCATGACGACGGACTTCATGACCTTACTACCGAGCACCACCGCTCAGGGCGCCATTGATAAAATCCGCGAACGTGGAGAGATGGAAACCTTCTTCTACCTGTATGTCGTCGACGAGACGGGTAAACTCGTGGGCGTGGTTCCCCTGCGCAATCTCGTGATCGCGCCGCCGAACCGCACTCTGGGCGAGATGATGATCCCCGACCCCGTCAAGGCCAACGTCTTGATGGACCAGGAAGAAGCCGCGCGCCTGGTCTCCAAATACGAACTGCTCGCTTTGCCGATCGTCGATGAGTCGGGCCACCTGGAAGGGATCATTACGGTGGACGACGTCATCGACATCATCGATAAAGAGGCCACCGAAGACATGTACAAGATGGTCGGCTTGGCGGAAGAAGACCGGGTCTTTACGCCGGTGTCGCGCTCCGTGAGAATGCGTTTGCCGTGGACATTTCTCAATCTGCTGACGGCGACTTTGGCGGCCTCGGTGGTGGGGTTATTCGAAGGAACGCTTCATGAGATCATCGCGCTGGTAACTTTCATGCCCATCGTCGCCGGCGTCGGCGGCAACGGCGCCACCCAAACGGCCACGGTTATCATCCGCGGCATTGCCCTGGGCGAGTTCGAATTCTCTTCGGCGTGGAAAGCCGTCGTCAAACAGGTGTCGGTCAATATCTGCATCGCTCTCGCCGCCGGCGCGGTGATCGCCGTGGCGGCTTCACTATGGAAAGGGAACCCCTACCTCGGGCTCGTTCTCGCGAGCGCGCTGATCTTCAATCTCGGCTTGATGGCGGGCCTTGCGGGAGCGGTGATTCCACTACTGCTGAAAGCGCTGAAGTTCGATCCGGCGTTGGGGTCGGGAATAATCGTCACCGGCGTGACGGATGCTTTCGGCTTTCTTTCCTTCCTGGGACTCGCCACGCTATTCCGTGGCTATTTGATCTAGTGTAGTGTCTCAGAATTAATAGGACGTGACCTTCGTCTAAGGGGCAGGAGGGAATTTTCATGCGAGTGGCCCCATCCATTGAGTTGACGGAGAGTGAAATCAAGATTCTGCGTACGTGGGCGCGGGGAGGAAAAACACCTGCACGGTTGATGAAGCGAGCCAAGATTGTTTTGTTGGCAGCGCAAGGTGAGCGAAACGAAGTAATCGCCGAGAATTTGGGAATGCACCGCCACCAGGTGTCGCGCTGGCGCCGACGGTTCGTGGAGAGACGCTTGGCGGGCATCGAAAAGGATCTTCCCCGCGCTGGACGAAAGCCGAGCAAGCGAGAACAGGTTGCCCATTTGATTATCGAGACGACCACTCAAACCAAGCCGACCGCCGCTACTCACTGGAGCGTTCGGACCTTGGGGGAGAAGCTGGGAATCGACAAATCGATGGTGCATCGAGTGTGGCGCGCCAGTGGTCTGAAGCCCCATCTGTCTAAGACCTTCAAGGTCAGCAACGACAAGAAGTTCATCGAAAAAGTTATCGACGTGGTGGGCTTGTATCTCAACCCTCCGGAACACGCCCTGGTGCTGTGTGCGGACGAGAAGACCTCGGTCCAAGCGTTGGACCGCACCCAACCGGGGCTGCCGATAGTCAAGGGGCGCTTGGGAACGATGACTCACGATTACAAACGCAACGGAACCACCACTCTGTTTGCCGCCCTGGAGATGGCCGAGGGAAGCATTATCGCCACTTGCATGGACCGTCATCGGCATCAGGAGTGGATCAAGTTTTTGAACCTGATCGATCGCCAAACCCCGGCTGATTTGGACTTGCATCTGATCGTGGATAATTACGCCACCCATAAACATCCTAAGGTCTAAGCGTGGCTCAAGCGCCATCCGCGTTTTCATTTTCACTTTGTACCGACTTCCAGTTCATGGCTCAACTTGGTCGAGCGTTGGTTCCGAGATCTGACCGACAAACAGATTCGCCGCGGGGTGTTTAAGTCGGTCGCCGATCTGATTGCCGCGATTCAAGCCTATGTCGACTATCACAACGATCATCCCAAACCGTTTGTTTGGACCGCCAAGGCCGAAGACATCATCGCTAAGTATCGTCGCGCCAAGGCCGTCTTGGATAAGGTGCAAACAGCTTGAGACACTACACTAGCTAATTCCGCTCACGCCGCTGCGCTGGGCCTGGGACCCTTCTTGAGCAGAAACACCAGTCCGCCGAGTAGGCTATCCAGCACCACGACACCAAACAGAAGTAGCCCGAACGCCACTCCTTGCGTCGAATTAACCCCGATGACACCCAGTAGCACCACATAGCCGCCTTCGCGTAGCCCGATGCCGTTGAGACTAATGGGGATGGCGGCAAAGGTGCCGACCAATGGATAAAGAATGAGACAATAGGAAAACGGGATATCGATCTGAATCGCCCGTCCAAGAATCAGATGCACCCACGCTTGAACGAGATGAATCGCCAATGAAAGTATCATCGCCTGAGGAATGACCTGCCAACGAGCGCGGTAGCTTCTCAATGCCAAGCGCATCTTGACGACGAAGGGATGCCCATCCTCCGGCAACACCCGCCGCAGTAGAGGCACGCAGAGCCCGGCGACAACGAAAGCAAGCGCGAGCGCGTAGGTTACGTAGCGCACTATCTGAGGCACCTCGTAGCCCGGGAAGAGCGCAAGCCCCAGGGCGCCCAACCAGACGAGCACGACCATGCCTACCGCACGGTCCATGAAAACGGAAACCGCCGCGGGGAGGGTCGAGCGCGCCCAACCATGCGATGCACCCTGGTCTCCGTCCCGCGCGAGATAATAGACGCGGCTGACATCGCCCCCGACGGTGCCGGGGGCAAAAAGATTGAAAAACATTCCGATCAGGTAATAGCCCAGAATGTCCTTGAAAGAGGTCGCAAACCCCATGGGCCGAGCCAGAAGGGCCCACCTCAATGTGCTAATCGACTGGGTGAACAAATAGACGATGAGCGCAAGCGCAATATACGAATAATTTGCTGACGCGAGCGTGTCCCAAAAGCGCTCGATGTGAATACGGGACAGAAGATAGACGAGAAGCCCCGTGCTGACCACGAGCTTCACGATCAAGATGAGAACCGGTTTAGCCTTTTTCATTAAAAGGGTATCCCTTTCACCCAAGTTGAGGAGGCATACGACCATTGACTACGAACTTATGAGATAGTGATAAGGGATCGGCCCTACCTCCACGGCTTGCTGGGCAAGTCTGTGGAAGAGTAATCCACGAGCCTTTGATTTCCTCCGGTTGAATCTGAGAGTGAACGCGTCGAGGTAGTAATCGAGATGCTGAGGCTGAATTCCACCCTGATGTGTGCCAAGCAGCCACCGCTTGAGCAACGATGCGACGTTATGAACACGCGGCATGGCCACATGCGCTGCGTTGGAACCACTGCTGATGACAGTGACCTGGTGTTTGTAGCCCGCAGCAGCCAGTCCGGAATAGCCTCTCCATCCGTCGGTGTGGACAACCGATCCAGGCGCCACAACTCCCTGCACAAAGGGAAGCAGGCTTTCCGCGGACAC
>JAUYJC010000440.1 GCA_030688735.1 Deltaproteobacteria bacterium
ATGGACTTTAGGTTGACGGAAGAAGAGAAGCTGATTCGCGATACGGCGGCGCAGTTTGTGCAGCGCGAGCTGGTGGCGCGGGAGGGCGATTTTCTGCGGCAGGAAGAGTTGTTCCTGCCGCCGGGGGCGCCGCCGCGGCGCGAGCTTGATCCCAAAATCACGGCGACTTTGACTAAGATTGCGCGGCGCGTCGGCCTCTGGGCGCTCGAGCTGCCGGCGTCGGACGGGGCGGAACCGCTGAGCATGGTGACCCGGATGCTGATTCATCGCGAGTTCGGTCGCACCGTTTTGCCCTTCGCGCCGGCCTGTATTCCGGGTGTCATAAAGGCTAGCAAGCACGCTCAGGATCTGGCTGACGGAAAGCTTTCTCTGGTTTTGGCGTTCGATCAAATGCACAAAACCGGCACCTTCGACGGCATCACGACATATTATCGCGAGACGGCGGACGGGTACGTGCTCAGCGTGGCTTCCATAGATATCATCGATCCCGACGCGGATCTGTTTCTGTTTCCCGCGCGGGAAGAAGGCTCGAGCCGGGCCGGCTTGTTTCTGCTTGACCGGGATACGCCGGGAATGACAATCGGCGCGGTGACGGAGTTGACTACGGACGTTACGGTCGGCAAGCTCACGTTGCAAAGATGCAAGCTTCAAGCGGAGCGCCTGGTAGGCTACGAGTATCAAGTGCAAGAGATCGTCGCTTCCGAGCAGTTGCGCATCGCCGCCCGTTGCCTCGGCATCGCCATCCGCTGCCTGGCCGACAGCATCGAGCATGCGCGTAACCGGGTGACCTTCGGCCGGCGGTTGGCGGAGCGGCAAGCGATCCAGTGGATGCTCGCCGACCTTTCGGTTGGCCTGCGCACCTGCACCTGGCTTACACTGGAAGCGGCATGGCGCGCCGATCATGAACTGCCCTACTTTGAAGAAGCGGCTCTAGCAAAAAAGCGGGCGGCGAAGATGGCCTTTGAGGCCACTGACACCGCGATTCAAATTCACGGCGGCTACGGTGTCTGCAAAGAATTTCCTTTCGAAGGTTTCTACCGCGAGGCGCGTTTGCTGCGGTTGCTCTACGGACGGGAAAGTGAGATGGATCGGGCAGCAGGAGAGAAATTTATCAGGGTTAAGTAACAAGTTTGACCCTATTGAATGGTTTAAACAATTTGAACGGCTCGCATGTGTTGTTCAAGCAGCTCAAGACGTTCGAGTCGTTCAAACCGTTTAAGAGAAGGCAATCGTTACGTGCGAGCGGTGATTTGAACCAATTGAACTATTTGAACGGCTTGAACGGTTTGAACCAGAGGGAAACGAGAGGGAGAAGAAGATGAGACGCAAAAAAGTTTGTTTCGTCGGTTACGGCTCGACGGAGTATTCGCGGAAGTCGGAGGCGTCGGTGCTCTGGTATTACGCCGAGGCGATCCGCGATGCGCTGCGAAAAACCGGGCTGCATAAAAAAGAAATCCGCGGCCTGTCGATCACCACGCAGGTAAGCCCGGATTATTCGCCCCATGTGGCCGAGCAGTTGGGGTTGGACGTCGATTGGGTGCTCAATGGCGACTACGGTGGCGGCGGCGGCGTGATGAGCGTGCGCCGGGCGGCGGACGCCATCGAGTGCGGCCATATCGATGTCGCGGTTCTGGTCGGCGGCAACTCCTTCGACAAGAGCACCCCGACCCAGCGGCAATTGGAATACCAGCGCGGGAACTTCGTCGATGTCTACGGCTACGGCGGGCCGAATTCGCTGATGGCGCTGATCCAGCGGCTGCACATGGACCAATACGGCACGACGCTCGAACAGATCGGCAAGATCGCCGTCGCGCAGCGCGAAAACGCGCTCAATAATCCTCAAGCGCTGTTCCGCGAGCCGATGAGCATGCAAGATTATCTGAACTCACGGATGATCTCCGATCCGATCCGGCTGTTCGATTGCGTGATGCCTTGTTCTGGCGCGGAGTGCGTCGTCCTGGCTTCCGAAGAGCGAGCCAAAAAGATTACCGACAAGCCGGTCTATTTGGTCACTGACGCTGAAATCTCACACTACCAGGTAGCGAACATGCTGCCCGATAAGACCACCTTCGGCATGAAAGTGGTGGGCGAGCGGATTTTCTCCGAGGTCAAGCACAAGGATATCGACTTGTTGGAAATCTACGACGACTATCCGATCGCCGTTATGATTCAGATCGAAGACTTGGGCTTCTGCAAAAAAGGCGAGGGAGGAAAGTTCGTCGACGCTCACGATTTGACTTACCGAGGGGATTTTCCCGTTAACACCGGCGGCGGCGAGCTGTCCGTCGGCCAAGCCGGCCTGGCAGGCGGCTTTCTCCACATCGTCGAAGCGCTGCGGCAGCTCAGAGGCGAAGCGGAGGGGCATCAGGTGAAAAAAGCGGAGCGCGCGTTGGTGACGGGGATCGGCTGGTTGAATTATGGTCGCAACCTCGGCACCACGGCGGCGTTGGTGATGGAAAGGAGATAGTTATGGCCGAAGTAAGAGCACCGCAGAAGAGTTTACCGAAGATCAACAAAGTCGATCAGCCTTACTGGGAGGGCGCCGCCGCCGGCAAACTGCTTCTGCAAAAATGCAAAAGCTGCGGCAAGGTGCAGTTTTTTCCCCGCGTCGCTTGCGTCGATTGCTTCGGGGAAATGGACTGGATCGAAGCCAAGGGCACTGGCAAGATCCATACTTTCACGCTGGTCCGCGTGCCGCGCAATCCCGCGTTCAAAGAAGACGTGCCGATTTATTACATCAACGTGATCTTGGACGAGGGCGTGATCATGGAGAGCCGGTTGGTGGGAGACGCGAAAGAAAGAGTGAAGATGGGCGACCGAGTTAAAGTCGTGTTCCAAGAGACCCATGATCCGAAGATCAAGCTGCCGTGCTTCGAATTGGCAGGATAAGAAAAAAGGTGAGAAAAAAGGTGTCAGGAACCTTTTTATAGTCTTAAACATGGGTAGGGCGTTGCGAAGTACACCGGGTGGCTTTGTGTATCACGTGTTGAATCGATCCAATGGTGGGGCGCGAATCTTCGCGCAAGCTGGCGACTACAAGGCTTTTGAGCATGTCATCGCGCAAGCCTGTGAGCGTGTGCCTATACGAATTCTGTCTTACTGTATCATGCCTAATCACTGGCACATGGTCGTTTGGCCTAGCCGAGACGGTGACCTCTCACAATTCGTCGGTTGGTTGACCCTTACTCATAGCCAACGCTGGCACGCCTACCAGCGCAATGCGGGCTCAGGGCACGTGTATCAGGGTCGCTTTAAGTCTTTTGTGATACAGACAGATGAACATTTGTTGACAGTGTTCCGCTACGTCGAAATGAACGCCTTACGAGCGAATCTTGTGACGCGTGCGGAAGCGTGGCGATGGTGCAGCCTGTGGCGACGCGAGTTCGGTGACGCCGAGGCAAAAGCGCTATTAAGTGAATGGCCAGTGGAGCGGCCGTCAAACTGGATCTCCATGGTAAACGAGCCGGAGACCGACGCAGAGCTGAGGACATTGCGGCAGAGCGTAAACCGTAGCCAGCCATTTGGCGCCGATGAATGGGTGGCAAAAGCCGTAGGAAAATTGGGGTTGGTGTCGACGGTCCGTCGCCGGGGGCGCCCAAGAAAGGATATTAGCGGGCAGGCTCTGTGAAATTAATGATTCCTGACACCTTTTACTTGGGCATGATCCGAAGATCAAGCTGCCGTGCTTCGAGCTGGCAGTGTAGAATTGTAAAAATTGGATTCGGGAGACGCGCAGGTGACTTGTCTCCGGGACGGGATCTGTCTTGTTTTTTTCGACAATCTAAAATCTAAAATCCAAAATTGGATGGAGGTAAAATGAAAAAGTACATCGGCTATTTGTTGCTCCTATGCCAAATCGTGTTCCTGATGCCGGCTTGGCTCGCCGCCCAGGCCAAACCCATCCGGGAGATTACCGTTTCTTATCCAATCGGCGGGTCGACGAGTTATTTTTGGGTCGCTCATAAGTCCGGTTCCTTCGAAAAACACGGGTTGCGCCTCAGAGCGGTTCACATCAGCGGGAGCGTCGCGGCGATTCAGTCCTTGCTGGCGCGCGAACTCTTCATTCAATTTGAAGGCGGGCCGGCGGGAGTGCGCGCTTGGGCGCGTGGAGCGAAGGACGTGACGGTGATCGGCGCGGTCGGCAACAAGCTCGATTATCTGCTCGTGTCTATCCCGTCGATCAAAAAGCCGGAAGATCTTAAAGGTAAGAGAATCGGCGTCAGCGCCATTGGCGCCAGTTCCGACTTCATCGCGCGCCATGCGGTGCGCCAGTTAGGGCTCAATCCCGAGAAAGACGTATCGATTCTGGCTTCCGGTGCGATGGGGTTAAGATGGGCGGCCATTAGCGGCGGAAACCTCGATGCGACCGTGGTGCAACCGCCTTTTACGCTGCTCGCGCGCAAGGCCGGCATGACCGTGCACATCGACTTGTCGAAACAGGAGTTTCAATATCCGATCTCCGCGGTTCTGACGACGCGGTCGTTTATCAAGACCGAAAATGAGACGGTGATGAATTTCATGCGCGGGCTCGCCGACGGGATGGATTTCTATCGGGATCAAGCGAACAAAGAAAAGGTTTACCAATATCTGGGCGAGTACTATCGCTCCAAAGCGCGCGATGAGTTGGAAGAGACCCGCCGGGTGTATAGCCAGATGACGCCGGGCTTGCCAGTGATCTCGGCTAAATCGATCGAAAACTTGATCGTCAACGACAAGGAGCTGGCGCCGATGGGCCTAAAGCCAAGCGAAATTTTGGATCTCTCATTTCTCGACAGGCTTCAGGAAGAACGAAAAAGCAGGGGACGTTAGAAAGTAGGGGCTTCAGGCTCTGGTGTCGGTAACTACGCCAATGCTATGCGTAGGTTGTGGTGATGCAATGCTCGGAAATTACACTGCGGATCCGCCGAAGGACGGATCAGCCATTATTTTCAACGCTGAGGCGCGGAGGTCGCGGAGTAAATAGTTTTTGATTAGAAATTCCTCCGAACTCTGCGAACTCTGTGCCTCTGTGGTGAATACGCCTTCACAGGGAACCAGAAGAGCCAACATTAGAAGGGAACTCACATGGACTTTCAAACCATACTTTTAGAAGTGCGCAATCAGATCGCGTTTGTAACTTTCAATCGTCCCGATTCGATGAATGCCGTCAACCGGCAGATGGCCCGGGATCTGGTCGACGTTTGCCGTCAGATCGAAGAGGACGCGGGCATTCGTGTCGCGATCTTCACCGGCGCGGGCGAAAAAGCATTTTCCGCCGGCATGGATTTGAAGGAACGGTCGGAGACCTCGTTCTCGCCCATCGAGCGGCGCCAGCAGAAACTTTCGGCGACGATCCAAACACAGACCCGCGCGGTGGCGGCGGTCACCAAGCCGACGATCGCGGCGATCCGCGGTTACTGCGTCGGCGGCGGCTTGGAGTTCGCCTTGGCGTGCGACATGCGCGTGGCCGCCGAAGACGCGAAGCTTGGCCTCGCTGAAGTGAAGCGCGGCCTCATTCCTGGCTCTGGGGGCACACAAAGACTGCCGCGTACCGTGGGTGTCGCCAAAGCGTTGGAAATATGTCTCACCGGTGACAATGTCACCGGCGCCGAAGCGCAGCGCCTGGGTTTGGTCAATATCGCCGTGCTCGCGAGCGATGTCATGAAAGCCGCTGAAGACTTAGCGGTGAGAATCCTCAAAGGCGCGCCGATGTCTGTATTGTTTATCAAGGAAGCGATCAAGAAAGGGGTGGAATTATCTTTGGACGAAGGCTTTCGTCTTGAGTCGGATTTATCCGCCATGATCGCGACGACGGAAGACAGCAAAGAAGGCCCGCGCGCCTTCGCCGAGAAACGCGCCCCGGTGTGGAAGGGGAAATAGGTCGTGTGAGACAGAGGCAAGAGTCGCCCGGAGATATGCTGAGCCATTGGTTAGCAACGATCGGTGGCAGCGCCTCCTAGTATATCGTTTCATTGAACCATATCTATTAGCTATGCCGTGTGTTATGCTGCCGGCATGGCTAGAAAATCGACTCGTTCCAAATTGGTGCTGACGCCAGAGGAAGTCACAATGCTTGATCAACTGCGCAGATCCCGG
>JAUYJC010000448.1 GCA_030688735.1 Deltaproteobacteria bacterium
CGGTGGTGCCCATTCGAAGATCCTGTTGCCCCTTGAGCGTTACTTTCAAGCTGGTAGAGGCTTCGAAGGCGCCGGCGCGGGCGCGAACGGTTATCGGGTATTCGGCCGCCTCCGCGCGCGCCGGCGAGTCGATCTCGACGCTGAGGGTCTCGGAGGCGTTTTCCTTGAGTTGAATCGATGAAATCTGAGTGTCGCCGTATTGGGGCTTGAAGCGGACCGACCAACCGGCCGGCGCCTGCGTGCTCAAAGATGTCGTAAGCGGTTTGTTCGTTTCATTCTTAAGATCAATGGTGAATTTAAGGGTCTGGCCGGAAGGCGTGCTCAGCACCGGGTACTGACTGGTGAGTTTCAGCCCGCCGGTATCAACTTTTTTCGAGGTCACGCGGAGATTTAAAGTTTCCACGGATTGGGTCGGCCCCGCGGCATCTTTTGCCGTAACTTTAATTTGGTAGTTTCCAGGTTTGGTGTTGTCCGGAACTTTTGCTTTGAACTCAACGGTGGTGGATTTCGTCGTATTTTGGTCGCCCCCCGCCACGGTGACAGAACGAATCGGATAGCTCGGGTACCTCGAGTTGAAGTTCACATCCCAACCTTTAGGTATCCCCTCGAGGGCCAAGCTGACCTCCACGGGAAATCGCCGTCGATTGACGACCTCGGCGTCCATGGTGACTTCCTGTCCCTGTCCGACGGTGAGATCTTTAAACGGCAGAATCAAATTAAACGTCTCTTTGGATTCGGGAGCGGGGGTCGATTCAGCGCCGAGTCCAACGGAAACAGAGGCGCTGGAGAACAACAAAAACCAAAGGAACAAATAGGATAAAATCCGTGGCCGAATTCGCAAAACCCCGATCCTCATAGCTACCCCCTCAGGCAAGAAATTAGGTAGCTGATAAATAACCGTAATCGCTGGGATCGTCAAGGCCTTAACAGTATTAAGTCTTGCCCAACTGCCGGAGACCCTCGTAGAGGACGATGGATACGGCATTGGACAGGTTTAGGCTTCTCACACCTTTTCCCATCATTGGAATACAATACGCGCGCTCCTCGTTGGCCTCGAGCCACCCCTGGGGCAAGCCCCGAGTTTCCGGGCCAAAGACGAGATAGTCACTTTCCTGGAATCGGGCCTGGGTGTAAGAACGGATCGCCCGTTTGGAAAAATAAAGCAGGTTATTATCTCGGCTCTCGGCCAAAAATGCCTCCCATGATTTATGCACCCGCAGATCGACAAATTCCCAGTAATCGAGCCCCGCGCGTTTGAGGTGTTTGTCGTCGATTTTAAACCCCAGCGGCTCGATCAAATGGAGCGGCGTTAGCGTGGCGGCGCACAGGCGCGCGATGCTGCCGGTGTTGGGCGGGATCTCCGGTTCGAAAAGGACGATGTGCATGGGTCATGCTTCCAGGATGAAAGTGACCGGCCCGTCGTTGGTCAGCGATACCGCCATTTTCGCTTGAAATTGCCCGGTCGAGACGCGCAAGCCCAGAGCCCGTAGGCGATCGACGAAGAAGCCGTAAAGCCGCTCGGCTTGGCTGGCGGGCGCCGCATCGGTAAACGATGGGCGGTTGCCTCTGGTGCAGTCGCCGTAGAGGGTGAACTGCGAGACGACGAGGATTTCCCCGCGAACATCCGTCACCGAGCGGTTCATTTTGCCCTGGTCGTCTTCAAAGATGCGCAAATCCTTGATTTTGTGAACGAGGCGGCCGGCGATCGCTTCGGTGTCCTCTTTGCCTATGCCCAGCAATACGCACAAGCCTGGACCCACCTGACCCGCAACATTCCCGGCGACGACGGCGCGGGCCTCGCTCACTCTTTGAATGACGGCGCGCACAATGGCTCAGTTGGACAGTGACGGTCGCTGGTCTGGTCCGAAGATTAGCAGAGCGGGGGCTTGCGTGGATCGGGGTGACCGATAAGAGTTAATTCCCCCATGCAACATGTTATGATTTGTTAACAAAGAAACATGGCACTGACAACCGGGCCGACGATGAGACGAATCCTGATCATTTTGCGGCTGACGACCTTATGCTTGCTGGTTTCCCCTGAACGGTCGCTGGCGGAAATCGCACATGAGCCGCCGTCAATATGGCGGCAGACGGCGAATGGCGGAGCAAGGATTACGGGCAAAATATCGCTTGCTCCTATCCTGCCATCGACCGGGCGCCTCCCGGTTTTTAAAAATCGCGGATTCTGCGGCCCCTCGGTTCCGGATGAAACGCTGCTCACCAGCGAGGATGGGGGACTGCGCAACGCGATTGTGCTGCTTCATCCGCTCGACCGAATTGCGAGAGTTCAGCCTGGACGGGTTCTGCTGGACAATATCAAATGCGCATTCGCGCCCCATGTTCAGGTCGCCTCCGTCGGCAGCGAACTGTCGCTTAAAAACAGCGACCCGATTCTTCACACGGTGCACGCTCGGCTGGGACAAGAAACCTTGTTCAATGTCGGCTTGCCCCAATGGCGGCAGGTTACCAAAATTCTCGAACGGCCGGGCGTCGTCAGAATCAACTGCGACGTGCTTCATACCTGGATGACCGCGGCTATTGTAGTCGCGACAACGCCGCATTTTTCGATTTCTGACCAAAAGGGTCTCTTTGCGGTGGATCATCTGCCTGCGGGCGCCTATGATGTGGTGGTCTGGCACGAGAAGTTGGGTACGAAAATCAGAAGGATCTCCTTGAACGAGGATACTTCCCTCTCTCTCGACGTGGTCTTCGGTTTAGCCCAAGAGAAGCGGTGAGGAGCGGCGCGAACGGGAAGATCGGTCCGGCGTCTGAGTTGACGTCCTGTGCGGCGCGGCTGCGGTTGGTTGATGTTATGATGCGCGGCCAAAATGGTCGCATCGGTTGCATTGACAATCGCCGGGAAAAAAGGGAGCTTGAAGTCGATGAAACGGGCATCGAAAACCCTGCTGGCCGGTGTTCTCATCTTGGCCTTCGCCATCGGATCGGCCGGCGGTCTAGAGTCTCCGTTGGTCTTTTTAACTCCGTATTGAATCTCTGATTCCACGCCCCTCTGGTCTTTCGAGTTTATTTTCGGTTCCGCGAACGACCACGAACTGAGACAATTCATTATCCAACGAGGAGAAACCGCTTTGGCTGTTCTAACGTCGCGTTCGAGGAGCGGCCATAGTGCTATGAATAGTGATCGAAAAAGGAGGAAGGAAAAGATGCCAAACCCGATCGGAACACTTGAGTGCCGTCATCCGCCAAGTGGAGCGGCCATGGAGAAAGCCGGTAAATTATCATTAGCGATGCTGATGGCGATACTTTGGCTGGCGAGCTTGACGGTGGACGCGGTCGCCCAGAAGAAGGCCTCTACGGTTTTTGAGCATGTGCATGCTCTGGCGATCGATCCGGCTGGAGAGACCTTGTTTTTGGGCGCCCACACCGGTCTTTCCCGCAGCGCCGACGGCGGCCGGTCTTGGAAAAAAGTGATCGTCTTAAGCAAATACGCGCATATCGATCTGATGTCGATCGCTATCGATCCGAAAGACGGTAGAGCGATTTACGTCGCGACCCATGAGGCGGGGGTTCTTAAAAGCGGCGACGGTGGGCTGACATGGAAAGAGCTGAACAAGGGTCTTTTAGGGGTGGATGTCCACGGCCTCACTCTCGATGCCAATACCCCGTCGAAGTTATATGCAGCCGTGCGGGAAAAAGGAGATGGAATTTACCGGACAACCGATGGCGGTGTGAAATGGACCCGGGCGGCTGACGGCCCCGAGGGAGAGGTCAAGACGCTCGCCTCCGTCAATATTTCCTCCGGGGCGGGAGGCATCTTTCTCTATGCGGCCACTTCGTTAGGTCTCCAGCGTAGCCCAGACTGTTTTTGAGGATGGGAATCAGTGGGCGGTCTGCCCACTAATCGGACGGTCAATGGCTTCGCGGCGGATCCGAAAAACTCCAAGGTTATGTATGTTGCCATGCGCGACGGGTTCTTCAGGAGCGCCGATGCCGGAGCGACCTGGAAACAAGCCGGAAGCGATCTCAAGAATCTCGCGGCCGTGGCGGTCAACCCGAAGAAACCAAATGAAATCTTTGCCGCCAGGGCGGATGGAGCGATTTTTGTGAGCGCGGATGGCGGCGTGAAATGGAAGAAGCAGTCTAAATAGGAGGAAGAATCACCTTAGATTACGTCGGCGTCGAATTCTTCGGGCGTGATGCGTGTACTGACCGCGACGGTAAAGCAGGCAGACTCTATTTTGTCGCGATCTCTCACGCCGGCGACATCGAGAAAACGCTCGCGGCTCTGGGGCATCAGCTGGCATTGGCATCGGCAAATGCAAGGGTGAGATTCGTTGAATTCTCCGACTTTCAATTGAAGTATTTCGGACGGTTGTGGAGGAAGGGTTAAAGGCAAAGACGGTTAGAGGGGAAACGAGGGAAATGGTTAAAGTCCCTTTCGGGGATGGTTGAAATCTCTCGCCTTCAGGCGAAGCAAGATTCGGCGAAATATGAGCCAAGTGAACATGAGCACCGTATGCAGCGACAAGGGCAACCCAGTTCGTCATGCCCGCGCAGGCGGGCATCCAGACTGGACTGCGAAAGACCTGGATTCCCGCTTTTGCGGGAATGAGTGCGCCCGTGAGGGCGCCACATCAGCACGGTGGAAATCCGTGTCGGAGTAAGCCACAACTCCGTAGCTGAAGGTAACTGCGTCGGCCCCTAGGCGAGGTGGAGAGCAACCGGAGGCGAACTGTCGGTCCGTAGGATGACGAACTCGATTCGGCGGGGAGCTGCGACGAGCCTGCTCATTCATGGTGAAGTCCGAAACTCGCTGGTCACGCTGGCGTGGTGGGAAGCGATGACCAGGCAGCCCACGTGGTTGGAGGCGGAACGACAAGAAGGTGTGGCGCAGTAAGCGGGGAGACCTGCACGGTAGGTGAGCTGTGCAGGAGTCAGAGCCTTCATGGTACCGCAGCGGTGAAGAGCCGCGAGAAGCGCAGAGAGCAAAGCTGCGCCGAGGGACGGGAGGCAGGAAGGTAGGAGCGTGAGCGACACGGAGTGGCAAAGCGCAAGCCAAGCGCCGGTAGTGCCTGAGAGGGCTACACAAGGCGTAGAGACCCTGGGCCGAGACTGGTCGTGGGTCGAAGCCACGGTGTGGAGTGAGCGCATGTTGGCGGCGCTGGGTAACGGCGTCAAAGGAGGCAGATGGTTTAGCCTGATCGATAAGGCGTACCGAATCGAGACGCTAAGGTAGCCTGGCAGAAAGTGAAGGGCAACGCCGGAGCGGCAGGAGTCGACGGTCAAAGCGTCAAGCAGTTTGAGGTCCGAGCGGAGATGTATCTCAAGGAACTGAGCATCGCGCTGGAGCGGGGAACCTACAGGCCGATGCCTGTGCGGCGGGTAGAGATTTCCAAAGGGGGCGGCAAGCTGCGCCCGTTGGGAATACCGGTAGTCAAAGACCGCATCGTACAGACGGCGCTGAAGTTTGTGCTGGAGCCCATCTTTGAGCGAGAGTTTCTGAAGATGAGTTACGGTTTTCGCCCTGGTCTTGGCTGCAAAGACGCGCTTCGCGAAGTGGCGGGGTGGCTTAAAGAAGGCTACACCTTTGTGGTGGATGCCGATCTTAGGAGCTACTTCGACACGATTGCTCATGCGCGGCTGATGGAGCGCGTAAAGGAGCAGGTGAGCGATGGCCGGGTGCTTGAGCCGATCGAGGCGTTTCTGCATCAAGACATCGTCAAGGAGATGGAGAGATGGACGCCAGTTGGGGGCACACCGCAAGGAGCGGTGATTAGTCCGCTTTTGGCGAATATCTACCTTCATGCTCTGGACTGTCAAATGAAGCAGAAGGGCTACCGGATGGTGCGCTACGCTGATGACTTTGTGGTGCTCTGCCGCAGTGCTGAGCAAGCCCAAGCGGCGCTGGTCGAGGTGAAGGCCTGGGTAGAGGCAAGCGGCCTGAGTCTTAATGCTGAGAAGACCCACGTAGGGGATTGTCGGCAAGAGGGACAGGGTTTTGAGTTTCTCGGCTATCGCTTCGAGGCGGGGCGGCATTGGGTAAGGCCCAAGAGCCTTAAAGCGCTGCGCGAGCGCATCCGGGTGAAGACCAAACGCACGCGTGGGGACAGCTTGGCAAAGATCATCGAGGATCTTAACCCCATGGTTCGCGGCTGGTTTAACTACTTTAAGCATGCTCATTCGGTGGCACAGTTAGGAATCGACGGGTTTGTCCGTCGCAGGCTACGCGCGATCCTGCGTAAGCAGGAGAAGCGACCGGGGATGGGGAGATGTCTCGATGACCATCTTCGGTGGCCCAATAGATTCTTCGCCACACAAGGGCTGTTCACCATAACTGCGGCCCGTGTGTTAGCGAGCCAATCCCGATGAGGAAACTACCGACTGGAGAGCCGTGTGCGGGAGAACCGCACGCACGGTTCGGAGGGCGGGGACGGCGAAAGCCGTTTCCGACCCCTATCAGATGCAATTGAATTTCCTGGATTCCGGGTCGCGCCAACTATCGCCAGCTTGCCCGGAATGACGTTTGAATTATGTAGCAAACTTCGGAGACACCACACTATTGTCGCCGGTGCGCCTTCAGATCGATGTCGTTGCTCGGTCCGCGCCGGCGCGCACCATTTCGTCGATGGCTCGGTCGGAATCGTCCGGGCGAAAATTCACGCCGCGGACCGCGTCTTCGAGCAG
>JAUYJC010000474.1 GCA_030688735.1 Deltaproteobacteria bacterium
GATCTCTATGATTCAGCGCAGATTGCGGGTAGGATACAACCGCGCTGCGCGGATGATCGAACAGATGGAACGAGACCGCGTCGTCGGACCGGCGGACGGCGCCAAGCCCAGGGAAGTTTATGCGCGAAAACTCGAAGCTTAATAACACGGCCGCGATTTCGGCCTGCCTGCTATTGATTGCGATAGCGCTTGCTGGAGCCCGGCCGGGGGCTGCGGCGGACGCTCAAAGCGCCGATGCGATCGTTGACAGCGTGCAAAAAACCTATGACGCGACAATAGATTTCGTCGCCGACTTTCGCCAAGAGACCGAAGTGAAAACACTCAATCGTAATCTCAAGGCTTCGGGGAAACTTTCCTTCAAGCGCCCCGGCAAAATGCTCTGGCGCTACGATGAACCCAAAGGGCAGTTCGTTTTGGCGGACGGAAAATACTTGTATTTTTATCAACCGGAACAGAATCAAATCATCAAGAGCCCGCTTCAGAACGCTTTCCGTTCCGACATTCCCCTGTCCTTTCTACTCGGCATCGGCAATTTGAAGAAAGATTTCAACGCGGCATTGAAAGGCAGCGACGAAAACCAATTCATCTTGCGCCTGGAGCCTAAAGGCGAAGCCGGAGGTTTTGGCGAAATTCTCGCGGGCGTGAGCAAGAGCTCCTACGATATTCTCTCGATCAGCGTGCGCGATGCCGCTGCCAACCTGACGACGATCCGTTTCTCCGGTATGCGCAAAGGCGCAGGCGTCAAAGACTCCGTGTTCACCCTGCAGATTCCGAGCGGTGCCGACATCGTGGAACTGGGCCAATGAGTTCAACCAAACAAACCGTCAGCATCGTCAGTCTGGGGTGCGCCCGCAATCTGGTGGACTCCGAAGTCATGGCGGGCCTGCTCGGACAAGATCGATACCAACTGGTGCAGGAGCCCGCCGGAGCGGATATCGTGCTGGTGAACACCTGCGGTTTCATCGAAGCGGCCAAGGCGGAATCCCTAGACACCATCCTCGAAATCGCTCGCCTCAAGGAGGAAGGAAAGGTCAAAAAACTGGTCGTTGCCGGCTGCCTCTCGCAAAGGTATCCGGCGGAACTCGCCAAAGAATTACCGGAGGTAGACCTCTTTATCGGAACCGGCGAGGTCCCGAGGGTCGCCGAGATCCTCCGCGAGCACGACGCCAACGAAGGCCGCCGCCAATACATCGGTGTCCCAAGTTATCTTTACGACCATGCCACCCCGCGTCTAAGAACGAGTCCGTCCCACAGCGCGTTTTTAAAAGTCTCGGAAGGCTGCGACCACAAGTGCGCCTTTTGCATCATCCCGCAATTGCGCGGCCCGCACCGCAGCCGCCCCATTGATTCCGTGGTCAAAGAGGCTGCTATGCTGGCGCAGGACGGCGTCAAAGAGATCAACCTCATCGCGCAGGATCTGACCGCTTACGGTCGAGAGCGCAAAGACGGCACGACGCTGTTCGGATTGCTTCGGGAAATGGTCTCCCTTCCCGATCTCGCTTGGATCCGATTGCTCTACGCCTATCCAAACTTTCTCGACGAGCCTTTGTTGGGCCTCATTCGCGACAGCGAAACAATTTGCAAGTACATCGACATCCCTTTCCAGCATGTCAGTCAGCGCTTGCTGCAAAGCATGCGTCGGGGAAAGAGCGGCAGCGCCGTGCGTGAAACGGTGGAGAAGCTCCGCGCGGCTATTCCTGGACTCACGCTCCGGACCTCTCTAATCGTCGGCTTTCCCGGTGAAACCGAGCGAGACTTCCAGGAGCTGTTGGACTTCGTCGAGGAAGCGCAGTTCGAGCGCCTGGGCATTTTCAAGTACTCCGAGGAAGAAGGCACGGCCGCCGCCCAAATGGCTGCCACCGTTCCGGAAGACGAAAAGGAGAGCCGTTGGCAGGAAGTTATGGATCTTCAGTCGGCGATCTCAAGAAAAAAGAACGAGGCCTTGATCGGGACCATCGAACGAGTTATGATTGACAACCTTGATTCCGATTCCGGGAAATTTACCGGCCGGACCCAAGCACACGCTCCAGAAGTCGACGGCGTCGTTTACATGGACGGTTTGATGCTCCGCAACAAGACCGTCTCACCGCGTCTCGGAGACATGATCAAGGTAAGAATTTCCGGCGCGCTAGATTACGATTTGATTGGTGAGAAACTCAATGCCAAAAACTGATCCCGACAAAGAAAAAAAACAGCGTAGAGTCTTTCTCAAGCAGGCCACCGACACGCTAGAGGAGACAAAAAAGCAACTGCTCAAGGAAATCCGGGGCCGCGTCAAGGAAGAAACCGAAGGCGTCAAGGACGAGGGCCGGGACACCTACGATTTGGCCAGCGACGAGAGGGACCGGGAAATCAATTTCATCCTCAACGCCCGAGAACGTGAAAAGCTGCTCGCCATCGACGAAGCGCTGCTGCGCATCAAGGATAAAACCTACGGGCTATGCGAAAGCTGTGAAGGCGAAATCCACCTTGGACGATTGAAAATTCTTCCCTTTAGCCGTTTGTGCGTACGCTGCCAAGAAGAAACCGAGAAAGAAAACAAACGCCAGAAAACTCTCGAGGACGAGCGCGGGTATCGAAAACTCGCCATGAACGACTTTGAAGAAGAAGGATTTTAACTTTTAGCCCAGGCTCTGAGCCCGCTCGAACGGTGAACGGAATGCCAGGAAAAGGAATGGGGCTTGGTCTCAACCAAGCCCCATTCTTCGTTTGAGCGAATTTTGGCAAAATGAACTGTTACTCGCCCTTGGCGGCCTTAAATTCAATTTTACTCAAGAAATTCTTACCGCCTTTTTGGATATACTGAACGGCAGCTGGCGACGAAAAACGGCGCGCTGAAATTACGGCCTGCTAGCCCTCGACGCCACCGCCGGATCACAACAATATTTTAGTCGCCGCCCTTTTTCTCGATGTACTCGACCGCAGACAGGTAATTTTTATCCCCTTTTTTGGTGTACTGGACTGACGCTGACGCACCGAGACCGATATCCGCCATTTTAGCTGCACCCGGCTTTAGTGCAGTCACCTTGGTCTTCTGGTTAAAGTCGATAGTTACCAGCTTTCCTTCTTTGGTCACAACGATCATGTAATTTTTCTCAGTGTCCAGCAACCCGATATCGCCCGACACCTTCGCTGCTTTTGCTTTCTCAACCTTTTTCTCTTGAACTTTCTTTTCCTGTGCGATTGCCGGCGACGCGAAACCAACCGCAATTGCTATGGCCAAACCTCCTACAAGTTTCCCATACGTGTTCATTACTTTTTCCCTCCTAAATTTGCATTAAATCAGCCCACGGATGCGAGGTTTATCAATCACCGCCCTTTGCCGGCCGATAGTCGAGCTTGGTGGCAACGTTCTTGTCGTTGACTTTTTCGTAGGTAACAGTTGCCGAAGAACCTAAGCCGATATCCGCCATCTTCCCTGGTGTCGGCGTAATTTTGGTAACCTTGGTTTTAGAATCGAAATCCAAGGTCACCAGCTTGCCTTCCTTGGTGACGAGAATCAGGTAGTTCTTCTCCGTGTCGAGAAGGCCGATATCGCCGCCTGCTTTCTCAACCTTGGCTTTCGCAGGAGCCTTTGCTTCCGCTTTTGCAGGCGGAGCCGCGGGCGCCTTTGCAGCCGGGGCGGGAGCCGCAGGCTTGGCCGGCATTTCATCCTGCACGGCACAAGAAGAAAGAGCAAAAATCATAGCGACAAAAACAGCACCCGTTATCGACAAAATACTTTTCATCTTACCTCCCTCAATAATGATAATTTTCCCTGGGATGTATCGAAACTTATCGTGACAGCCTCGGCATCTCAATACGCTTTCCGTAGTATTTTTCAGTGCTAGTCGGCACTAAATATCCTCATACTTAAGACCTGAGTCTTAGACGCTAGGCGGTACGATTGAGAATCTTTCTCTTGGCACGGGATACGAATTCATATAACTTACGGTGTATAATTCCGCATCCCAGGGAGATAATAATCATGGTGCCGATTAAAGTCGTGGTCGCGGATGACCATACGCTCTTTCGCGAAGGGATCAAAAAGATCCTTTCGCTGGAAAAGGATATCCTCGTCGTCGGGGAAGCGTCCCGTGGGGACGAAGTAATCAAAGTCATTGAGCGCACCAAACCTGATGTTTTGCTTTTGGATCTCAAAATGCCAAAGGGCGACGTGGTTCAAACCTTGCTCGACGTCAGGGAGAAAAATCCCGCGACCAAAGTATTGATTTTGACCGCCTATTCAGAAGACGAAAACATCTTGAACGCCGCCAAGGGTGGGGCAAAGGGCTACGTTCTCAAAGGGATCGATTTTCCGACCTTGCTTCAGGCGATCAAAACGGTCCACAAAGGCGGCCTATGGATCGATAAGGAAACGCCTTCGGCGGATGCGTTTGAAGAAATCGCCCGAGGTCAACTGAACGAAGTCCACGAGGGAATTCACAATGATTTGATCGACATGCTAACGAAACGGGAAAAAGAAATTTTAAGGCTAGTGTCCGAAGGACTCACTAACGATGAAATCGGGAAGAAGATTTTCATCAGTGAAAAAACCGTCAAGACGCATCTCACCAATATCTTCGACAAGCTCAAAGTCAACAACCGCTTTAAGGCGGCGCTCCTTATCATGGGGCAGAAGAGCAGCACGGGTTCCACTGAGAGCCTCGGACGAGGAAAATCCCAGTCGTAAGACGAGTCCACCGGATCAAGCCAGCGCGACCGCGTCGCATCCCGCTGGAGAAATAAATGAATCCTCAAGACCAATGGCTTTCGCAAAAAGATAGAATATTCGCGTGGTTCAGACTAGGGTTTGCGATTGTCGCGGTGCTAGTTATCCAACTCAATCCTTCGCGGGCAGCCACATTTCCCCTGCTGTCTTACGCTTCGCTCGGGTCGTTTGTGCTTTACAGCATCGGGCTTTGGTATATCACAGTGCACAAACACGCGGTATTAGAAAAAATTGGCATCGCTGCCGCCTGTTTTGATTTGATCTGGGTTTCTCTCATCGTTTTTTCGACCGGGGGTTCTGCAACCCCCTTCTTCGTCTACTATTTTTTTCCGGTATTTACGGTGGCCTCGCGCTATGGAATAAAAGGCGGCATTAGCGCGGCACTGGCGGGAGTGGCCTTATATGGGTACATTCGTTTCAGCTTTGAGTGGGGGGGCATGCTTGGGATTGATCGTTTCATTGTTCGAAGCGTCTATCTCGTCGTCCTAGCTTATTTCATCGGCTACCTCAGTGAATTTGAAAGGAAGCAAAACCAAAGACTTTTGGCGTTATCGAAAACGGCCGGAGAGGTCGGAAGGCTGGTCGAAAGGCGCAGGATCATGCAAGACGTGCACGACGGATTGCTGCAGTCGCTCGCCACTCTGATTCTCCGCCTTGAGACCTGCCGTAAACAGCTTCTAGGGTCGCCCCGGGAGATGGACCGCGAACTCCGATCCATCGAAGACGATACACGAAATTCGATGAAGGTGATTCGACACTTCCTCGCCGGCAAAGAGATCCAATCCTGTCCGCCGGGGATGCTGATCGAAAAATTGAGAGACGATCTGAGGTTTCTTCGCGAGGGTATAGATATGCGGGTTACCTTGGAAACCGTACCAGACGACGACCTCAACCTCCCCCAAGCGGTGGAGCAAGACCTTTATTTGGTCTTAAGGGAAGGGCTAATGAATGTTGCGCGGCATTCGCATGCGTCCCACGCTGATATAACACTAAAACAGACGAGAACAGAGATACGAGGGACGCTCACGGACGACGGAGTAGGATTTGACCCCACTGACGTGAGCGGGGATCATGGCGTCGGATTGTCGAGTATGAGGGAACGAATAGAAAAACTTGGGGGAGAACTGACCATCCAGTCCTCCCCCGGGGGTGGAGCGAGAATATCTTTTGTGTTGCCGCTTGTGACAGGAAACGGTGATCCTAATACTCGCTTATTGCCAAAGAGCAATTTCCCCCTTGCGTGAGCCGTGCGGCAAACCACCGCACGCAAATTACGGCCCCGCGACGCTTGACCCCACGGCTAGGCCTGCAACGAAAATTTTAGTCGCCGCCCTTTTTGGCAATATACTCTAACGCGTTCAGGTAATTCTTACCGCCTTTTTTGGTGTACTGCACTGAAGCCTTCGAGCCCAGCCCAATATCCGACATTTTGGCTGCACTCGGCCTCAGAGCGGTCACCTTGGTCTTTTGATTAAAGTCGACGGTCACCAGCTTGCCATCTTTGGTCACGACGATCATATAGTTTTTCTCGGTGTCCAACAGACCGATGTCACCAGAGACCTTCTCTGCTTTGGCTTTGGCGGCTTTCTTTTCCGCAGCAATGACCGGCGATATCAAACCAACCGCCATTAACAAAGCCAATCCGCCGACAATTTTTGATTGCGTTCTCATTACCTCATCCCTCCTGATTCATAAGTGACTGCGACCGTAGCGCTAAACAACTGGATCAACCGCGTTACTTTTTCGTCTTGTACTCGACACCGCTCGCAATGTTCTTGCTACCTTGCTTGGTGTACGTCACGGTGGCTGACATACCAAGGCCTATATCAGCCATCTTGGACGGCGTAGGAGTACGCTTCGTCACCTTGGTCTTGGAATCGAAATCCAAAGTAACCAGCTTGCCTTCCTTGGTGACGAGAATCAGGTAATTCTTCTCCGTGTCGAGAAGGCCGATATCGCCGCCTGCTTTTTCAACCTTGGCTTTCGCCGGAGCCTTTGCTTCCGCTTTCGCAGGCGGAGCCGCTGGTTTGACAGGCATCTTGTCTTCCGTCGCGCATGATGCCAATACGAATAGGGCTGAGACCGCTACGGCATTCGTAATTATCGAAACTTTTTTCATTGAATCCCCCTCCTCTATTAAGACTTTAGTTACAACATAACCAGTCTTAAGTCGTATACTTTATACGACCGTTTCTTGTCAAGCGGAAAAATGATTTTTTTTCTCGTGTGGCCAAGAAGCAACTCCACCACCAGAGGTGCGAGAAAAACACGCCCTGTCGGTACGGCGAAGAGCCGCCGGCAAAGCCTACGACGTTGGCCGGGCGCCAATAATTACAAAGCGGTCGCGACGGTTTTTCTGATAGCACGCGTCCGTCTTTTCCTTGCACGCCGATAACTCTTCGCCGTAACTGGTCGTAGAGATCCGTGCGGCCGCTAGGCCCAGAGACACCAAGTAATCCCGCGCTGAGCGGGCCCGTTTCGCTCCCAAAGCCAAGTTATACTCCGTCGTCCCGCGCTCATCGCAGTGCCCTTCGATTTCTACGCGCGCCGCTGGGTTTGCCTTCAGCCAGTCCGCATGGGCCTGCAACGTTTTGCGCGCATCAGCGCGGAGATCGTAGCTATCAAAGTCAAAATATATCTCCACCAAAGGGCCGGAAGCGGGAGCTTTGCCCCCTCGATGTGCCTCCAGGCTCGATGTCGCGCCTCCTTGGCGCGGGGCTTGCGCGCTTTGGCGTTTATCGACGGGCGTTTGCCCCCGCCGCGTAGTCGACGCGCTTGAGGGTGAAACCTCAGGCTTCTTTGCAACCTCCGAGGCGCAGCCAGCTAAGACTATCAGGCCTAGAAGCGCCACAAAATTTTGCATCTTGACGCGTGGCATCATAATTAAGCCTCCTGTTGGTTTTTGGAAAGATTCGTTTTTCCGTAACATGGATCTAAGGTTCTCCTACACCTGCACGCCTAGGTTGTCAAACTAAAGTCGTAGCGCCGCGTTTCGCCCTCCCCGCAAGCGCACCCGCCGGGTCTCCCGATACGCGCTTACGGCACGATCATACGAGGTTCACCCATCGAGGATCAATTCGACCCTTCGACTCGAGGCCCCCGGCCATGGCCCGGGGCTCTCGCTCAGGATTCCGCCCCTAGCCCCTCTTCTCAACCCACCTCACACAATGCAGCACGTACAACCCAAGCTGGGGGGAGCCTCCAGGCTCCCCCCGCTCTTGCTCATAAAGTCGGATGCACGGTCAACGAGCTTCATTAGCGTTTCTGTTGTAATGCTCAGCCCTGCGGGCTGAAGTGGTAACCGAGAAAGTCAAAGCCCCTTTCGATCTTGCCGATGTAAGTCTTGTCCGGGTGCTTTTCTAGCTTTAGTTCTTGCAGCGTCTGGTTCAGCACCCGCACCGCTTCTTTGAGCTTCCACCGGGTCGGAGCCAACACCAACACGTCGTCCATGAAGCGCAAAGAGGAGCGGGGTCTATTATCGTAGCATTGTGCTTGGTTCTACGTTATTTCTTCCCACCGGCGGTGCTTTTTACCTTCTGTGATCCTCTGACGATCCGTCCCACCGTTATAAATGCACTTCAAACTTCTCGGCGATCTGCTGATAACTGTATCCCCCGGTCTCTTACGCCGCCCGGATCGCGCGCTCCCGGGTTGGCTGTCTGCGACGGATCTCTTCGAGCGATGGCGCCAGCGGCCGTTGCTGTAACCGCGGTATATTCACGTCCTCTATACGCTTGCACCCAGCCTCCCTTGCATCTGCTCCACAAAGTCCCCGTCTCCCAGATAGAGCTGCCCCTTGAGATTGTTCCAGATAGTTTCCTGTCTGGCCATGGAGGAAGACGGCATCCCACGGCGGAGCCTTTTTTAGCGCTTGCCTTAAAACCACGAAGTACGGTAAGAGTTGGATTGCATTCGATACGGTATCCTTATTAACGGTCTTATAAGGGCAATCAGGAACGACGAACTGACTCGAGGGCTGAATCGTGGTAGAAGCCTTT
>JAUYJC010000479.1 GCA_030688735.1 Deltaproteobacteria bacterium
GTAAAAATTCCCCCCGCGCCGGAACCCCAGGCCGCGCTGCGGAGCTTTTGGCCCACCGCTTCGGTACGCAGCGGATCCTCGCCGATGATGAGCGCGCCGAGCCGATCCACCGCGTGCTTGAGCGTTGGCGCGAGCGGTCCGTTGAAAGTCGTGAAACCAATTCCTTCGATCCCTGCGTCCGTTTCGACGTCGACCGCCACAAATTCATGAAACGGCCGATAAAACGGCGGCCCGCCGGCGAGCGGCTCCTCGGCCGGCAATTTAACCAACTGGGAACGAATGCGCGTGATTTTCATAAGTATCCTCGATCCTGGAGTCGTCGGCTCCCAGCTGAACCTCTCGGCACACTAAACTGGCCGGTTGATCCTACTGCCCCATCAGCACCTTCAGGCGCTCGATGACATCCTTTGGCTGGGACATCACTTCCTTGATTAAGACTTCGACCTCCGCACCCGTCGTCGGATCGATGTCGAGTTTTTTCTTGGCGGCCTCAGCCAAAAATTCCGGGGCCTTCATGGTCTTGTCGAATGCCTCGCGCAGCATCTTAACATGCTCTGGGCGCAGATTCGGCGGACCGATGTAGGGCCGGTGAAACTCCCCCGCAGCGAGCAGCGCAATGGCCAAACGCCGGCCCAACTCCGGCGTTTTGTATTTGTCTAAGAGTTCATAAACAGTCGGCGCGTCGGGCAACTTTTCGTCCCTGCTTTTGCCACCGTACGCCAGCACTCGAACGAATCCTTTTTTGCGCCAGGTATGGAACGGCTCGCGGGAAAAAAAGGCCTCGGCGCTGAGCGACCAGCACTGAATCTCTCCCTTCTCCACCGCCAGGTCGACCTCACTGCCGCCTTGATAGCCGGCAATCACGTTAAACTTCGCGCCGATGGTTTCGCCCAAAAGCTTGGGCACGAAATAGCCCATGTTGCTGGTCCCCGTGGTACCGCACTTGGGCGGCTCTTTGGCGTTGCGCACGTCGTCCATACTCTTGTAAGGCGCGTCGGCGCGCATGTATAAGACTTGCGGGGATTTCGTCGCGTTGCCGATCCAGTTGAACTTTATCCAGTCGAATTTGACTTCCGCCCGCCCGATCAGTTGCTCGAAGTAAAGGGTCGGCAAGATCCCAGCGATCGTCAGACCGTCGGGTTTGGCAACATTGTAGAGGTAGTTGGCCGCGATCATATGCCCCGCGCCCGGCATGTTTTGCACGATGATGTTGGGATTGCCGGGAAGATATTTGCCCATGTGCAAGGCAATCGACCGCGCATAGAGATCGTAGATATCGCCCGCCACTGTGCCGACGACAATCGTCATGGTCTTTCCCTGGTAATAAGGAGTCTGGGCATCGCCGGATGCCCACCATAAGAGGACCCCGACAATCGCCAATGCAATTTTCTTCATGCTAACCTCTTGAGACTCGAATGTTTTCTAGCCCAAATTTCCGATGGCTATCATAGCCTCGTTGCGCTTTGTTTGGAACACAATTCGATGATCAATCCGATCGGAATGAAAAATAGAGCCAGCGAGTGGAGCCCCTCGGTCTTACGGCCGTTGCACCTTTCCACACGCTTCGTGGGGCGGAACCCTCCGGAGCGCACCCTCCTTCGCCGAGGCTACGGAGGGTACCCACCTCGCATTCATCCACGGGTTTACACCGATGGCTTTCTGCGAAGGAGGGTAACCTCCTAGCTCAATTGCCGAAATCCGTCTGCCAAAGTCTCCCAAGCTTCGCCATCTGTTCCTTCGACAAGCCCTCTGCCCCGGAGCAGGCCACTGCCTCATCGATATGCGCCGTATTCGAGAAACCGACGAGGACCGTGGAGACTTTGGAGTTCATCAGCCCGAAGCGAATCGCCGCCTGGGTCAATTCCTTTCCGCTCACGCCCAGCGCCGTTTTTACTTTCTCCGCGCGTTGCAGGTCGAGATTATAATCGGAGCCCGGCGAAAGCGGCTCTGAGCTGCTGCCGCCGCCGGCGCTGGGATCGGCGGTGAGCGCGCCGGCGGCTAGAATGCGAATGACGAAAGCGCCCATGCCTTTCGCCGCTGCCCGGTCAATGATGAGTCCGTAGTCCAGGGCGCTGAAATCTTTCGCCACCGGCTGGCCCGCGCTCGGGTTGAGTAGATTGTAGTAGGCCTGAAAACCATGAAACTCCCCGCTGTCCACAAGCTCGTGCAGCGCTTTGGGGTCACCAAGCCCGCTAAAGCCGAAGTGCCCGACCTTGCCGCGGTCGCGCATGGCTTTGAAGCCTTCAATTACACCGTTGGGTCCGAGGACATCTTGAGGTGTTAAACTGAAACGCTTGCCCATACCCCGCGCTAACGTGACCCGGGTGTGGAGCTGGACGAAATCGACGCGGTCGCGCTGCAAACGCGAAAGTCCCGCCTCGACGGCGCGGATCGTCGCAGCTTTGACATCGCCGGCGCAATCGGTCTCCAGCCGAATCTTGGTGGAAATCACTGGCTCGGCGCCCAGCTCTTTAAGAATCCCTCCGAGGTTCTCTTCCGATTTCCCCAAGCCGTAAGCGAAGGCCGTATCGAAAAAGTTTATCCCCAGATCCAGCGCGTGGCGCACGGCTTTCACTTGATCTTCATGGCTGGCCTTGACCATCAACACCGCATTGTTGCCGCAGCCGAAGCCGATCTCGGAAATTTTCACGCCGGTCTTGCCGATGGTTCGATATTGCATAATTCTCCTCTTAGCCTCTTCCCTTCAAAACGTTCGGCTGAAACACTTCAAGAAATTGTCTCCCGCCAAGCATGTCCTGAGCGAAGCCGAAGGGACGCCAAGGCGCAAAGTGACGCTCGGTGTCATTTCGACCGAAGGGAGAAATCTTTCTTAGATCCCTCGCACTCGCTCGGGATGACGGGCCGAGGGCACGTCACTTGGCGTCTTTGCGCCTTTGCGGGAGCCACGTTTTTCCGATCTCTTCTTCATCCGAACATTGCAAATTTGTTCGTCTAGAGTTTTTCCAACAGATCGATCACCGCGCCGGTGTCGGTGAGATCGGTGATCGCCGCATCCGGCGCATGATACCGCAACTCTTCGATGGGATGCCGCCCCGTGCCGACGAGCACGCACTTCATGCCGTTGGCCCGCGCGGCTTCGAGGTCTTTGGGCGTGTCGCCGACGATGACGCAAGCATCCGGCCGAATCGCTCGCCCCGCGCTTTTTTCCCAGCGCCGTTTGGCGATCGGTGGCAAATCGGGACGGTGGCTCGAGTCGCTGGCATAGGCGCCTAAGCTCAGGTGACGAACCAACCCCGCGGCGTCGAGCTTGATGCGTGCCGTGGCCTCGAAGTTTCCGGTGACGACGCCCTGGGCGAACTTTCCGTGGGCGGACAACTGATCCAGCAACTCCGGCACCCCCGCCAACGCGCGAATGGTCGTCGTCCCATCCCCCAGTGCCGCGGCGTAGTTTCGCCGCAAGTTATTTGCGAACTGATTCAACTGCTCACCGGAGATCGCCATCGCCGCTCCGGCCCTGGCGAAAATTTCTTCGAGGATATGGGGGTCGGTCATGCCGTCGGGGAAGACCGAGCGGATATCACCGGCGACGCTAAACGTATCGAGGATCGCCCGATTAAATGGCACAAAGCCGTTTTGCGTCCGCGTCAGCGTCCCGTCGATATCGAAGAGGATGAGGTGTTCCATCAGCATGCGGATATTTGCACATTCGGCGCGGCGTTGGCAAACACCTTCGGATAAATCCCCAATAGCCTGAAACCGTTGACAAGGAGGAGCTTCTAAGATAGAAGTTTTTCGTAAGTTTTGCGCGACTGGCGAACGTGGAATCGACCACGAGGAAGTGCAAAGCATTAAGACGGCCGAACGCCTGGGTCTCTTAAAGAAAGAGGTTCAGGCTTTTTTTATGGAGGCAGCGCCGTCGG
>JAUYJC010000486.1 GCA_030688735.1 Deltaproteobacteria bacterium
GAAGGCGCCAGGAAAGAGGGCAAGCTGGTCGTTTATACGTCGATGACCGTCGACCAGGCGCAAAAACTCAATAACGCCTTTTCGGCAAAATACCCTTTTATCCAGATAGGCATGTTTCGGGCCGTGGGTGAAAGATTGCTCACCAAGATCATGACGGAGGCGCAAGCGGGACGATATGAATTCGATGTCGTGCAGTCCGCCGAAACTCAGGCCTATTTTCTCAAGAAGAAAAATCTGCTCGGGAAGTATCTGCCTACGGCAGCAAAACATCTTCACAAGGGATTTTTCGATTCCGAAGGTTACTGGTCGGCGGTTTACATGATGCCCAACGTTATCGGTTACAACACTCGCATGGTCAAGCGCAATGAAGTTCCCAGGTCGGACGAAGATCTCCTGAACCCGAAATGGAAGGGAAAAATCGGCATGGACCATACGAAACCTGAGTGGTTTGCCTGGAAGCTCAAACGCATGGGCGAGGAGAAGGGAATGCCTACATGAAGAAGCTAGGCGCCCAGGAACTTCGGCTCTATGCCGGCCTTACGATCATGACGAATCTCCTGGCCGCCGGCGAGTTTCCGTTGGTACTGAACACCTACGTTCACAATGCCGAGGATGCCAAGCGCAAAGGCGCGCCGGTGGATTGGGTTGCTCAGGAGCCGGTCTTTACCAAGTTTCAGCCGATCGGCGTCGGCGCGAGAGCGGCCCATCCAAATGCGGCAAAGCTTTTCGTTGAATTCATGCTCTCTGAAGAGGGCCAGAAAATCATCGCGTCCTTCGGCCGGGTACCGACCCGCATCGGCATCCCGACCACTGTCCAGGGTATAGACAAGGTCAATTTCGTGGTCGATGACATAAGTGCCGGCGATGACTTCAATAAAAACTACGAGCTGTTTCGCAAAGTTTTCGACGGACCGAAGTCCTGACAAGGATCAAACGATGAGACCCATAACCATCAAGTGGCCTAACGACGCCAAGATCGCGGTTAGTTTCTTCGTTGCTTTCGAAGCGTTTGAAAAATTTTCCCAGTACCGGCGCGGCGGCGACAAGCCCGATTACGCCTCCCTCGCCTACGGCGAATATGGCGGCCGGGCCGGCATCTGGCGCGTCATGGAGACGCTCAGCCGCAATGGCGTCAAAGGCACCATCGATACCAACGGCCGGGTTGCCGAAGATTTTCCCGACGCGCTAAAAGAATTGCAAGCCGCCGGGCATGAAATCGTCGGCCATGGCTGGGTCAATGACGTCTACCTGACCGCGCTCGAACCGCAACAGGAAAAAGAGCTGATCAAGAGAACTTTGCAGAGCCTCGCCTCGGTGACGGGCAAACGCCCCGTCGGCTGGGTCAGCCCCGGTCATAGAATCAATGAACATACTTTCGACCACCTGGTTGAAGAAGGCATCTACTGGAGCGGCGATCTCTTCGGCCCGGACATACCCGAACACCGCATGATCAACGGCAAGCCGCTGGTCATCATGCCGCGCCTCGATTATGCCAACGACCATTCGCTGATCTTTCACCCGAAGAATTCCGCGCGGGTCTATTTCGAGAGCTTCAAGACCGCCTTCGATTATCTCTACGCCGAAGGCCAAGCGGGTTCGCCCAAGCTTATCGACGCATTGGTGCATGCGCATATCGGCGGCAGACCCAATATCATCGGCGTCTTCGAGGAGTGCATTCGCTACGCCAAGGGATTCAAAGATGTTTGGTTCTGCACCAAAGGGGAAATCGCCAAGTGGTATCTGGACAACTATGTGCGCGCATAGTCCATCGAGGTGATTATGATAACGACGGCCGGCGCGGTTGAAAAATACCTGGCGGGACTCAGTTCGCAAGAACTCTTACTCCAGCTCACCTGGGACGAATGGTTGGCTTTCACGCCGCCTTACGCCGACGGTCATTTCTCAAGCGCCGACGTAACGGCGCGCTACAACCGCAACGGTTACGACTGGGACATCCACGGCACGCTCTACACGCCGGAGAAAGAAACGAACGATAAACGCGCCTTTGTACTATTTCATGGCGGCGCCGGCAGCGAAAAGATCATGGACCTGACACCCGACGGCAGGCCGGGACTTGCCCGCGTGCTTGCGGCCCAGGGATTCAAAGCTTTGGCGCTGACCTATCCCGGCCACTATCCTCCGGGGGGCGTTTGGAAGGTTCCGATAGCGGAACGACAACCGGTCTATCTAATGGACCGTGACCTGCCGAAGGACGAGATCCTCGACCGCAACCTGAAATGCACCTTCAACATGATTCTGCAGGGGGCGGGATTGCTCGCCGATCAACATCTCGGGGGCCGGGAAATTTTGGCGTTCGGTCATTCCACCGGCGGGCCGGTGGCCGCCCATCTCACCCGCTTTGCGAAAAAGACCAAGGTCATCGGTCTGGTCGGCTTCGGCAGCGGTGGACCGGACGGCTGGCGGCTCCAATGGCGTAACCAGACCGGCGCGGAAAAATATGCCGAGAAGCCGGTCGATCACATCTCGCGTCGCTCGCCTGATTCTTTTCGCGAGTCTGGCTATATAGACCCGCCCGATCTCACGCCCTGGGGCGGCGGCGAGGACTACATCCGGCTGGTGAGCCCACTGCGTTCCCAGATGAAAACCAGCCTGTGCGACAACCAGCACAACGCCGCGGTGGGCATCCTCGAAGACTATCCCAAGCGCACGGGGCTGCCGCGCGAAGAGTATTTCGATCATTTGCAAGAGCCCGACCCGGAGTGGCTCAAAACCATACGCGTCCTATTAACCGCCGGCGAAAACGACAAGGGCCATTGGGTCAAAGGCGAGAAGCTCGAAGACAAGCGTGAGATGTTCATGGGGGCCAAATACGCCGCCGCCACACGCGGCGCCCATGTCGTCCTAATCCCGCGCTACGGACACGTCGGCTACGCGGAGCTTTACAACGAAAAAATCGCTTACCTGTGGCTCTGGGCGTACAAGTCAGGCTATTTCGAATAGCCCGCGCTTTTTCCAAGAGGAGGGGACGACAATGAACCGGAAACCGCCGCTAAGGTCCGTCGTTGCGCTGATGGTGCTTGGATTCGGATTCCTTGCGACCTCAGCGCAGGCAGCGCAAACCAAGACGATGTCGGCGGCTGAGCTTGCTTTCCACACGGGCGCCGACAGGGAAAAGATTCTGCTGGAAGGCGCAAAAAAAGAAGGCCAGATAACCTTCTACACGTCGAACACCTGGGTGGCCGGCCCGGTGTCTAAAGAGTTCGAGAAAAAGTACCCCTTCGTTAAGGTCAACGTCTGGCGCAGCGATTCGAAAGCGCTGCTCAAGCGCTTGAGCGAAGAGGTCGGCGCGGCGCGTTTTCTCGCCGACGTCGTCGAAACCAGTCCTGAGTACCTCGCGCTCATGCTGCAAGACAACCTGCTTCAGGAGCACACTTCGCCGGAGCTCGGCGCCTACGACGACGAAGCCAAAATCAAAGGCAAGAGGGGCGTCTACGCTTGGACCAACCGCGAGATCTATAT
>JAUYJC010000494.1 GCA_030688735.1 Deltaproteobacteria bacterium
GCGGCGTTTTCTTTGAGCGCCCGCTCCACGGCCGGTTTGATTTCCTTCGGGTCTTTCACCTGGACGCCATAGCCGCCGTAAATGTCGGCGTAGTGACGGTAGTCGGCGCCGGGAATCGGCCCGCCGAAATGGACGTTGGTCTTCTTGGCGGCGCCGTCTGGATAGTACTTCAGCAGGCCGCGCTCCATCGAGAGATAGCGCTGATTATTGAACACGATGACCGTGATCGGCAAACCATGCTCCTGCGCCGCCCCCAGGCATGACGGCACCGGATTGTAATGAAAGCCGCCGTCGCCCACCAGCACGAAAACCGGACGGTCCTTCATCGCCAACTTGGCGCCGAGCGCGTATCCCAGGCTCACGCCCAGGCCGCCGGTGACGCGCGCGAGATAGGACATTGGCTCGCTGCGCGGAATTAAATTTTGGATCAACGTGCGGTGCGTGGTAGTCTCTTCGACGATGACGCCGTCGGCTGGAAGCGCTTCGCCGAGCGCATGGCAAAGCCAGCGGGGATCGACCGGGACATCGCCCGAATGGGCTTTGGCGTCGGCGTGCATGGCGCCAAACTGTTTGTCATGCTCTTGTTGAATTTGCCGCAACGCTTCATGATAGGCGGCCCGTTTGGCGGCGAACGCTTCGGAGCGCTTCACGCCGTTTACCAGCCGCGTCAGGGTCGCGGCCGGCGGCGCGACCAGAGCGAGATCGACTTTGTAGCCCCAGAAAGGCAGGCGCGAATAGGGAAACTCGTCGCCGAGGAAAATCACCTTGGCGTCGGCTTTCGGTCCTTTGTCGAGCGGATACCAAGGACTCACGGCGTCGGCCATGAGCACGAGGTCGGCGGCCTGGACGCGGCGCAGATCATAGGGGAGAAACAAGCCGTGATCGCGCGGAAAATTGACGAACGCGGGGCGGTAGGACTCCATCACCGGAATCGCCAGCGACTCGCACAGATCGACCAGCGGTTTAATCGCCGCCGCATCGCGTCCCAAATGCTCGGTGAGGAGCACCGGACGCTCGGCGCGCAGCAGCAGGTCCACGGCTTCGTCGATGGCGCGCTCGTCGATGGTGACGGGGCGCTCGACGCGATTGGGCCGGCTATTCTGCGGCATTGCGACTTCGTCCAACATACATTCGAACGGCACGCCGAGCAGCACCGGCCCGGCCGGCGGCTCGACGGCGATCTGCATCGCCCGTTCGATGCTGCTGACGAGAATCGTCGGCGAGGTGACGCGGTCCGCCCACTTGACGCAGCGGCGCAGTAGCTCGGCGGGGCCGCCGATGTCGACGAGATCATGCACCCATTGGTTGCCGGGATCGGGCAGTCGAGTATCTTCGCCGTAAGCGGAAGTCTCGCCGCAACAAATCACCATCGGCACGCGCTCCTGATAGGCGGCGCGCAGATACATGGCCGCGTTGAGCGGCCCGGCGGTGGCATGCAGCAGCACCGCTTGGGGCTTGCCCGTGACCTTGGTGTAACCCGACGCCATGGCGACGGCGAGCGCTTCATGACGGCAATTGATGTACTGGATGCTGGTGTCGCCGCGCTCCTTGGCTTCCGCGAACGCCTCCCATACCGGCGGCCATTCCGTGCCGGGCGAGCAGAAGATATAATTCACCCCCGCCCGCTTGAAAACTTCCACCATCGCTTTGCCGCCATGCATAATCATTCCTCCATGCAACAAACTTTTGAGGTCGCTCTGGTTAAATTCACTATGACCTTTGTCCCGATTGAACGGTTCAAATCGTTCAAGCCGTTCAAATCGTTCAAACAGTCCCAATCAATCAATTCGTCGCGGCGAAGCTGTCCGCCGCGCTCGATTTAAAGCCCCAATTTCTTTCTCGCCTCCGGCAGGTAACCCGTGTCTTCTAAAATCTTTACGAATTTGCCAGTGATGATTTGGTTGACGTCGAGTTGGGCGACTTTTGGATTGGCGCGAGCAACAAACTTTTGAATGTTTTTCCATGCCTCAGGATCGGGCGTCACATCAAGGGTCGATACCAAACGTAGTGAATCGTAGGAGGTCTCGGCGTCTGGATCGCTGCTCAGCCGAAGGTGCTTTTTCAAGATGCCCATCACTTCTCGCTTGTTGCGCGGGTCGTGAATGAAGACCAGGCCGTCAACCATCCCTTTCACCATACGCAGCATAAGATCCGGCGAATTCGCGATGCGGTCGCTGCGGGTGCAGATGCCGACGCCCTGGTACGGGACGCGTAAATCGGTCCTATTCACTAAAGACCGGAGCCCGGCTCGTTTAGCCACAGCCGCGGAGGCGTTGGTGATCACCGCGGCGTCGATGTTCGAGGCGAGCAGGGCTTGGAGAATCGTCGGCTCGTCGCCAATGATCCGCATTTTCAGCCCGTTCTTGTCCGGGTCCACACCCAGCCGGTCCAGAACAATCATCGTCTGCAGCCAGAATCCTCCGCCGATGCTCTGGACGCCAAAAGTCTTCTCGCGCAGCGCGGCGAGGGAGTCGATTTCTTTGCGGACGATCAGCTCACGAGCGATTCGGTTAAAAGGAGAGGCGATGCAGCCGAGTTTCGCTCCACCGGAAACGCCGCTGAGGACCGAGGAAACCGCCGGCCAAAATGCCTGGACATCGCCTGCCATCACGGCGGTCAGGCTGACCTGGCCGTTGCGTAACTGAAGCATATTCACTTCGAGCCCGTATTTTTTAAACAATCCCCTATCGGCCGCCACCCACATGGGGCCGACGGTTTCGTTATGGCCGCCATAAGACATGAGAATTTTCTCTTGTGCCTGCGGCCTTGAAAACATCGCCAGGTTGACCATCAAGGAGAGGATGATAAGGAGAGTCCAGTGTTTGCGTGGGTAATCCATGGATTGCCTCCGATAAAGCTCTAGACCAGATTCTTCATTCATAATCGGAAAGGCTGAAATATGAAAGCGCGAAACCGAATAAATAGCGGTCCGCGATCATAACGAAGCCGTGGCGGATCGCTTCGATGGTGATGGGGTCGATGGGTGAGCCGGCCGCGTCGGTCATGGGCTGCCTTTCATTCTTGCGTGCCTTGAAAACTTCCACCATTGCTTTGGCGCCGTGAGTCGGTGATGTCGCGCGCGATCAGAAGCGTGCCGATGGGCCGGCCGTCGGCCTCCAGAGGAGCATGGCTGCATTCGACGATCACGGCCGTGCCGTTCTTTCGGAAGAAAACGTCTTCATGATTGGTTATCACCCTGCCCGTGGTACGAGTGTGGGCGAAAACGCATTCGCCTCTCGGAAAGGGCGTCCCGTCGGGGTGCCGATCATGGATTTTTTCATGCAGCGAATGTCCCAACAATTCCTTGGCGCTAAAGCCAAAGGTGTCTAAGGCTTTTGGGTTAACGAACGTGACGTGACCGTCCGAATCCGTGATGAAAATCGATTCCGCGACGCTTTCGGTGATCTTCTGGACCAGCAGAGCTTCATACTGTAACCGGTCCGCGGCTTTTTTTCGTTCGCCGGCCGCCGTTTCAATTTCCTTTCTTACTTGATCGAGCTCGACGATCGGCGATGCTTCGATCTCTGGTGTCGGGCCCCCGCCCCTCGTTTTGGCGGCTTCCAATAACGCCGTGATCGAGGACAGGATGCGGCGCCAAAAAAGTAAGGCGATGCCGAGCGCCACCAGAGTAAAAAACACGATGCCGCCGATCATGAAACCGAGAGCCTGCCATAGAGGACGATTGACTGCCGAGACGGGGACCGCGATGGCGACCGTCCAACCCGAGAAGTTCGACCGCCGATGAGCGACATAAGATTTCTCGCCGCCGAAAGGTTGTCCGATCCACCAGCCCTCGGCATTTTCCGCGCTTTTCGCGGTCAGGCTTGGGCTGGCGGTCTTGCCCAAGAGCTTATCCATGTCTCTGGTTCGGGCGACGATGATCTTGTTGGCGTCGATGATCGTCGATAACCAATGGGACGGAATCGCTTGTTGTTCCAGGAGTCTCTGGATGAACGCCGGCGACAAGCTCATCGTTAAAGCGTATTTTATCACTCCGTCAACCACCACCGGCACGCCCATTGAGATGACCGGCCGTTGCACGACACGGGTGGTAAAAAGGTTGGAGACCGCGGGGCGGCGGCTTTCAATCACCTTTCTTATGAAATCTGGGTCGCCGAATTGAGAGAGGTTCTCGCCGAAGGGCCGGCGGGTATTGGCGGCCTGATTGCCGTTGGAGCCAACCAGGACAATCGCATCCGTTCCCTCATGGACCGGAACCACCCGCATTGCCTCCTCGTAAAACGATTTCAGATCTCCGGCATGAAGGCGCTCGGATTGGGCGAGGGTCTTTAGCGCCGCCACGCGGGCCTCGAAGTCTTTGTCCAACGCCAAGGAGAGCGCCCGCGCAGTCGCAACAGATTTTGTAGTTGAGTTTCCCGCCCGCTTTCGAAATGTAGGACTAGCGTTACGCACACGAAGGCTAGGAGCGGCAATAGCGTAGCGCCGGTGATGATCAAGATTTGCGATCGAGGCTTCATGTTTTCTGGTATGCGAAAAACAAACGCTAATTAAAATCTCCGCGCAGAATTGGAGCGGTCGAGCGCTGTTACTATCCGCTCCGTGTGACGTTTTCGCAAACGGGCCGGATTATGGCACTGGTTGGGAACGGGCGTCAAGGCGCGCGAGGGAAAGGCGGAAGGATGAAAGCGGAAAGTCAGGAAGGACTCTGTTTCATCGGTGTGTTTGTAGATCCACCGCCGTCCCGTATTCGCTGGCAGCTGATTCCAGCGAGACATACCCGCGCCGCAGGTCGCGATCGATCAGCTCGCGGGGCCGTTCCGAGGGCGGGCCGTAACCACCCCCTCCGCCGGTCTCGACGATAATCGTGTCGCCGGGCTCCAGCGGGTAATCTTTGCTCTTGTACATGATTTTCTTTTCACCGGATTTTCTAAGAATGGTGATTTGCCCCGACTTGGCTTCCTTGCCGCCGGCCACGCCCCAGGGCTTGCACTGCACGCGGTCGAACATCGCCTGCAAGCTGCACGGGCCGAGAATGTCGTATCGCTTGCGGAAGCCTAGGCCGCCGCGAAACTTGCCGGGGCCGCCGGAGTCTTCGCGCAGACTGAACTCGGAAATGCGATAGGGGTACATCGACTCTTGCAGCTCGACGGGGATGATGCGCGTGTCGCCGTGGGCCATGGTGCGAAAGGGCCCGGCGCCGTCGTGGGTCGCGCAGGCGCCCCAGCCGCCGTGGCCGCTGTCGTGGCAGTCGAAGGGTTTGCCGTTATCCAATCGCGCGCCGCGAAAGCGCACGCCGGAAAAAGTTCCGAAATGCGCGCCCGTGACCCGCTCAGGCATCGCCTTTTCCAGGGCTTTGATGATCGCGTCGATGACGGTGGGGAAGGGCTGGGAGTAGTTGCCCATCGGCGCCGTCGGCGCGGCATTGAGCAATTTACCTTCGGGTAGAATCAGCTTCAGCGGTCGGAACGTGCCTTCGTTGGCCGGCTCGCTGCCGGCGATGAGGTACTTGAACGCCACTCGCGCCGTGGTTCTGCCGCCGCCGTAGTAGCCGGAGTTGTAGCAACCTTTAACCTGGTCGGCGACGCCGGTGTAATCGACGGTCATCTCATCGCCGTCGATAATGATTTTCACACCGATTGGAACCGGCTCGTCGCCTTCACCGTCATTGTCAAGAAACGCATCGTGGCTGTAGACACCGTCGGGGAGCGCGCGAATCTGGGCGCGCGCCGCCGCCTCGCTTTGATCGAGAATCACTGTCACTGCGGAGAGGAAAGTCTCGACGCCGTATTTGTCGGCCAGGGCCGTGGTGAGATCGCGCCCGAGCATGCAGCCGGCATGCTGCGCGGCGATGTCGCCCATCAGCTCTTCGGGAAAGCGCGTGTTGTTCTCAATGACGCGGTAGACTTCTTCGATTGGCTTGCCCTTGGACCACAGCTTGATCGAGCGCAGTTGCAGCCCTTCCATGAAGATGTCGCTGGAGCGCGGCGTCGAGCCGCCGATGTCGATCCAGTGGACGTTGATGGCGAAGAAACCGATCAGCCGGTCGCGCATCGGTCCGGCGAAGATCGGCGTGTACATCACCGTGTTGTTGAGATGCTGGCCCTGGATGGCGGCGTGGTTGCAGACGATAACGTCGCCGTGGTTCATGCGCCCGCGCCCGTAAGTGGCGAGCCCGTCTTGCACGGCCTTGCCGACGGAATCGGCGACGAACACCGGCATGCCGCCGGTGCACTGGGCGATCAGCTCGCCCCTGGCGCTCACCAGGCCGACGGCGAAGTCTTTGTATTCGTAGACGTAGGGGCTGAACGCAGTGCGCGTGATGTTGGCGTCGATCTGATCGGTGATCGAGACCAGGCCGTGCCGGATCACTTCGAGGGTAATAGGGTCGGTGTTATGCTCAGCCGTTTGGTTCTCCGTCGTGGTTCTCATTATTTACTCGGTTGTTTGTTTTCTTGTTCCGCTGTCCTGTTCTCTCCCCCTTGACCTAATCATGCGACACATCTTTTTGCTGGACACGGGAAATGTCTAATGCTATATAACGAGTGTGATTGTTTGTGGGCAGCAGTTTTCTGGAGAAACCCTCAAGTGGATCCAGGGCACGATCGAGGCCGAGCCTGGGCTTTCG
>JAUYJC010000496.1 GCA_030688735.1 Deltaproteobacteria bacterium
AGGCTCTCGCGCTCGGTGACGAAGGTCTGACCGTAGCTGATGCTCGCGCCGGCGGGGACTTTCTTGAGCTGAACAATGCGCGTTTGCCAGGACAGGACCGGCTTTAATTCGATCTGATTCGCCATCGCCGCGGACGGGTAAATGCCGTAGAGCATTATGCCCGGCCTGACCATGTCGAAATAAGCAGCGGGCAAAGTGATCGTCGCCGCGCTGTTGGCCAGGTGAACCAGCGGCGGCGCGATGCCTTCGGCGCGCAGCCGCTGGACCAGGTCCGAGAAGATCGCGAGCTGCGCGCGGGTAAAATCGCCCGCGACGTTTTCCGCCGTCGAAAAATGGGAGAAGATTCCTTGGAGCCTCAGCGCTTTGAGTTTTTTCAACTCGTCAAGCCAGCCATTCATTTCGTTAGCGAGAAAACCGATGCGTCCCATGCCGGTGTCGATCTTCACGTGAACATCGAGCATCTTAACCCGGTTTCGAACGGCCGCGTCCAAACGTCGCATGCCATCGAGTTCGTGGACAACCGGCGTCAGGTCGTTGGCTAAGAATTGATCGAGCTGTTCCACATAGGTCCCGGCCACCACCAGGATCGGCGAGCGGATGCCCGCCTGGCGCAATTCCATTCCTTCCTCAAGGGTCGCCACGCCGAAGGCATCGCTGCCTTCCTCGGCCAGGACTCGGGCGACGGCGGGCGCGCCGTGGCCGTAGGCATTAGCCTTGATCATCGAGAGGATTTTGACTTGAGCCCCGACTTTGGCGCGGACCTGGCGCAGATTCCAGCGCAAGGCAGCGAGATCGATGGTGCAGAGGGTAGGACGGCCCGTGGGGATAGTCGGCATCGAGTAAATTTAAAGCCGCGTTTCGAGGCGGCGATTCAGGAAACTTTGGCGCCTGGCTGTACGGTTTTCTCGGGCGAGAGGATGATCACCCGCCCCTCGTCGGACGCGGCGAGCAGCATGCCTTGGCTCTCCAGGCCTCTCAGTTTGGCGGTCTCGAGATTGGCGACGACCACGATTTGTTTGCCGACCAACTCTTCGGGCGCATAGTGGTTTCTAATGCCCGCGCAAATTTGTCGCTGTTCGGTGCCGAGATCGATTTGCAGAACCAGCAGCTTGTCGGCGTTGGGATGGGGCTCGGCGGACTTGACGGTGGCCACTCTGAGCTCTAGGTTGCGAAATTCATCTATGGAAATCATCCCGGCGCCTCTCTTCTTGTCGACGTCAATGTCCTCATCGATTACGATAGCAAATGCATGCGGGCAAAGAAAGAATATGCGTTCCCGGCCACCGGCGCGCCGCCGGACTTTACGCCTTGAAACAGAACTGGGCCGGCGATAGAGTAGCGGCAATCAGGCGGAAAACAGGATGCGGGACGTTCACCTGCCGTTCGAGTCGCAGAAAAAACTGATTGAATTATCACGGCGAACCCTGGAAACTTTTGTCCTGGGCCGGGCGCGTGAGTTCGAGAGCATTGACGATCGTTTTCTGAAAAGCGATTATTACGGCGCGTTCGTCAGCCTGCACAACCAGGGGGAGCTGCGTGGCTGCATCGGCGATTGCGCGCCGCGCTCACCGTTGTATGAAACCGTGATCGAAATGACCGAAGCCGCCGCGTCGCGGGATTCCCGGGTTGAACCCGTGTCGGAAAGCGAGCTTGAAGACATCCGCATTGAAATTTCTGTCTTATCGCCTTTGGTCCGGACCGCAGCTCCGCTTTCCTTGGAGATCGGCAAGCATGGTCTCTATCTTGCGCGGCAAGGGCGGCGCGGAGTCTTGCTGCCTCAAGTCGCGACACAGTATCGATGGAACATTAAGACCTTTCTCGAACAAACTTGCGTCAAGGCCGGTCTGCGCAAGCACGCCTGGAAAGATTCGGACACCGAAGTGTCAACCTTCACCGCGTTGATTATCGAGGAGCAAAGATGAGACGGCGAAACTTCGTTGGCTTGCTGGCGGCAGCCTTGCTGGTGCCGTTTCGCGGCATCGTTCAAGCATTCTGCAATCCATCTTTGGTTCATTTGTTCGATCACGGCAAAAAACTGGTTCAAGCTCGCCCTGGCAAGGGACCCGCTCTCGGTCACTATTTTCTCCAATGGTACGGTCATTCGAGTTTCTTGATTCATTCCGGCAGCCAGACCAAAGTGGTGGCGGACCCCAACTTCAACGTCACCCCCGGCATTCAAGCGGACGCCGTGACCGTGAGCAACGACCACTTCACGCATAATAACACCGGCGCGGTGACCGGGAATCCGATCATTCTGCGCGGCATCACCTTCAAGCAGACCTGGAATCCGATTCGGACCACCGTAAAAGACATCGCCATCGTCAATATTCCCAGCCAGCGCGGGGTGAGCTGGGGCGGGGTGGCCAACTCCATTTTTATCTACGAGATGGGCAGCCTGTGCATCGCTCACCTGGGAAATATCGGCCATCTGTTGACGCCGGAGCAGGAAAAGGTGATGCAGCGGATCGATGTCATGATGATTCCCATCGACGCCATGACCAATCTCGGCTTCGACGACATCGTGAAAGTGGTCGAGCAGGTCAAGCCGCCGATCGTGATTCCGATGCACTACGACGTGGCGCGCCAGGGAGAACTTTTCGCCGCCTTCGCCAAGGAACACTACCCGATCCGCAAAATCGCCGCCTCTCAGTTAACCTTGCACCGCGGCATGCTGCCCAAAGCGACTGAAGTTTTTGTGCTCAAACACCCGCGCCCGGTGGCCTACGGCGACTGAGGCCGGGCCTTGGACTCTGCACCAGCGCCGAGCCGTTGCGGCTTGGACATGCGAGTTTTATAATGTTATAAATTTTGGTTGATCGTAGGCGATCGAGGGTTCAGTGGATAAACAGAATACGGATTTCTTTCGCAGTCTCCTCAACCAGCGCTTGCGGGAGCTCCGTTCCGAAGCCGGTAAGACCGTGGAAGACATGGACGACGATGAGAATTTTCCCGACCCCACCGACCGGGCTTCGATGGAGTCCAACCGGAACTCGGTCCTGCGCATCCGCGACCGCGAGCGCAAACTGATTTTCAAGATTCAAGAAGCGCTCCAACGGCTGGACAATGGCGCGTACGGTATCTGTGAACAATGCGGTGAAGAAATCGGCATCGAGCGTCTCAAGGCGCGCCCGGTGACGACCCTTTGTATCCGCTGCAAGTCCGACCAGGAAACTGAAGAACGGAAAGCGCGCAGGGCTGTTTAACGCCATTCTCTAATCATCATGAAACTCAAAAAGGCGGTCATACCCGTAGCAGGTCTGGGGACCCGTTTTTTGCCGGCTACCAAGACCGTGCCCAAAGAGCTGTTGCCCATCGTCGATATCCCGTCGATTCAGTACGTGGTGCAAGAGGCGGTGGACGCGGGTATCCAGGAAATTATTTTTGTCACCGGCCGGGGCAAAGACGGCATCGAAGACCACTTCGATGT
>JAUYJC010000511.1 GCA_030688735.1 Deltaproteobacteria bacterium
CGAAAATAAATACGATTTCATCATCTTTACCCGGCCCGGCATCACCCAGTTGGAACAACTTCGAGGCAAACGATTAGGCATTACCGGTTTTAATTCATCGACGCACTACGCATCGATCATTGTAGCGCGCCACTTGAACGCTGACTTAAAAGAATTCACCCTCCTTCCCACCGGTTTGGACCCCGAGCGCATCGCCGCGGTCAATTCAGGCTACGTCGATGCGACGTTCCTGGCGACTTCCGCGGCGCCCTTGGCGCGCAAAGCGGGGCTCAGCGAACTCGTGCAAGTGGGCGATCTCGGCATAGAAGTTCAGGGCAACGGCTTTGCCACCTCCACCGCCTATATCGCCGCTAACCGGGAGGTCGTGAAGTCGGCACTCAAGGGATTTGTCGAAGCGATTTACTTCGCTTACGCCAACAAAAAAGAAACCCAGCGGGTTTTCGCCAAGTACATGCGCACCAACGATCCCAACGTCCTCGAAGACTCTTACAACGCCTATATCAAGTCGATTCCCAAAAAGCCCTACCCGACGCTGAAAGGGATTCAGTTCATGCTCGACGTGCTCGCGCCGCAGCTCCCCAAAGCGAAGAACTTTAAGCCGGAGCAATTTGTCGATTTGAGTTTTCTCCAGGAACTGGAGAAAGAAGGTTTTTTCAACGAGATGGCGAAAAGATACCCAACCAAGTAGAAAGAGGTGCCATATGCCAAGAAAGGTCATTCAACCCAAAACGTTAAGCGACCCACGGCCGCGCTACAGCCAGGGGATCTTGAATAGCGGCGGCAAGCTGCTTTTCATCGCCGGACAGACCGCCTCTGACAAAGACGGCAACGTTGTCGGCAAAGGAGACATAATAGCGCAGACTGAGCAGGTTTTCGCGAACCTGAAAGCCGTCCTCAAGACAGCCGGCGGAACGTTGGACAATCTGGTGATGACGACGACGTACATCACCGATCGAAAATACCGCGAAGGCTACAACGAAGTGCGCCGCCAGCAATACAGGAAGACGCCTCCGACCAGCACTCTGGTCATCGTCAAGGGACTCGCCCATCCCGATTACTTGATCGAGATCGCCGGCATCGCGGTGCTGTAGGGAGGTACGACGGATGACCGCTGACCGAGGACCGAGGACCGGGGACCGCCGGCCCGTCTGCCGTCTTCGGTCTCCGGTCATTTTGATATGAAAGTCACTGTCCTCGACGATTACCAGCGCGCCATCGGAGACACCGAAGCGATTCGGCGGCTGCGGCAAAAGGCCGAGGTGCAAGTCTTCACCGAAAAGCTGGCCACGCAACCGGCGCTGATCGAAGCGCTGCACGGATCGCAGGCGATCATTCCGATTCGCGAGCGCACCAAGTTTCCCGCCGCGCTGCTTCAAGCTCTGCCCGATCTCGAATTCATCTCGCAAACGGGCAATCACGCCTATCACATAGATATTGAAGGCGCCACGCGCGCGGGGATTATCGTCGCCCTGGCGCCGGGCGGCAATAGCACCACGGAACTGGCCTTCGGCCTCATGCTCGCCGTCATGCGCCGCATTCCGCAGAGCGATCAAGCCATGCGCCGGGGCGAGTGGCCGATGGTTTTAGGTTACGTTCTCAAGGGAAAGACGCTGGGGATTTTAGGGCTTGGCAAGATTGGAACCGAAGTCGCGGCCATTGCCCGAGCCTTCGGTATGAACGTCATCGCCTGGGGCCCGACGCTGACGGCTGAGCGCGCGGCAAAATCCCATGCGACATATATGGCGCTGGATGATGTGATGCGTCAAGCTGATGTTGTCTCGGTTCACCTCGCGCTTTCGGATCAGAGCAGGAATCTTGTGAACGAAGCGCGATTGCGGCTGATGAAAAAAAGCGCCTATCTCGTCAACACCGCGCGCGGCGCCATCGTCGATGAGATGGCGCTGGTACGCGTGCTGCAAGAGCGCGCCATCGCCGGCGCGGCTTTGGACGTATTTGTCGAAGAGCCGCTGCCGGCAAACCATCCTTTGCTGGCGCTGGATAACGTCGTGCTCGCTCCTCATCTTGGCTGGCCCACGGACTCGGGCTTCGAAGGCTTCGCCGAGAATGCAGTGAACAACATCCTCGATTACATGGAAGGCAAATGGACCCGGGTGATCAACCCGGAAGCCATACCGAACCGCCGCAAACGCGTCTAGCCCAGATCGCTTGCCCTTTCCCGGAAATACCAGTCTAGCAGGTTGCGGAAAAAAGGTTCGGAATGCTTCGAGAACCTCAGCATGAACGGAAAATCCTCAATGATATCAAATCCCCTCCGTTCGTTCCTTCGTCAAGCTCAGGACGGGCTCTGAGCACCGTCGAAGGACTCCGACAGAGTTTTTCAGCAACCTGCGAGATCACGCCGAGAAGCGAATTCACACCGCCTTAATCCTCGTCGAATGCATCAGCTGATTTTTCTCATCGATGAACTCGACCAAAGCGTGCGCTGGATCCAGCTTGGGATCCACCGTCACTTTGGCGAAGTTAAACGTCTGGTTGGAAAAAAATTCAAACCGGCTCGCCGCGCTGTTGGTGATCACGTTCATCGCCGCGGCTAGCGGGCCAGCGGCAATCTCTTTGAGGCCCTTCGTGCGGGGAATTTTAATCACCGCGGCATAATGCATATCGGCGCTCAAGAATACCACCCCGCGAACATTATTGGCCGCGATGAATCGTAGGAGTTCGGCTCGTTCTTTGGGATAACCGTCCCACCGATCGCTGCCGCCGCCGTACAGCGCCACCGACGTCGCCACAAACTTAAACAGAGCGGACGAAGAGAGCAGCCCGTCGAAGAGCCACCGCTTTTGCGACGGGCCCAGCACCGTGCCGTGCTCACGGTCGCGGTACTGCCGCGTGTCGAGCAGGAACAGTTCGCACGCCCGCCCCCAACGAAACGAACGGTAGATCCGCTCCGGCTCCTGGGAATTCCGCCGAATCGGCCAATAATCCAGAAACGCCTTTCGGCCGATCGGCGCCAAGGGATTATCGGGTTCGAAATTATCCTCTACTTCGTGATCGTCCCATACGACATACCAACTGGTTTCCAGGAAGCATCTTTGGGTCGCAGCGTCGTCGCGGTTGGCGCGATACTTCGCCCAAAATTCTTTGAGCCGGCGGGCACTGCCGCCCCGGTCCGCGTAAATGGTGTCGCCGAGGTGCAGGAAGAAATCGGCGCGCTGGGCGCGCACCGCATCCATAATCGTGAAGGGTTTGTAACTTTCGCGGGAATCGCCGCTGAAACAAAAGCTGACTTTTGCCGGATCGTCGCTTGGCGGCGCGGTGACGAAGCGCGCGATGGGGCCGGGTTTTCGCCCTTCAACGACCGCGCGGTAGTAGTAGATCGATTTCGGCTCCAGCCTGTCGAGCGAGATGAGAGCGGTCGAATCGGCGTCATCTCTTACCTTGAAAGATTTCGTCTCGGCAAACTGCTGGAGAGCCTCATCCTTGCTGTATTGAATTGACACGGCGGAATCAGGCGCCGCTCGCAGCCAGATCATCGCGCCGTTGGCTGTAACGTCCCCGGCCGTATAGCCCAGCGACAATCCGGTCCCAGGGTCGGGCGTGTCTACGACCGGCACAGTGCAGGCCGATGGTCCGACCAGCGCCGGCATGGCGATGCCGGCGTTTCTCAAGAGGCGCAGAAATTCCCTGCGAGTCACCTGCATTAGACGTGTAGCCGGTCCCAAATAATCTGGCAGAGCCAGCCGGCGAAAAGCGGAAAGAAGAAGCTGACGGCCACCCGCACCGCCACGAGCTTGGCGCCGAGAAACGGGATTTCCCACATGATGATGCGTTGCAGGCCAAAAAGAGACCAGGCGGTGAGGTAGGAAACCAGTGGCCCCACGCCAACGCCGACTTTTAACAGCGAGGCCACGATGGGAAAATGTGTCATCGGCCCGCCCGGCGTCACGGTTCCCAGGGACATGCCGATCAAAATTCCCTTTAATCCCGAGCCATGTCCCATCCAGCCGACGATCACATCTTGCGGCACCACCGCTTGAATCAAACCGGCCAGGGTGAAAGCCGCGATCATCCGGGGAATGATTTCCAGGATGAGCACACCAGCGGCGGTAAGCCCTCTGCCGGCGGATTCCGGCGATTTCCAATAGACGACGATCAGCGCGATCGCCGCCGCCGCCAGCATCACGAGGGTCGAAGTGTCCATGGACCTCCTTACTATCACGCGGAATTTATCGTGCAGCGACATGGGTGGAATATTAATTGAGAATCGCTTAGGGACTGTAGACGGCAGAGTGGGAATTTTCAAGGCGATGGGCCATTTGACTTCCCCGCGGGCCTATAGTTATTTCAACTCACGTCGGAGGAAACGTTAATGGCAATCGATAAACAGGCCGCATCAAAAGTCCTCGCCCAGATCGATCGTGACGAATTGGCGCAGCTCGGCTGCGACCTGACCACCATTACCAGCCCCACGGGTCAGGAGAAAGCGATCGCGGAATTTATTCTGCACTGGTTCGAAGCCAACGGCATTAAGGCGGTGCGCCAGGACGTCGAATTCGACCGGCCCAACGCCGTCGGCATCGTCAAAGGCGACGGCACGGGGCTGAGCTTGGGATTCAATGGCCACACCGACACGAGCTTCACCGGCACGGAGGAAGACCGGCGAATGGTCGCCAACATGGAGGCCGAGTCGGATCTCAGAGCCAAAATCGTCGGCAACAAAGTCCAGGGCCTCGGCATCTCCAACATGAAAGGAGGCGTGGCGGCCTTCATGATCGCGGGCAAGGCCCTCACGAAGAGCGGCATCAAGCTCAAAGGAGACGTCGTTCTCGCCGCCGTCGTCGGCGAGATCTCGCGCACGCCGGTCGGTCCTTGGCAGACGAAGGAATATCGCGGCGAGGGCGCCGGCACGCGCCATCTGCTCACCCACGGCATGCACACCGACTACGCGGTGGTCGCCGACGGCTCGGACCTGAACATCGTCTGGACGCAGACCGGCGTGGTGCAGGTGAAAATTCAGACCTTCGGCAAGGCCGAGGCCGCATGGGGCTCGAAACGCTCGACCCATCCGATGGAAAAGCTGAACGCTATCGTCAAGATGACCAAGATCATCGACGCCGTCGAGCGCTGGGGCGCGGAGTTCGAAGAGAAATATATTTACAACTCCCCCACCGGCCCGCTTTATCCCAAGGTCAATATCGGCGCCATCGAGGGCGGCGCCCCCTACCGGCCCAACTATTATCCCGGCGTCTGCGCGATCTACGTCGACGTGCGTATGCCGCCGCAGGTGCGCCCGGTGCAGATCAAACACGAGCTGGAGCAGACCCTCAATTCCACCGGCCTCGACTACGAGCTGGACATCTACAAGTCGCTGCTCGGCCACGAAGGGAAAAACGTCGCGCCGTTGGTCCGAACAGCCGAGGAAGTCTTCGAGCATCTCTTCGGCGAAAAGATCAAACCGGAAGCGCCCGATCGGGCGAGCATCTGGACAGACACAAACGTCTACAACGAACTGGGAATTCCCGCGATCAAGATCGGCCCGCGCGGCCGGCGCATCGGCCCGAGAAATGAAGAGATCGACATCGACGTGATGTTCAAGGCCGCGCAGATCTACGCGCTCATCGCGTTGGATATCTGCGGTCGCCTACGCCCCTAGCCCGGATTATTCACGCGTGACAGCAATCGAGGCGCGAGCCCTCCGGAGCGGGCACGGAGATCCAGAGTTCAATGTTCAAAGTTCAAGGCTCAAAGTCGTAAACGAATTGAAACGTTCAACCCGGAAACAGTGAACCTTGAACATCCTTTTCGCCTTCGCTCCTCCAGGTTCACCCCTCGCTTGGCACACTGTCGCGATTTTTTCTCGGACCGTGAATATTACCGCAAGGTGACCGAATCGTTTAAGCACGGAGCCAGCCAAATTAGCCAATTGCGGACAAAAAAAACCGGGGCGAACGCGCTTCGGCGTCCGCCCCGGCCTTCGAAACGACAGAAGTTAATCGTCGTCGTGGTCGTCGTCGTCGGAACCTGAAGTGGTAGAGAACGTTCCGGTTAACACCGGTGTTGCCCCTGCATTCAGAAAAACCGTGGCCGTATCCCCCAGCTTCACAGCGGGAACTACAGCCGTGACGAGGTCAACAGCCGTGCAGCCGCCAAGTTTTTGCTTCACCGTCGGAGGAGTCGGGGGAGACTTTTGGCTGACTTTGACGGCGTACTCGCCCTCTATTCCCACCGGCACCAACGGACTTCCGGAATTATATTCGAACTCGATCTCTTTGATCACAAGCGAGCAAACCGCGTAATCTACGCCGCCGCGCGCCAGATGCATGTCATACACGTCGGTCGAAACCAATGCCATATCCAAGATTGGACATGCCACCTCGCCCGAGAATGATTCCTCCGTGGATGTGGAGGGTAGTGCGGGGAGGGGGGGAGTCTTGGTGGTGACCTTCTTCTTATACTTGGCTTGACCCTCACATTCGCCGCTGAGATCCGCAGCCACAGGTGTGGTGGGAGGCGGCACCGGTGCGAGCTTCGCTTTGAAACTGGTTACCGTGGAGGTAACCGTCGTTTTGCCCTTGCCCTTTTTCCCATCGGCAAAACTCACTGCGGTCAGCGCTACCTGCGAAGCGAACATTGCCGCTAAAAACACTGTCGTTGCCTTACCTGTCATATCTTGTCCTCCTTATCCCTTTTCAGGGTTTTTTTTTGATTACCGCAACCAACGCAATCCGCGTACCACCAAAACCGGGGACGGATAAGCTTCGCAACGAAGCGCATGCGGGAATCTTCATTGACACGAGGCACCATGTATTCCCAACAAGATTGACGAATCATGCGGGAAAGGCACGATGGTTGATTTGCCCCTGTGCAAAAGCGTTACTTCGCCGTTACAATTTAAAATTTGGGATAGAAACGCCAGCCCAAGGAGTTTGACATTTTCTACATGTGTACGAAGGGAGATTCAGACAAGAGACAGAGAGACGACAGGTTCGCACGCGCCATCAGCGACGCGCGGCTACTCAAAGATACGCGCCACCGCAGCGGCACGAAGCATCTCGGTTCCGTTGGTCGCGAGTTTCGATCATTCGCCGACGCGGCCTGCACGACGGAGCATGTAATAATTTTGTCAGGGCTACGGCCTGACGATCAGCGAAGTTTCTTCTTCTTTCTTGGCCCTTTGCTCCGACAGAAAGAATGCGAAGCTTTTCTGCACGAGCCCGGTAAGAAGGGAAACGTCGAGCGGGCCGGGATCGCCTTCGCCGGCTTGAAGGGCGACGGCGAGAGACAGCTTGGCGAGGTCCGCGCGGTTAGTCTCAGAGAAATAGAGCGCCATGTCTTCCATGCGGCGCTGAAACAGCCTGGCGTTTTCGCCGGCGCAAAGCGCTTTGACCGCCTCGCGCACGATGGCGGCGAGGCGCTCCTCCTTTTGAACCGGGTTGAGCACCAGACGGCTCGCCTGCGCTTCTTCAATCTCTGGCAGAAACGCTTGCAGCCATTCGTCGGTGAGAATCCAGTAGCGCAGCTCCGGCTCGTCGAGGAGTCGGCGCGACTGCTCGCGCCAAGCGCCTTCGCGCGCCTCAGCCGGGTTCAATCGCCGATAGATCGGGTGAGGCTGCTCTTTTGGTTTGCCGGTGTTGATGATCGCTCGGAGCTCATGGAAGTTCTCCAATCCGCTCTGGCCCCGCGCTTTTGTCCGCTCGTAACCTTCGTAGAGAATTTGATCGGCATATTCCCAGGGAACGGAGATCATCCTCACTTCGTACTGCTGCTTGATATCATCGGCCATTTTGCGCAGCTCTTTGCGGCGGAGCTGCGAACCGCCGATGCGGAGCAATCCTTCCCGGTCGTGCAGCATCGCCTGGATGAACTGGAGCCCGTGATTGGGCTGCACTTTGGTGATCCAAACCAGCCGGCCCCCGCCTCCGTCGACTGAAGACATGTAGGCTTCGATATCAGGTGTGGAGGCGAAGAACGCCGTTGCCTTTGCTTCGACTGGTTGGTCTCTGGGCACAGCCAGCCCTCTCTGAGCCAACTTGAAAAAGGAGCGTTTAACTTCTCTCTTAACTTCCTTGTCGGTGCTCTCCCTTTCGATGAGCTTCAGGGTTTCAACTGCGGCGGCGTCAGATATTTTACCGAGGGCAAAGACTACCGCGAGGGCGGTGTCCTTCCCGTTCGCCATTTGCTCTCGTAGTTGCGGAATAAGCTCCGGAGAGGCATCGTCAATCGACAGCCCTGACTGGCGCAATTGCTCGACACCTCTCCGGATCGCTTCTTCGTGGGATTTCTTTTTCGCCAAAGAAAATTTCCTGTCGTTTAACGATAGCCAGTCTCGGCCGTTCCTCGCTTGTGCGAGACAGCGGGAAAAGCAAGTTCATGGTTCGACAAGGCTCACCACGAGCGGATTGAGATACAAAGAATTCAAATGCCTAACCGTTCGCCCTGAGCTTTGTCGAAGGGCGAACGGCTAGGCATACAGTCTGCCGTAAAGTTGAGCTTTCTATGCTTTTGTAAGGTCCGTCAGCGTGCCCGCTCGACCGGCGAAGGCAAAGTTCGGCCAGGTTTCCACTTGAGCATCGTGGTAATTCTCGCGGTACCACTTGGCGAGCTCGCCGGCGGTAGCAAACCAGACCTTGCCGTGACTCTTGGCGTAGCGAATGAACTCGCGCAAGAGATGCGCGCGGAACGGCCGGCCGCCGACGAAGGGGTGGTTGCCCCAGATCATGAACTT
>JAUYJC010000517.1 GCA_030688735.1 Deltaproteobacteria bacterium
CGGCATTGCCGTCGATCTGGATATAGTTGGAGCCGTTGAACTTCTCGCCGTAAACCAACAGCGAGACTTGCGGGTTGCGCCTGATGTTCTTGACCTTGTAGGTGTTGTCCCGGGCGGTAATCGTCACCTTGCCGTCGGCGCCGATGACCGGCGAGACCAGCGTCATCTGCAACGACCCGTCCCTCTTGCGCGCCACCAGCACGCCGTGATGGTTGGTTCTTAAAAATTCCTGCGCCTCGGCGATTTCCATAAAGCCCCCCGGAAGAACTTATTTCCGGCGATAGTATAAGATTTGACTGCGAACTACCACCCGGGGTGCGAGGTGCGCAACCACAGGTCATAAAGATGGTTCTCCTGGGATTCCCGCAAAGTGATATTCACCACAGAGACCCAACGCGGCAAAGCCGCAACCGAAAACCGGAGGATCTTCCGCAAAGACGCCAAGGCGCAAAGGTGACGGGCCTCGGCCCGTCATCCCGAGCGAATGCGAGAGATCTAAGAAAGATTTCTCCTTTCGGTCGAAATGACAACGAATCTAACTTGGCTGGCTCGGCGTTACGTCGGTTAAGTTCAAAACATGCTTGGCGCGAGAATATTTTTCTTCCGAACTTGGCGTCTTTGCGTCTGGGCGCGAGGAATATCCGAATCCGAGGGTCTTCAACTTCCCGAAAATTTGCGCGAGCCGCGCAAATTTGGAATTCTAGCTGTGCTCAAAGTCACCCGGTTTCGCCTTTCCGCTGTAGCGTTTAATGAGCTTACGACGCTTCTCCGTCTCCACAACGGCTTCCAGGGACATTTCAATGGTCTGGGTTCGATTCTTCGCTCCCAAGACTTCTTGGGATCTTCTCACGAGCCGGTCATCTAGCCTTAGCGACGTCAACACTTTTGCCACAGCTTCACCTCCAATTGTTGGTGTATATCCAGACTATCGATATCGTAATACCGGGTCAATGCGAGCTAAAGAAGGGATGGGCCCAGGCCGAGCTCGCGCGGCGGGTCGGGCCCTCAGTGAGATCACATCTCGGATACCCTGCTCTTCCCCGGAATGACAAAACGCCGCGTCTAGGTTACACTCCTGCGCTGTTAGCGGTCTATCTCGTTTATCGATCAAATGATCACTTTCCTACTTAAACGCATCCTCCACGGCCTGCTGGTTCTCTGGGTGGTCGCCAGCCTGACCTTTATTCTCTTGCGTCTGGCGCCCGGCGGGCCGTTTGATCGCGAGCGCAAGCTGCCGCCCGAGGTGATTGCCAATTTGGAAGCGAAATATCATCTCGACGAACCGCCTCTGGCGCAGTACCTCCGGTATCTTTCCGGGATCACGCGCGGTGATTTCGGTCCGTCGTATAAATATCTCGACCGGGGCGTAGCGGAGATCATCGCCGATACCCTGCCGACTTCCGCGCTACTCGGCCTGCTCGCTCTCGGCTTCGCCCTGGCGCTGGCGCTTCCCCTGGGCTTGCTCGCCGCTTATTTCCGCGACTCTTGGATCGACCGTCTCTGCGTCTTCATTTCGACCCTCGGTATTTCAGTGCCGCATTTTATCTTGGGCGCCTTGCTGATTTGGGGAGTCGCGCTGCAGCTTGGCTGGCTGCAAGCCGGACGCTGGGATGATTGGACCAGCGCGGTGTTGCCGATGGCCACCCTGGGCGCGGCACCCGCAGCCTATCTTGCGGCCCTTCTCCGTTCGACGCTGATTGAAACTTTTGGCGAAGATTTCATCCGCACCGCGCGCGCCAAAGGGGTCAAGGAAAGCGCCGTGGTGCTCCGGCATGCGCTGCGCCATTCGCTAATTCCGGTGCTGACCGTGATGGGCCCACTCACGGCGGCGTTGCTCACCGGTTCCTTCGTCGTCGAATATGTCTTCGCGATTCCCGGTATGGGGCGTTTTTTCATCACCGCGGTCACCGACCGCGACTACCCGCTGATCATGGGAGTCACGCTGGTTTATACCACGCTCCTGGTTGGAGCGAATCTTTTTGTCGATCTGCTTTACGGTTTGGTCGATCCGCGCATCAGAACGGAATGACCCGATGCGTTCAAAGTTCAAGGTTCCATGTTCAAAGTCGGTAACACAAAGTTTCTACCTGACTCAAAACCTTGAACATTGAACCTTGAACGTTGAACTTGTATGGCCACCCGCATCGCCAACCGACATGCGATCCGACGCGACCCTTGGCTCGCGCTTAGCCTGGGGTTCGTTCTCATCGTAACGTTGAGCGCCACGCTGGCGCCGTGGCTTTCGCCGTACAGCGCCGGAGGACTGGAAGAAAAGCGCATTTTGGAAGCACCCAGTTACGCCCACTGGATGGGCACCGACGGTTTGGGCCGGGATCTTTTGACGCGCGTGCTCTATGGCGCGCGAGTGTCGATGACCGTGGGCGTCGGCACGGCGTTGATCGCCCTCGTTATCGGCACGATCTACGGACTCGTTTCCGGCTTTAAAGGCGGCGCCATCGATCAGCTCATGATGCGCTTCGTCGATATTTTTTACGGCCTGCCGGATATGCTCATTTTCATCTTGCTCTCACTTCTCTTCGGCAGGAATGTTGGCGGACTGTTAGTCGCCTTAGGGTTAGTCTCATGGGTGCGCTTCGCGCGCATCACGCGCGGCCAGGTGCTGCAAGCGAAGGAATTTCTCTTTGTCGAAGGGGCCCGCGCCATGGGCGCGTCGCGCCGACGTCTAGTTCTGCGCCATATCCTGCCCAACATTACCGGACCGATCATCGTCACATTGACCTTCAGCATCCCGGCCGCGATCTTAGCGGAGTCGACGCTGAGCTTCATTGGTATCGGCATCAACGATCCGTATAGTTCGTGGGGCACCAGTTGGGGCACCCTGGCGCAAGACGGCTGGCGCGCCATGCGCACCTATCCGCACATTCTTTTTTTCCCCGCGGCGGCGATCTTTCTCACTATACTCGCCTTTAATTTTCTCGGTAACCACCTGCGCGACTGGCTGGACCCGAAGGGTAGATAAAATGGCTGATGTACCGTTCAAATGTTCAACGTTCAACGTCCCCTCTCCACACCTTGAACTTTGAACCCTTCGACGTTGCTCAGGGCAGACTTTCCTCCCCCGCTTCGCGCTGATCAGCGGCCGTATGTCCCCGCGCTGGACACTGACAATGATTTGTGGCATTGTTTGCGTGGATGGACAACAGGGTGGTGGTGTGTGGACGGATAATTCCGCACGCAGTGATAGAACGGATCAAGGCGGCAATGC
>JAUYJC010000520.1 GCA_030688735.1 Deltaproteobacteria bacterium
CCGGCGGCTCCGCGGCGCTTTGATCGTCGAGCAATCCGCCATAGCTCAAGCCGGCGGCCACAATCGGTTTGATCCAACTCAAGTCATGTGCCGCACGGGCCGCTTCGAAGGCCGCCAAGCAATCCGTCTGAAGGATGAGCGATCTCGGCTTGAAGAAGTCCAACACCGAGCCGAGTTCCAGCGCTTTCCATTTTATATCCAGAGGAATCGCCAGCGCGCCGATCTTGGCCGTGGCGAAGAGAATCTCCAGATGCTCGATACGATTGCCGACCAGGAGGGCGACGTCGTCGCCCTTACGAATGCCGAGGGACAGTAATCCGTTGGCCAGCTGATTGACCCGCGCGTTCAGCTCGCCGTAAGTGATTTCACGGAAACGGTCTCTGGCAGCGACCTTTTGCGGGAAATTCGTGGCGCTGCGGCGCAGGCCGTCGCCCATCAACATTGGGGATTTCGTCGTCATGTCGAATAATACGTTCAGGCTGTTATATTAAGGCCGTTCCCGTGGATTCATGAGTTCCAAGTTCAAGGTTCAACGTTCAAAGTTCAAATCCGCAAACAAGGACAACTTCCCAGTCAGGGGTTGCTTCGCTCCGACCTTGAACATTGAACTTTGAACCCGGAACGATTTTTATTTTCCCTTCCAATTCGGCGGCCTCTTTTCGACGAACGCCTTCGGCCCTTCCTTGGCGTCTTCCGTGTTCAATACCATGCTCGCAAGGTCCGATTCCAACCGCAGCCCTTGATCGAGCGACAGCTCGCTGCCCTTGTAGATCGCCTCCTTTATATAGCGCAGCGCCAAGGGTGCCCCTTTCAAGAAAGACGCCGCCATCTTTTCGCCTGCCGGGATCAATTGGTCGTAAGGAACCACCTGATTCACCAAGCCGATGCGATGACACTCTTGGGCTTCATAAAGTTCGCCGGACAGGCAAATCTCCAGAGCTTTGGGAATACCGACGAGCCGCGCCATCCGCTGCGTCCCGCCGGAGGCAGGGATGAACCCGAGGCGAACTTCGCTCAGGCCCAACCGCGCGCCCTCCGCGGCGATTCGAACATCGCACGCCAGGCTCATCAACAGTCCCGTTCCCACCACGTAGCCGTGCACAAGGGCGATAGTGATTTTGTTGATGGCCGCAATCGCCGGCGCCGGAGTTCCCGGAGTGCCGGAATATCTCGCCTGGCGGAGCACCAGCGGTGACTGAGCCTCCGTCCCGCTCGCGGCCGCATTGGCGCGCGCCCGATCTTTGACGTCGCCGCCGACGGAGAACGCCCGCTCGCCGTTGGCTTTAAACATCACAAGCTGAACGTCGGGATCGTCGTTCGCCTGTTTGCAGTAGCCGACGATCGCCGCCACCATCTCGCGATTAACCGCGTTCAACGCCTCCGGCCGATTCAAGGTAATCCGGGCGATCTGGTCTTTGACTTCGTAAAGTATCTTGTCTGTGTCCATTGGGTGTGCTTTCTTTTTGTTTAGAGTCATGAAGTTCTTACTTGCTCGACCGAAGCTTTTCTCTTTACCACGAAGTTCGCAGCGCGGCAAAGCCGCCATGAAAAACCGGGAGATCTCCCGCAAAGCATGTCCTGAGCGACGTCGAAGGGACGCCAAGGCGCAAAGGTGACGGGCCTCGGCCGGTCATCCCGAGCGAATGCGAGGGATCTAAGAAAGATTTCTCCCTTCGGTCGAAATGACAACGAGTCTCACTTGGCTCGCTCGGCGTTACCTCGATTAACTTCAAGACACGATTGGCGCAAGAATATTTTTCTTCTGAACTTGGCGTCTTTGCGTCTTGGCGCGAGGAATTTCCGAGTCTGAGGGTCTCCGACTCTCGGAGAATGTGCGCAAGCCGCGCGAACTTTTAACCGGGATTGTATTGTAGGGCAGGCAGAGACGCGCAGAGCCGAGACCCACCGCTGATGACAGCGGTTTCGCCACTGCTCAAACCATCCTGCCCGTGATTTGCGGGGTAACAAGCTGCTAAGAATTAGCCTGTAGAAATCAATCGCTGCCGCGCCGTGAAAGATGACGCTGAGAAGCTGCTGGAGGTCACGCTTAACAAACCGGGATCGGCCGCGCCGACCGAGCGCGCTCAAAAATGACTCTTGCCCTTCTCCTCACTAAATATCCTTCGGCAAAATCACGGTGAATTTCGATCCCTGCCCGTAGACGCTCTCTACCTGAATGTCTCCCCGCACCAGATCCAAAGAGCGCTTGACAATCGCCAGACCGAGCCCGACACCGCTTTTGAAGCGCGCATCACCGTGAGTTCCACGATAGAACTCGTCGAAAATCATCGGCAGCTCCTCGCTTTTGATCCCAACGCCGGTATCCTCTATGGCGATTCTTACGCGGTCACTATCGGTGCTGTCGTCGAGCCGTGTGCGGATGTGCCCCTTCTTGGTGAATTTTATGGCGTTGCTGACCAGGTTGAGGATGACTTGCTGCACCAGTTTTCGGTCTGATTTGATCACAACTTGTTCCGGTGGAACTTCCACCTCGAACGACACTGCACGGTCACCACAGAGAAAGCGGAGATCGCTGGTAATATTCCGAATCAGCCCGGTCAGCTCAACGTTTTCCTTCTGAGTGGAAAAGTCGCCCAACTTCAGCCGGGTAAGTTCCAGAGTACGGTTGAAATGAGATAGGAGTTCGGCGGCTGTATTACGCATCTTTTCCACCGAAGGATTGGCCTTGTTGGGCAAATCTCCCAACGCCCCATCGAGCAACATCTCTGCATAGCTCCTAATCGCATCGGGATTTTGGAACTCGTGGGCAAGGTTGGTAATAAGATCGTCCTTGACGCGGTTCGCTTTAAAAATTTCTGTCAACGCGTTGCGGAGATTCTGATTTTGCGTCTGAATGACTGTAACCGCTTTCCCCAGGCCGATAAATGAAGTTATCAGCAGAAGCCCAAGCCCGCCGAAGATCGCCGAGCCGACTAGCCAACCGGAGTTACGGATGGTAACGAAAAGCGGATCGACGTTCAGATAGACTTCGGCGACCCCCTCGACTTTCTTGCTTCCACTGAAGTAGATGGGAACATACAGCTCCATGAGATTGCGAAAGGTGCCCCGTTCAAATCGATGTTCCTCCTTCTCGAGGGCGGAGATTTCGGCTTCGACGTGACCTTCCAATGCCTCGAGGAGATCGGGGTTTTTCTTGGCATCCGGCGCCATCTCCAATAGCGCCACCGCATCGGACCAGATGAGCGTCCCTTCCCGGTTGTAGATTTTGACTCTCACAATCTCCGGAATCGAAAAAAGATCGGCAATTTGCTCTCGAAACAATTCCCAGTCCGCGCCCTTTTTGACACTTTGAAAATCTGTCTCCCTGAGTTTGTGAGCAAGAATGGCGTTAACGTACTTGGCGCGGGTCTCCTTTGTTTCGGTTACCAAATGGCCTTCGAGTAGTCGCATCCCGAGCTGAAACATTATTATCGCGATGGCGACAAACCCAATAAGGCCGGCAACTGCAAAGCGGCCGAAGAGCCGAGTCGGAGAAATTACGGGTGGGAAATCGACCATAAATCAAATGGCCTTAGCGTCCCTACAGGGATTCGAACCCTGGTTTCCGTATCGAGCCCCCCTATTTCCGTTGCAAGCCTTCGACAAGAGGGATAACAGCGTCCTGGGCCGCTAGACGACAGGGACAACAGAACTAAGCAGCAAAACCAGTACCACTTCCAAAAGCATACGGATATTGTCTTTCCTAGAAAGACACACCAAGACCAGAAAAGTTGAGCCCTACGCACATGCCCGTGGCACCTTCCAAAACGCCCACGGAGCGAAATCCTGAGCGCGAGGCCCAGCCAAGGCTGGGCCTCGCGTCGAAAGTTGGAACAGGCTCGTTTATCTTGTGCCTAAGAAAAATTCGGCGCCAATTTCCTATCGGCAGGAAAATTGCGATCGAAAACGCGTCTACACTACGCGCACCAGAAGTAGTAACCGTCCTGGCGTAGAAATTGCTCAGGCCAATAACAAATTTTTTGAAAGGATGGAAGTTATGGATCTGAAGTTAATCGTGTCACGATTGGGGCGAACGATGCTCGGCTTTTCGGGGGGTTTGCTGGTCCTTGGCCTACCTCAACCCCTATGGGCTCAATCCGGTAGCATTTCCGGGAAGGTGGTGTTCGTCGGAGACGCGCCGCAAGCGAAGAAAATAAGAGTTACAAAGGATAATGAGAAATGCGGTTCGGAGATCTTGAACGAAGAATTAATCGTCTCGGCCGACCGTGGGATTAAGAATGCGGTTGTCAGTGTTGCTGGAGTGAAAGGAAAAGCCGCGGGGAGCGCCACCATAGATCAGAAGGGATGCTTCTTTGCTCCTCACGTGGTGATCGTGCCGACGGGAGGATCTCTAGATATTCTTAACAACGACGGCATCCTGCACAATTTCCACACCCAAAGCAGCAAGAATGCGGTCATTAACAAAGCACAGCCAGGCTTCAAGAAAAAGATGACGGAAAAATTCACCCAACCGGAGGTTTTCAAAGTCGTCTGTGACGCGCACTCGTGGATGGCAGCTTGGATTGTGGTTACAAATGACAACTCCGCGGTGAGCGCGGACGGCGGCGCCTTTAAAATTACCGATGTCCCGGCGGGAACACACAAGGTCGAAGTCTGGCATGAAACCTTGGGGAAGCTGACTAAAGAGGTTACCGTCAAGGTCGGCGAGGAAGCTAAGATCACCATCGAGTTGAGCAAGAAGTAACCACGCCCGGACTACGTCCGCGCGTTAATCTCTCTCCAGCCGTGCAAAACGCCTCGCCCTATGGCGAGGCGTTTTGCTATCTGGGGCTGGGGTCCTGTCCCAAAGTAAGCGGTGGCTGCCCCCTTCCACTACGCCAGTAGGGCGAAATCATTCGACTTGAGCCTCCGGCAAAAGCGGTGGCCCAAGTCAAAGGGCCAAAAATATCCACTCCAAATACTCCCTAGCATCGGTCCGGATTTGGAAATTTTAGCCAAGAATTCCTTCCAAAAAGAAAATCTTGCCCGGGACATATCCGCTCCATGCTAACGCATTGATCCACATGGAAGTAATAACCGAATGCGACCAGTAAAGATAAATCGATATGCTTTCAACATGTTATGTAGCGAGGTTCATTTACCACACACTCTCCAACAGGCCGTTTTCCGCACATGTGCAACAATGGCACACGAATTGCCATAGTGCTTATGCGTGATTTCCGCGCATAAACCCTGGTCCCTAATCAATTCGCTTAAAAGTCGTCTCGCCCTACCCGAGGCGGCCGACTTCTATTTTCTCTTTCTTCGACTTCTTACCATTTTCGGCGGACTCGTCTGGTTTTTGGTTGCGCCTTACGGCGCAGGCGAGCAATGGATTCTGGCTTGGATGCTGGTCGCGTACATAGTTTATAGCTGTCTTCTGTATGCGGGGGTATTTTACCGGCCCAAGGCGATTCGCGCGTTCTATCTAACGACCCTCCTGGTCGATCTGATCTTTGTCTTTGCTCTGGTTCACTTTATCGGCCAGTTGGCGGGCAGTTTTTTTATCGCTTTTTACCTGCTGGTTGCCATTCATTCATTTTATTTTGGTTTAGGGGTCGCTTTAGCCGCTGCCTTTGTTTCCTCTGCGCTTTATGGATGGATTTATTTGGAACGAAGCGGGTTTGCTCTGATTCCCTGGCCCGACTTTCTCCTGCGCATCACGTTCTTATTCCTCATTGCCGTGTCCATGGCGCTGCTGGCCAACCGTGAAAAACGGTTAAGAAAAGAGGTCGAGGAGCTAAACCGCGATTTGAGCCGCAAAAACGCGATCCTAGAACAGACCTATCGTCATCTCTCCATCGGCAAGCTGATCGGGGAAATCGCCGAGGGCATCAACAGCCCATGCGGAGTCATGGCCATTCGTTCTGAGCTGCTCATCGAGCAAGCCAAAGAGAACCGCTTTCCTGAGGAGTTTATCAAGGGCCTGGAAGTGATCAATCGGTCGAGCCATCAAGTGGCCAAGGTCATCAAGAGCCTGCTGACCTTTTCCAAGCAAAAAAGCTTCGAGATGAAGCAGCTCGATCTGAACGAGCTGATTGAAGAGACCCTGCTGTTGATGGAAAACGAGTTCAAGGAAAGAAACGTCAAGGCCGAGAAGCGACTCGATGCCGAGTTGCCACCGGTCCTTGGCGACGCCTACGAACTCCAAGGAGTTCTCATCAATCTGATCAATAATGGCCTCGACGCGATCGGCAATGGGGGCGGCGGAACCGTTCGCATCGCCACTGCCATCGCGCAGAGCGACGCCAAGGAGATCCTTTGCACGATCACCGACAGCGGAATGGGCATCCCTGAAAACAAGTTGGAGGAGATTTTCAATCCGTTCTTTACCACCAAACACAACGAGGATGGCATCGGGCTGGGGTTATCGACGAGCCTTGGCGTGATGAAAAAACACAACGGCTCGATCACGGTAACGAGTAAGCCTGGGGCGGGCTCGACGTTCTCTCTCTCATTTCCATTTTCGCCGAATCAGAGAACGGTAGGCCAATGAAGGGAAAAGGCAGAATCCTCGTTCTCGAAAGCAAGGCCGACATGGCCGAGTCCATCGGTTTGATGCTGGCCCGCGCCGGCTACGAATGCACCACCAGTATCGATTCCATCAAGATCCAAGAGATTATCGCCGAGAAGCAACCGGATCTGATCGTCAGCGATCTAAAAATGGCCGGGCTCAACGGCATGGAGGTTCTCGAACTGGTCCGGAAGGATTATCCGACTCTCCCCGTCATCATCATGACCGCATACGCCACCGTGGATGCGGCCGTGGAAGCGGTCAAGAAAGGCGCCGCGGATTTTGTCTCCAAGCCGTTTCACTCGGACGAGCTGGTCCTGAAAATCAAGAAAGCTCTCAGTCACATAAAACTCCTCAATGAGAATCTCTATCTTCGCCAGGAACTCCAGGCGAGCGATTCTTTTCCCGAGATCATCGGCCAAAGCGCGGCGATGAAAAAAGTATTCGAGACTCTGGAAAGGCTCAAGGACAGCCACTGCCGGGTGTTGTTGACCGGCGAGAGCGGCACCGGCAAGGAGGTGATCGCCCGGGCGATTCACCGAACCAGCCCCAGGAGAGAGGAAAAATTTTATGGCATCAACTGTGCGGCCTTGCCTGAAACGCTCTTGGAAAGCGAGCTTTTCGGACATGAGAAAGGCGCCTTCACCGGCGCCATCGCGACCAAACCGGGCCACTTCGAGCTAGCCGATCGCGGCACCCTTTATCTCGATGAAATCGGCGATACCAGCCCGGCCTTTCAAGCCAAGCTGCTGCGCGCGGTGGAAGAAAGCGAATTCCAGCGCGTCGGCGGTTCTAAAGTCCTCAAGACCGACGTGCGCATCGTCGCCGCAACCAACAAGAACCTGGAAAAGGAAATAGCCAAGGGGTCGTTTCGCGAGGACCTCTTTTATCGCCTTTGCGTCGTCCATCTTCACCTTCCACCCCTCAGAGAGCGCCGCGAAGACATCCCGGATTTGACCGATCACTTTCTTAAAAAACTGGCTCTCAAGATGACCAAAAAACTCGACGGTATAAGCAAGGCGGCGATGGAGAGCATGCAAAGCTACCACTGGCCCGGAAATATCAGAGAGTTGGAAAACGCCCTGGAGAGAGGCGCCATCATGGCCGCCGGCAGCATTATTGCTCCTGATGATCTGCCATTGAAGAAACCCAATGGCGAGATCAAGTATGGCGTTACCACCCTGGAAGAGCTGGAGAAAGAGTTGATCACCAGGACTCTAGTGGAATGCAACTGGAACAAAAGCCTCGCGGCGAAAAGAATCGGCATCGGGCGTCGAACCCTATACGACAAAGCCGTTCGACTAGGCATACCGCTTAAATCGAACGGCGATTGAGTATCGAAAAGGAGAAACGAATATGAATCGTTTCAGAAACAGAGTGCTCTGGTGTCTTAGTATCGTTTTATTGACCGTTGGCTGTGCAACCCAAGCACCCGAAAAGAAAGAAGACTTGGTCTGGCCGGTTCCGCCAGAGCAGCCCAGGGTCAGATTCGTTCGAGCCTACTGCTGCCTCGACGACTTCGGTAAGACCGGGAGGGAAGCGTGGCTTGACACTATCTTCGGTACATCGCAAAGCGCCGGAATGTCCAAGCCATACGCCATTACTACAGACAAGGAAGGTAAAGTTTACGTTAGCGACACGGGCCTACGAACCGTTTGGGTCTTCGATGAAAAGAGCAAGAAAGTCTCCTTTGTAGGGCAGGGGGCATTGCGGACTCCTACCGGGCTTGCAGTGGACGCGAAAGGGAGACTTTTTGTCTCGGACTCTAGTGCTCAGAAAGTTTATGCCTTTGACAAGGACGGCAAGATGCTGTTGGCCATAGGAAAAAAGGATGAGTTGGGGAATCCGGCCGGTCTTGCCATCGACGCCGCCACCAACCGCCTTTATGTGGCCAACGCCAAACTCCATCAGATCAAGGTATACGACACTAACGACGGACAGTTCCTCTTCGACATTGGTACCCGCGGCGTGGAGCAGGGACAGCTAAATTTTCCAACGAACTTGTTTATAAGGAACGGCAAACTTTACGTAAGTGATACAATGAACTTTCGAGTCCAACTCCTTGACCTGGATGGAAAATTTTTGAAGAGCTTTGGCAAAGCGGGGGATACTTTTGGTAGTTTCGCTCGGCCTAAGGGGATAGCCGCCGATAGCGAGGGCCACATATACGTGACGGACGCGGCCTTTGACAATTTCCAGATCTTTGATGATCAAGGCAGGCTTCTTCTGTTTGTGGGCTCCAGAGGAAGGGATCCGGGCTCTTTTGCGATTCCCGCCGGACTTCACGTCGACGAGAAGGATCAAATCTATGTGGCTGACCAATACAATCAACGAATTCAAGTTTTCCAATACTTGAGCGAAAAGACACCAGCCGCCGCGGCTAAGGGCCGGTAGAAACCTTTTTTTGCGCCAGCGGGATCAGTTGCCGTCACGTTTACTTCCAAATCTTGGCCGGTCATGTCCACTAGCGCTGGGCAGACCCAGGCAAGCGTAAGGCTGGAATACCACGGCTTACCCTGCCGCTCATCACAAGTGCTAGCTAACCCCGCTCCATAAAAACCGTCCTTCATTCTCCGGCATTTTTTCATGCAATATGCGTGACTGTGCGCAAATGGCCAGGCTAAATCCGCACACTGTGCAGAAACAGCGCATCAGAGTTTGCGGCATAATCCGTTACGCCTTTCCCTGAACAACTATTTTCCTCCTCAGAAACAGCTACTTAGATATTAAAGTGGAAAAGCACTGATTGGCAAGAGTGTTGCTCTAAGCAATGTCAACTGTCGGAAACAACTATGGCGACAAAAAATTCTAGAGGGAGGACGAAGACAATGAGAGGAATGAAAACTGGTTACGTGTTTTTGGCTATCTTTAGCCTGTTGCTGTTCGCATCAGCCGCACAGGCGCAGGGTATCTTGGGCACCAAGCACAACTTGACGGCTACTGGCACTGGGACCGTGAAATCATCGACACCGGATGGAGCAGGTGGACCAGAGGTTTGTGTATTTTGCCATACCCCGCACGGATCAGATACCACCGTAGAGGCCCCTTTGTGGAACCGCGCGGTAAACGTGAGTGGCTACACGATGTATACGAGCCCGAGTCTTGACGGGACGGTTGACGCGCAGCCGACGGGAGTGTCCGTTGCTTGTCTAAGCTGCCACGATGGGACGATCGCCCTTGACGCCTTGAGAAACCTTCCCGGTTCCGGAAGTTACACTAATACTCCGGCCGCAACTGGGACGTCAGCTTGGACCTTCGTCGGAGGTACCGGAACCGGCAATAAGTACATGCCTGCGACTGCGATCACCAACCTCGGCATGGACCTGAGAAACGACCATCCGATCTCGATCGACTACGCCAGCGCAATGAGCCCTAGCGCCACGAGCGGAGTTAATGACCATGCGACAGGCTTCAAAAGTCCGGGCGTAATTAACCCCACCGCCGACACATATTTTACCAACGGTATCAAACTCTCCGCAGGCAAAGTCCAATGCAACTCGTGCCATGATCCACACCGATCGGATAACGCCACGTTCTTAAGAATCAACAACAGCGGCGCAGGAAACCAACAAAGCGCGGTTTGCCTCACCTGCCACAAGAAAGACGGATAGACTAGTTAGTCGCAAAAAAAAGGGGAGGCTTTCCTCCCCTTTTTTTTTGCCTTGAAACAAAACATGGCAATTCTTTCTGGCCAGGTCGGCGAGTATACGAGCAGATGAAATGCCGGCACTCTTCTTCCAGCTAAACTCCACACTTTGCCAATGGACCGGAACGATTCATGCACCTGACGAGTACAGAGAAACATGAGCAGCAACGGCACAAGATCACCTCAGGTATATTCCGTGAAATAAGAGTGGATGGAGATAGTTAGCGCGAGAGCGTATCCGGTTGTAGTCGAGTGCCTCCACAGAAGAGGCGCTAACCGCGAAATATTCGCTCACTACCCAGCGCCGGGGCCGTGTTATGAGCCGTGCATGCGGTCTCGATAAGACATCCCGATTTACCGGTGTCTCTTTTAAAGAAAATCGGCTATATGACTCCAGATGGCGGGCCGGATACACGCACAACAGTTTTTTTTCTCGACCGAGTGTGGACCGTCCTACCAGTACCGGTATAGACGGAAACGTTGGGTCGGCTTGATCATAGCTCTGCTTGTCAGTCTTCTCTCCAGGACCGCGCAGGCGCAGATCTCCTCGGTATATGGAACGATCGGTCTTGATTATCAGTACGACAACGACCGGTCTGAGAGCGCAAGCACCAGCCGGCAGCTTTTTCTCCAGCAGTACAATCTCGGAATAGACGGGAGGATTCTAGATCCCCGCCTGGCGACTTTCTTCCTTTCCGGTGCCTTCAGCACTTCATTCCTCGGGGAAGAAAATAGCCGGGCCAACTCTTTTTCCGGGATTGTTTCGCTACTACAGGAATCACCTAATGGCCTCACGCTCCGAGCGGGCCGGTCTTTCTCGAGCGGCGGGAGTGACACTGCGAGTGGTTCGCTTGGAGCAAATCTTCGTATAACTCGCCCAGACTGGCCCCAATTCCATATAGATTTTGACCGCGTTACCCTTGAAAGCAGTGGGGACAGCCGCGCCGATACTTCGACTACAACCGGGAAGCTGCGCGTTTCGCACCGAGTCTGGAGTACCATGCTTGATGGTGAAGTCGGTGTTCAAAGTTTTGCAGACAAGTTCAACGACACGTCACAGGACCGCTATTTTGGGCGGCTAAACGGCACCCTCGCCTGGAGTTCGACTACCACACTGCGCTCAGTGAGTGACTTTTTCTTGCAAGGCAACCAGCTCGGCATGAGTTCGTCATACTCCTTAGAGAACCGTCCGGATCCTACCCTCAGTCGAACGTTAGGGGTTTCATACCGGTCTAACAGGGCGGGCGACGAAACTGACCATTCGCTAAACATGACTGGCGCGATTTCCAAGACTTTTGCTCCGTACTCGTGGCTCCAAGCAAATTTTTTCACATCCGCCATCGCCCAGAAACGCTTTGGTACTGAGGACCCAGCCGGCGTCGCCTGGAGCGCAGGAAACAGCTCAACCATCTCCTATTTTCGACCCGTCTCGCTGCTCGCGGATTACGCCCTGGCGGTATCGTACGAGACGGATGTTGGACAGCCAGCAACGACGCACCAGGTTCACTTTGGGGCTATAAGCCAGACACTCGAACCGCTGCGCCTTTCAGGCGATTATTTTTTCGGCCTTCAAACCGGTTTGACCCATAGTACGCGCCATTTTTTTGCCGGTAAAGCTGAGACCGTGCTCACGCCACAGCTTTTTGTTCGCTCTTTTGCGGACTATTTGATTGAAAATATTCAGCCTCTGGATATATCGAGCGATCGAAAGGCCGCGACTGTCGGGGCGGGCGCCTCCTACCGGCCGCTTTTCAACCTCAGTCTGGATTTGGCCGGCACTCTCCAGTGGACCGACGACGGAACCACCTCCGGTATCACTATGCGTGGCAACCTGCGAGTTTCTTACATGCTGCCGGCTCCCGGGAGCCCGACGCTCGATATCAACGGTATCTGGGAACGCGCAACCGCGACCGATGACAGACGGCTCGAAATTCACAGTCGCTTGAACTATCGCTTCGGCCAGACGATCCTGATGCTCGAACATCGCCTTCAGAGGCGACAGACAGCAGGCTCAAGTGGCCTAAGTAATTCCATTCACTTCAACGTGTCGAGACCTTTTAGAATCCGTTTTTAATGCGTGGCACTTGATATGCTTTACGTTAGGTTGAACATTATTTGATTAACCATAGTGACTAAGCTATTATTTTAAAACCACACGGATGCTCTTTTTGAATTCCATCCGCCTTATTTTTGTTTACCTGTTGCTGGCGCTGGCATCGGGATGCGCCAGTTCGCAGGGCCTTCCCAAAGAACTGAGCGCAGCCGGTCCAATTTTGGTTTGGCCCCTTCCGCCCGAGGACCCCAGGATTCAGTACGTCAGTAGCGTCGCCAGTCCGGAAGATTTGGGGATATCCAAGGGTTTTTTTAGGAAAGTTTTTGAGTTCTTCTTCGGCAAGACGGACGAGCGAATCCAGCAACCCTATGGGGTGACAGCGGATAGCGACGGCAGGATCTACATCGCCGATTCCGCGCTTCGGGTTGTCCATGTCTTCGACATGCCGGAGCAAAAGTATTGGTCGATCCGCGGGACTAACCGGGAAGAATTTCAGTTTCCGCTGGGTGTGACTGTCGATCGGGAGCGCAGACTTTACGTCTCCGATGCCGAGCGCAAAGCCGTGATTGGATTTGACCGCGGCGGAACTGCTTTTATGACGATCACGGAGGGTCTTCAGCGGCCCGCAGGTTTGGCGTTCAATGCAATGAACAACCTCCTTTACGTAGTCGACGTGGTTAGACACGAAGTCCTGGCCTATGACTTGAAAGGCAAGCTCATGTTTACCTTCGGCGGACGCGGCACGGAGAAGGCTCGCTTGAACTTTCCCACCAACATCGCAATCGATCGGGAAGGCCGCGTTTACATCAGCGACGCGATGAATTTCAGGGTGCAGATTTTCCAGTCAGACGGGACTTTCATCTCTAACTTCGGCAGACTCGGCGATGCGGTGGGCGACCTTGCCCGTCCAAAAGGAATTGGTATCGATTCAGACGGCCATATTTATCTTGTAGAAGGGCTTTATGACGTGGTCAATATCTTTGACCGGGAAGGCCAGCTTATGCTGACTTTCGGCAACGCCGGGGTCGGGCGTGGAGAGTTCTGGTTGGCCACCGGCATTTTTGTCGATGCCAAAGATCGCATTTATGTTGCCGACTCTTATAATAGCCGTGTGCAGATTTTTCAGTATTTGCGTAGTGGAGGGTAATTAAGTGTTTCAGGGGCGGATTTGTTTGCTGATCTTTTTCTCGGGATTGTTGATCCTTTCCGGGAAGGCGTATGGTCAGGGAGGCATGTTGGGAACCAAGCATAATCTATCGGTGACAGGACCCGGCACGGTTAAAGCAACTACAGAGACCGAGGTCTGTGTTTTCTGCCACACGCCTCACTACGCTAATCTGGCTTCGACACCCCTATGGAATCGTGAGTTTTCTTCAGCTAACTACGTGCCCTATGACAGTCCTTCTCTTCAGTCAGCCGTCGGCCAACCGAACGGTTATTCCAAACTCTGTCTCTCGTGCCACGACGGAACCATCGCCCTTGGGGCGGTGCGGAATATAAGAGGTCAATCAGCGACCATTCAGATGACCGGCACGGGAGCCGGCGGTGTAATGCCGACGGGATCGACTCTGATCGGCACCAGTCTGTTGAATGATCATCCCATATCCATGGTGTTTGATCAGGCCGTTAGATCCGCCGATGGGGAGCTGGTAGATCCCACGACACTCACCGGCGCGATTAAGCTCTACCCAGGAACGAACCCCGCAGTCCGCGATTCGGTGCAGTGCACGTCGTGCCACGACCCCCACTCCGTAGTATTTGCAAAATTCCTAAAGAAAAACCCCAAAGGCCAGGCCGACAATCTATGCCTCACATGCCATCAGAAACCAGGGTGGCTGGGGAGCACGCATGAATCGGATACTATCTTTTGGCCCAAAGGGCAGGTCACGGAGCAGGTGCGGGACCATTCCTGCTTCGCCTGCCACACGCCTCATACTGTCACCGGCGCGGAGCGGCTCCTCCGCAATGCGGCCATAAGCGGCCAATCAGCCATCGAAGAAACCTGCTACCTGTGTCATCAATCGGCTGCGACCGGAGGGATCGCTCCCGATATCAAGACCGAATTTAACAAGAGCTCAAAAATGCCCATAGCCACCTATAGCGGCCACCGGCCGGTCTTTATCACCACGCCGCCGACGGGTCTCCCCGAGGGAGTTCTGCTGAAGCCTGGACAAGCTGCGCCGGACGCCCGATTCACCGATACCAAGCATGTGGAGTGCGTGGACTGCCATAATCCGCACAAGGTTAAGAGGACAAACCGCACGGAGGGAATGCGCGGTATCGATCTTAGCGGAAACATCGTGGAGAACGTCATCAACGATCCGGCGCCAGCCGATGGGGCGCCGAGCACGCGGCAATATCCGATTTGCTTGCGCTGTCACGGCGACAGCTATGCGACAGCCATCGGTGTCGGCACATTGCCGAGCGGCGCCGTAGCGAGCAACAAAAGAACAGAATTTCAAACCACCAACAGCGCCTTTCATCCCATTGGCGGGCCAGGTCGCAACACTTCGGCGAATCTCAACGCTCAGCTCACCCCCAACGGGCTGAGCACAAACTCAGTCATCAAGTGCACCGATTGCCACAACAGTAACGCTTACGAAAACACCTCGGGCCGGGTAACAAGTTACGGGACCGGGGCATCAACACCAGTAGGCCCCCATGGTTCAACTTACGGAAGCATCCGCCGCGCTAACTTCCAAAACACTCTTCCGGGACCGTCTAGCTGGAGCTCCTCCAACTTCAATCTCTGTTTTCGCTGCCATAACGTAACGGCGCTCACGGCCCGGCGAACCGGCGACGGGGCGAGAACTAACTTTTATGACTCGATCAACGGGAAGGATAATCTCCATTGGGTTCATCTGATCGACCGAATCGATAAAGCGCGCGCGACCTGCAAGAGCTGTCACTACAATATCCATAGCAACCAGGAACAGACAAACACGCAGTACAACATCAATCTCGTCGCAACCTGCGCGATTGCCTCCGGTACGCCGTGCGCGCCACCTGCGGCAACTCCAACGCGCCTCATTAATTTCCATCCCAACGTCCGGGGGATCGGCGGTAGGCCCAGGCCGGAGTGGTGGTTCAACACGGTAACCAAGGAGAGGCGCTGCTACCTTCAGTGTCACAGCACGAGTGGTGGTGTGGGAGGAGGAGAAACGATGAACGGGTTTCAATATCGGCCCTCGTCAGGAGATTTACCGTAAGAGGAGAGACAATGGAGTCCTATCGGAATAAGATCTATTTCTTGGCCGCGTGGATCGTTGTTTGCGCGGGGCTATGGGTGAATTCGTCTCAAGCGGCGGAAGGCCAGAGTTCGATCCGCGGCCTTCTTTATGTCAGTTATTCAGGAGACTTGTCTTATGACGTGATGTTCGCAGCTGGCGTGGAAGTGTCGTTGATCGACGGCAACGGGACTGTGGAAAAAGAGTTCGAGAGTCTAAAACAAAAATCAGTTCCGTTGATACGCGCCCAGGAAACAATGGTGATAAAAGCTATCGGCGACGTCCGGAGTCCGACAGCCCCTGAGAAGCGAAAGGGGAAACTGGACGCGCTAAAACGCGAACAAGAGAAACTGCGGAAGCTCCGGTCGGATTATGAAAATGAAATCGCCCGTCTGCTCGCGAAAACGACTATTAAGAAAACAAAAGCCGACATAAAGGGAAGTTTCAGATTTGACGGGCTTTCGCCGGGCCATTATCTTGTTCATGCGCGCTATGAACTTCAAGGCACTGATAATAAGTATTTCTGGTTTCATGCAGTCGATGCGAAGCCAGGAAAAGAAGTCGAAGTAACTCTTAATAAGTCTACGGTCATCCATATTTACGATTTAGGCCCAAGTGAACAAAAAGGAAATAATTAGCATGAACCACATCAGACTGTCAGTCATTCTATTCACGATTTCAGTCACTTTTAATTCCTGGGGCGCGGAGCGCAAGCCGCTAACTCCGCCTCTCATGCCGCCCGAATTTCCTCAATCGCCGTTTGGTTTTTCAAAGGGCGACGAAAAGCGCGGCGAATTGGTTTACCAGCGAAATGCCTGCCCATCCTGCCATATCGTTGGTGGGAAAGGAGGCAAAGTTGGACCGGATCTCTCGCGAATCGGCGAGACGAAAACTCTGCCCGAATCGTACCGGCAACAACTCGCCAATAGCCATAAACCGCCCGTCATCCTTCCACAGCAAGATATGGACGATTTAATTACGTATCTGCAAAGTCTCAAGCTGCTCAAGTAAATCTGCAGTGCTGAGATGTATAGGCACTGGCCTAACAAGATTCGCCTGTTACTGACGACGGCTTTGCTCCTACTTTCGTCAGTGCGAACTTTAGCCTTTGACCCGGCGGCAAGCGTCGAAATGAGCATGAGCCAGGACACGCTCTATTGCATAGCTTGTCATGACGGGGTATTGGCAACTCAGATTCATCGGGGCCATCCCGTAGATACTAATTACCTATTTGCCCAGCTGAAAAGCAGGGGGAAACTCAAGCCGCCAGCGGCCTTGGATCCAGCCATTTATCTTAGGGACGGCCAGACCGCTTGCGTGAGCTGCCACCATCCCGAGTCGCAGCAGCCGGCAAAGCTGGTACTGAGCAATGTGGGATCGAGGCTCTGCCTGGCCTGCCATAATCTGTAAACAAAACCAAGAATTTGTCCGGCTTGCCCCTGACGAAAATAGGAGCAGGGCTCTCAAGGTTAAGCAAAAGCTTGACTCGATCGGCAATAATAGAAACTCTCGATAATGAGGCAAGCCCCGGAATTTAACGGAAAGCGCATTGATATTTGTGCAGAACCAGTCAGGGCTTTTGACGCGGTAACTGTCGATTCTTTCTATCGGCCCGCTTTGGTCGGCCATCCGGAAAGACCAACCGGCTTCAATCATATCCGCTCGCTGCCTCAGTACGTGTGGACCTGATAAATTCCGATTGGATCCGTGCTCACAGGACCGAAGAGGAAATAGAGTGCGGGAGGCGTGCGCAACGCCTGGGCAATTCCATTTTGATACTGCTGGGGAAGCGTACGTAGGAACTGAAGCGCTTCAGCCAACGCGGCATCGGTGAGTTTATCTCTCCAGGACGGCATTGTGCCGTGGCCGTGCGTGATGGTAAAAAACAGCTCGTCATCACCCTTATCCATCCTTTCACCCAGAGCAAATGACGGCGCCCGCACATACGCGGCGATGCCATTTAGCCCGTGGCAACCGGCGCAAAACGTCGCGTAGGTCGATTCGCCGGGGAAGTCGACATTCCACGGTTGAATAGCGGCGCGCTCCGCCAGCTCGGCGAGAGTGCGGGGGACTTCAGGCCTTACGGATGAATTTACAGACGGAGAGGTGTTGTTTTTCGCCAAGCGAAAATACCTTTCCGCCTCCTCCATATCCTTCCTAACCCCCTCGCCGAGATAATGCATTACGGCAAGATTGAGCTGTGCATTTGCATTTCCTTGGTCCGCCGCGAGATGAAACCAATGATGCGCGGCGGCGCGATCCATCTGGACACCCTCGCCAAAGTAGAGCATGAACCCGATTAAATGCTGAGCCTTTGTGTCTCCGGCGGTGGCCAGTCTAAAAAACTTCCCGAATGTAGAATCGGACGGCGTTTCACGACGGGGATCTAGGGACAGCTTCGCCGGCCTACAAGCAGGGAAGATAAATGGAAAAATGAGGACAACGTGGACTAACCGCATCAAAACATTCCTGCAACAGACCAAATCTGCACCGATTCTACTTAGCATCGTAAGACTTGACCGTCGCAATCCGGAGCATCGTAAAAATTACGCTCCCGAGACCGCCTTAAAGAAGCCTACATAGCAAAGAATGGGCATCCACTACAATGAGATAAATCCTCCGATTAAAGAAATTCTGAGGTACAGCCGATTCCTCAACCTAAGCCACGCGATATGAATTTTGGACGTTTCGGCATTTGCGCCTCGGTGATGGTCCTGCGAATTACGGTTATTTGCTTCGCATTCTTGCTCTGCGCCCACGGTTTCGCCTTTGATGTAGCAGACAACGTGCCTCTGTCGCTGCGCTTGGGCTCACACTATTGCGAAGGCTGTCACGACGGCGTAATCGCAATCGCAGCCGAGCGGCGGCATCCTATCGAAATGGACTACCTCTTTGCGCAACTCAAAAGCCGCGGTAAATTGAAAAACGTCTCTCAGCTAGGAGCCTCGATCCAACTCGAAGACGGTCGTGTGAGCTGCCTGAGCTGCCATAGCCAAACATCACAGATCCAGGCTAAGCTGGTGACCAGCAATGACGGTTCGCGGCTCTGTTTCTCCTGTCACAACCTGTAGCTCAGTTCCACCCAGCATTCGCTTAAGTTACCACACAGATTTACAAGCTCCTGCTTTGCCCGCTTATCACGAGCATACGTAAATTTGCCTAATCGGCCTCACTTATTATGGCACGTCTGGCAGAGCTCGGTATATGACTTCACGTTGAAATTCCAAAGCTTCGGCATATTCGAGGCGTGCGGATTGTGGCAGCTTCTACAACTGAACTCTCTTTCAGGCTTCATCGGATCGGGCCGGCCACGCGTCGGATGGGTATTTCCACTGGGTCCCCAGGCAATCACATGCCGGCCGGATGCTTTCTCCGTGTGACAGGTCGTACAAAGCTCCCAGGGCGGTTTTTTTAGCCAATATTCGTTGTTACTGCCATGAGGGTTGTGGCAAATAGTACACATCCCCGTGGCCGTCGGACCATGCTGATATGGACTGGAAAAGAAATAGTCCTTCGCGTCTATGTGGCAGGCATAGCAGAGATCGCGCACCGGAACCGGAGTCGCGTACTTCGCCGGGGCAGAAGTGGGATTGTGGCACGCCAGACACATCCACAGGGAGACCGGCCCATGGACGTTCCTGACCTTGGTCAAATCCTGGTGGCAACTATAGCAAGATGATGCGGCGGGCGACGCGGGCGACAGATCGCCCTTCGGGGACTCCAGGACGTGACAGGCGGCACACTTCTCCGGCGCCCCGCCCGGGCGGTGAAATGGATTGGCGGCAAAACCCTCGGGCAATATCTGTTGTTCCCCCGAGATAGGAGAAAAGAAAAACAGTTCGCGTTTGTCGCGCGCCACAACCCGGTCTCCTTCGAGCGCTTCCACTTCCACTCTGTTGGTGCCGAAGTCAAGCCGGAGGAGATAATGGCGAACCTTGTCTATTAGCTTCGACGGGTCCACAGGTCGCCCGTTAAGTTTGACCAATACCTTCACGGCGGGAGCGATCTCAAGAACCATGTGGGCGAATCCCGCGCCGATGACGACCGACCGGTCCGGGGGATAAAGCACCGCCAGGGTCGGCGCGCTTGCGGCCGTCACATGTCCCCGCAAAAAAGCGCAGCAAAGGAGGGCGAAAAAAAAATGGCTTGGCTTTGCCAAATTTACCTGTCCTGCGTGATCAGGTTGGGATAGATGACGATTTTGAGAATGCGCCCGTTCGTTAGCCTGTCAATCTGCTCGCCCAGATTGTTGGGGCGCAATATTTCATAGTCCTTTCCCAGAATGGCTTTGGTCGCGTGACCGTTTTCCGTCTCGATCGTGAACTCCAATTCCCGGGCAATCCTCGAGGCCTTGAGTTTGTGGTCGCGAAACTTGATCTCCAGTAGCGTCAATGGATAGTAGGTCTTGCTGACCTGGCTGACGCCAGGATGATACTCTGCTATGATCTCCTCGATTGTCCAGATGGGGACTTCCTGCTGGCCTTCGAGACCTAACAGGTCCATGCGTAGATCGGCCTTTATCTTGCCCGTCAAGGTCTTGCCGCCCCTGAGCAAGATAAAGCTTTTATACTCTATATTATGCAACCTCGCTTGCTCCGCCTTGGCGCGAGATGCCGGTGTTCCCTTCGCCTTTTCGGTGAGAAGCGTCCAGTACTCCCTGGCATAATCGAGCCGGCCTTTCTTCAGCCAATCCGAGGCTTCGCGCAGTACATCATCCGCCCCCTTTGCGGTCAAAGCCCCGTCGATGATCTCGACCTCGTTCCCCGATCTGAGACGCACCGTCTCCGCGGCCAGCGGAGAGAACTGGAGGAAAAGGAAAACCGCGGAGAGTAATCCGACTTGCGAGGGCTTCATGGGCCGGCTCTATCGCCTGCCCTGCAAGAGTTTTCGCACCGCCCACTTATACGCATGCATGGCGTCTTTGAGGTTCCCTTTCTTTTCGTAGGCCCTGCCCAACTCGTAGTAACCCTGCACCGGATCAGGGTTGATTTGCACCGCCGCTTTGAGAATTTCTATTCCTCGATCCAAATCCCCCAGGCGCACGGCTGCAATTCCCAAGCCCAATTTCGCCCCTGGTGATGCGGTATGCTGCTTGAGGACTAGCTCGAATTCCCGCTGCGCCACAGTGGGATCTTCGGAATCCAAATAAGCGTAGCCCAGGGCCAGATGAGCGTCAATGAGCGCCGGGTCGAGGGATAAAGCCTGCTTTAACTCCGACACGGCATCCTTGGATTTTCCCTGACGGGACAGGCGCAAGCCAGTCTTGAAATGGTCTTCGGCTCTGATCCGTTCGCTCCCCAGCTCTTCTCCGATCTGCTTCATTTGCAGGTTGAATTCCTTTTCGCTCATCAGGCCGAGTTCCAACCTGAGCCGCGCCTGGATGATCTGGCGGTAATTGCTGTTTCGGCTCGGCAAATAGAACTTAAGCTCCCCCCCCGGCCCGACGATACCGGTGCTGGGAAAGACGATGACGCCGATTTTCTCCTCGACCTTGTGTTCGGCGTCCAGGTATACCGGATAGGAAAGGCCGAGATTCTTGATCGCCCCTTGCACTACGGGCGTGGCCATTCCACCCTCCGCAACAGCGAAAATCTCCACCCCGCGCGGCGAGAATTCTTTCTTGATCTGCTCCAGATCCTTCAGCGCCTCTTGACTGAATGCCTGATTGGCGCGCCAAAAAAACAGCACCACGGCGCGCCCGCTGAAAGTAAGATTGACGTCCCGGCCGCTTAAGTCTTTGACGGTCGCGGCGGGAACCCTGCTTCCCACCGCAACCGAGCGAAACGCTAGCGCGGGCTTGACGAAAAACAACGAGGCGAGCAAAACACACACAGCAACCAAAGGGCGAAGCATACAAACTCCTCAATAAAGCAGAATGAACTGTACTAAATAATTGCCCGACACCACATCCTGACGCTGGTAAATTAAAAGGATGCGGCTCTGCGGGAAAACCTCGCAAGGGGCATCGAGATCGACATAGTGCAGTTTCTCATCAGGCCTGGTGCCGGCGCCGATTTTGATCTCTCCCATCGTCGCGAGAAATTTTCTATAAGTCATTCTCTTGCCCTTACCGAAAAAGGGTCTCAAGTCCAGATCCGTGGTTCCCCACTCGGGCGAGAGGAAAATCGATTCGATGGTCCCTTTCACCCCGATGTTGAGAATGACCGTATTGAGCCGCACGTTCTGGCCATTGGCATCGGCGGGATCGAATACCTGATTCTCGTAAAGCAGTTGCTCGCGGTACTCCCGCGCCGGCGTTCCCAACGCTTTTTTCACATCTTCGACCGTCGACTTGTGGAGTTGAATGCCGCGCCAACTGTAGGACTCCGGCGCGCGGGGGGCCGCTCCCATGAGCATGAAACAGCTCAACAGTAAGAGCGCGGCTTTCACTTTGCTCCTTTAGCTCCCTCGAATTTCAATCGCTGGCCATTGGCCTGATACCACTTGGACCATTCGTCATATTCCGCGGGGGTGTCGCCGGTCATTTTGTCTTTGGTCATTTCAACGAGAAAATTCTGCGCGATACGCTGAATGAATCCCTGCTCGTCCTTGAGCAGTCCGATGAGCGCCGGGATCGCCCGCTGATCGCCGATCGTGAACAGCGCCACCGCCGCCGAGCGGCGCAAGAACGGGTTCGGACTGTCGAGCACGAGGATCAACGGCTCGACCGCTTGAGGATCTTTTAGCGAGCCCAAGGCGTTCATCGTCACCACCTTGCCCCACTCGTAAGCTTCGCCCTTCTCCAGATAATCGATAAGAGCCGGCACCGCCTTCTTATCGCCCATTTCCCACAGCGCTTCCGCGGCCGTCCAGCGGATTGCCTTGTCGCTGTCCTTGAGGGCTTCAGTGAGAAACTGAAGGTACTTTGGATTTTTCGCCTGACCGAGCTTTATGGCCGCCTCCATGCGCGTATTGGTGTCCTTCTGCGGGTCGGCCAGGACCTTGGCCAGATCGTCAAGATTAGCTCCCTCCGCGCCCAAAGACGCAGAGAACGACGCCGCGAGCGCAACCAAGAAGAGCGCCGCCACAGCCGATAGCAAATTTAAAACATGTCGGCTTGAAGCCGACCGGAAAATGGCCCCGACCGTCATTCCCGCGAAAGCATGTCCTGAGTACAGTCGAAGGGCGGGAATCCAGTTCTTCCCAGTCCAGCCTGGATGCCCACCGGAGTCTATCCTGAGCGCAGTCGAAGGGCGGGCATGACGAACTGGGTTGCCCTTGTCGCTGCGTACGGTGCTCATGTTCACTTGGCTCACATTTCCCCGAATCTTGCTTCGCCTAAAGGCAAGGGATTTCAACCATCCCCGAAAGAGAAATCAAATTTTTTCTTAACGCCCATACGATAGGGGAAAAAGCTCTCTTTCTTTATAGAGCAATTCATAGACTTTCTTGTAGTAGTCCACAGCGTTCTTCTCCATGCCTCTCTCTTCGTAGGCCCTGGCCATCGCCAGGTAGCCTTGATGGTCCAAAGGATTGAGCTGGACCGCCTTGCGAAACTCCGCCTCGCCCTCTTTGGTTTTTCCATCCCGCACGAGCAGCGAAGCCAATAAAAACTGCGCCGGCGTGTAGGCCGAGTCCAATTTGATCGCCTCCAAAAGCCTCTCTTTCGCCGCGTCGCTCTTGCCGGTCGCGATACGAACCATAGCATCTTCCATGAGGACCGCGGCATTCGAAGGCCCGATCTTCAGCGCCTTTTCGACAAGTTGAGCCGCTTCTTTCAGATACTTTTCTCTTTCCGCTTTGAAAGTCGCGGTGACGACGGCCGCGCCGCGAAACTCGATCGCTTCCTCGGTCTCCGCCCGCTCGCGATAAAGCTTAGCCAGAAGCAGCAACGGCAGGACGAACTTGGGATCGGTGGCGATCGATCGTTTGAGATTGTCGTCCTCGGCGTCGGACAGTCCGCGGCTGACCATGGCGCGGGCCAAGTTGTAATAGCGCACGGCCCGAGGCTCGGGCTGATAACCCGTCTGGACCTGGCGTTTGGCTACTTCTCGCTTCTCGGCGACGGCCTCGATGAGGTCGAACAGATCTTCCCGCAGTGCGATGGGGAATGACGCCATCTCGCCGCGAATCGTGCCCTCCTTATCGACCACGACAGTCGAGGGGACCGCCACCACGCCGAACTCGCGGAAGGTTTTGAGCCCCTCATCCAAGAGCACGGTGATGGTAAGTCCCAGGCGCGCGACGGTCTTTTTAATCTCCGCCATATCCTGGGCGTCGCGCTGCTGCTTTTCGACATTCACCGCCAGCACGCGCAACTTGTCTCTTTTGTGCTTGCGGTAAAGCTGCTCTAAACGCTCCAGCATCGGCGCCGAATTGTCGCTCCAGGTTGCCCAGAAAACGATGACCACGGCGTTGGCATCTCTCTGGTCCGCCAGCGCCACTTCTTTACCCTGGAGATCCTTAAGCTTGACCAGCGGCGCTTTCATACCGACCTGCAGCCCATCGAGAGCTGCGGCCGGCGCAGCGAAGCACAAAATGGCCAGCGACAATACCAGAGCCCACTCAGTTTTTTTGATCGGCATTAAATTTTTCATAGTCGATGGGGTTTTGAACCTTTCCTACCCGGCTATATCCCCGCGGGACATGGCAGCCGGGAGAACATTTTCCGCCGACTCGAAACTTCACGTAATTCGTCGGCAGTTGCCAGCCACCATAGGGAACGGAATCGCGAATGTGTTTTGGGTTGTTGCTCGCATGGACTTCGTGGCAGGCCCGACAAGTCCTTCCTTTGACGGTCTGGTTGACATGACGAAAATGAAGGTTCTCATCGCCGTTGCGAAAGTTGGTGAGCGTCGTGGTGAAGCGATCGAGGGCGAGGGTCTGCTCGTGGCAGCCAAAGCAGAGACCGTATTTCTCCTGGGCGAACGGCGTATAAAAATCTCTCGGATAGGGACGCTTCAACAAACGGAAATTGTCCGTGCCATGCGGATTGTGGCAGGCCGGGCAATCCTTTTGTCGGATCGGCCCGTGCCAATCATTATTTTCGTCCAGCCATTTCTTCATGTTCATGATCTTCCCCGTCGGCGTCTCCAGTTCTTTATTATGGCAAGAGAGACAGAGATCCGCCGGCGCCGCTTTCAACTGCTTGGGAAAGTTCGTGTAGTGGGGATCGTGGCAATTCAAACATTTTTTCTCGATTTTGTAGGCGGAGTGCTGTGTCTTCGCCTTGGCAATGTGATCCTTCTTCTCTGGATGGCAGCCGAAACAGAGCGCCGGCACGGAATTGTTCAGCCGCAGTGGGTTGGGAGAGGTGTGGGGATCGTGACAGTTCGAGCAGTTAAGCGCCGCCGGAGGGTGGCCGAATCTCTTGGACAGAAACTCTTCTTTCTTTTCCGTGTGGCAGATGAAACAGAGATTCTGCCCCTCGGCGATCAAACGATACTGATAGGGCGAGCTGTGGGGATCATGGCAGGCGACGCAATCGCCCACGGCCACCGGGCCGTGCACCTCCTTGTTGATCGTTTTATCGTTGACATGGCACTGGTAGCAGAGCTTGCTCGGCGGGTTGGCTTTCAGCCGATAGCGGTAGGGCGACTGATGTGGATCGTGGCAGGCGGTGCATAGGCCGAATCGTACCGGGCCGTGGACGACTTTCTGCGCGTCGAGCCGCCGTTCATGGCAGACATAGCAGAGGTCCCGTTCTTCCCGCGCCAGCTTGAAACTATGCTTTCTCGCGTCATACATGTTCTCTTTGTCGACCGGCTCATGGCAGCGCACGCACTCACCGGTGGCCACCGGGCCGTGAACATAACGCTGCTTGGCGAGATCGGCATGGCAAGACAAGCATGTTTTCTCCGCCGCGGCGGCCGCTTCAACCCGTCGGTCGGATACCGCGAGCCAAAGAGTAAAGCCAAGAACGACGATAAAGCAGTTTTTCATTTCGGTTCCATGGTTCTAATTCTTAGGGCCCAGAACATAGGCGGCCAACGCCCTGGCTTCCTCGGGCGAGACTTTGAGATTGGGCATCCGCGTGGTGAGGTAATGCTCGGGTTTCTGAATAAAACTGATGACCCAACCGGGTCGCAACCTTTTTTCCGCCTCGGTAAGTTCAGGTCCAATGCCCGCCGGGCTGGAGCCGATCCGATGGCAGTTATCGCAGGTCTTGTCGCGAAAAAGTTTTCTTCCCTGCTTGGCCGACGCCGGATCTATCGGCCCGTTCTGGTCGGCCTGTTTGTCGACCAGGACTTCGGTTATGTATTCGACCACCGCCTTGAGTTCTTCATCGGTGAATTTAAACGTCGGCATACGGGTGGGACTCCCCATTAGCCCGTATTCGGGTTTGATAGTGTAAGGCGAGCGTAAAAAATCGACCAGCCAATCCTTGCGCACCCGGCTACCTTGGAAGGTAAGATTGGGACCGACCAGTCTCCCTTCCGGTAGAACCGCCATTTCATGGCATCCCGTGCAATTGAGGCTCTTCAGCAATCCTCGGCCCTCCGTCAGCGTCACATCTGGGTTCTTGGCTTTGGCTTGGCTGTAAGCGGCAAATTTCTCCGCTTTCCCGACGCTCATCAGATAGTCGCGCATAGCGGCCGCCTGCTTCGACTCGTCGCCGCCGAGAATATCGTCTGGACCCGAATCCTTGTCGGGAAGAAAGGCGGGCATCTTTGTTCCGGGACGAAATTTGTCCGGCGTTTTGAACCATTTGAAGAAAAAATCAGGATTGATCCGGTTCCTGACTCTGCTGAGATCCGGCGCCCATTCCTCAGGTTTGCCCTTAGGGGTTTGGTCGCCGAAGACATGGCAATTGAAGCAATCGAAAAAGTCCTTGGACGTGAGCTTCTTGGCGGCCTCCATCTCCTGCTGCGCGAATTTTGGCGGATTTTGCCGCGCCTGTAACAGCAAGTCGTTCGGCTCTTGGTCCGTCAGACTGCCAAGGTATTCGGTGATTGCCAGAGCTTCTCGATCGCTAAGCCTGAAGTCGGGCATGCGAGCTTTTATGGCCGGCCTGATTCCATGCGGCTTTCTGAGGAAGTCGAAGAGCCAATCCCGTCGCACGATCTCCCCTTGGTAAGTGAGATTGGGCGCTTCCGCTCTTACGTCGCTGCTATGATCCTTGATCTCGTGACAGGAGACACAGCCCAGTTCGCGGACAAGGGCCTTGCCTTTTTCCACCAGTGCCGCATTCGCCTCCGCCGCCACGCTGTCCTTCGTGACCGACATGGCGATAAGAATGATGCCAACGAACATCCAGAGCCGGGAAACCCCCAGTCGGGGGCTCCGAGTCGTCATCCTGAAAGCCCTTTTTGCAGAGAACATGCGTGCGTAAAAACGCGCAAGTCCTGTGCCAAAGATCACCGGCTTTGGGCTTCGGAATTGATTGAAAATTATGGAATTTTAGAAGGAAAGGGTGACGAAATTTCCAAAAATAAGAAAGGGCAATTTGTTTTCCTAGAATATAGAAAAGCAGCCTTATGGCAACTGTCTATCCGGGAAAGAAGTAGTGTCGCCAGAGGCAAGATTACGACCTAGTATATCGTTTCATTGAAATATAGCTAATCATGCGGACAGAGCTTCAAACTTTTTCCAGCGATGCACTACTGGCGCCTCGTTGATTTCAGCAATGCCTTTTAGGATGCGATCGCGCAGTTCCTCCCAGGAACCCACACGGATATGGCGAAGGAAACTGCGCGCCATCTTGCCAAATAGCGTTTCGACAATGTTGAGC
>JAUYJC010000522.1 GCA_030688735.1 Deltaproteobacteria bacterium
CAGCTGGCGTAAAAAGGGATTCGTGCGCCTCCTCGTTCAAACCGCCAAGAAAAGGGATCCGAGGGCGCCTGATGTCCCTACCATCCATGAACTCATGGATAAACACCAGACCCCGGAAATAAACCGACGGGTGGTAGAGGCGCTCCTGGGAGCTACGGAATTCGGCAGCCCGCTGTTCGTTCATCCTGAAACCCCGGCAGAGCAAGTGCGAATCCTGCGGGAGGCCCATGTCAAGGCCATGAAAGATCCCGAGCTAGTCGCCGAGGCGGAGAAGGGTAAAATGGACATGGATACTTCGACTGGAGAAGAGCTCGATGCCATAACGCAAAAAATCATGGACCAGCCCGAAGAAATCATCGTGCGGATTAAGAAAATCATGGGAAAGGGGTAGTAGAAAACACCTGCCGTCCCTTCGGCAATAGAGACTGGCGCTCAGCGGGATTCGAAAACCGACTTGGCCGGCGAAATAGCATACTGTTTTTCCGACACTTGAATGGGCTCGTGCTTCTCGAAGGCATTGGGGCCGCTAAAATCTTTCTGCCGGCGCTCGCTTTTTTCAACCTCTCGAAACTCAGGGCTTTTTATCCAGCCGTGAAAAGCATCGACGTGCTCCCAGTAAGTCTGCGGGGTAATGGATGTGGTTACGGTCGGGCGAACCTTATTGATCTTTTTGATTGAAGCTTAACAACCCGGTCGGACCGGGGTGATGTATTGATCGGACGGATTCGGTGGACGAAATAGAAGTGGCCTTTTAGAGGTGAAACAACCGCTCTAGAAGAGTGAGCGCAGGTCGCGGGGTGGGCGGAACGTACACTGTGCCGGAAAACAGCGAAGTTGGGCGGATGATTTTGCCGGCGGATTTGAGACACTAGGACCGGGAACGAGTTTCGCTTGGGCGAAAAATTCTAAACGTACTCAGACATAGCGTGGTCCGACCCGTGTGTCCAAGCGGGAATGTAAAATTTCCCGGTTACCGCTTTTTTACTTATGCAAAGCCGCCGTCTCGCTTCTGACAACAAAGGGAATTATCGTTGAACGCCTCGAAGCCGCGCTCGAACGGTTGCGTGGCAGCTCTTTTGCGGAATACGAAAAATCAGACTCAATAAAAGTTTTCGGCTGTCCAATCCTACCAAAGTAAGCTGAGATTCGGTAAGATCCGATCATTTCATCGGCTGACCGGAGCGCTGCCAGTCTTTGTTTCTGCCTGAATCAGCGGCCATGACCCGTTGCATCGCCGTCACTAATCTCAGAGCTTGAGATTGCCGTGTCGAAATACCCGTAGGCTTTGACATTGAATTTACGAGACCGAACTCAGATGGATGGGAGAGTCCGCCGGCTCACGCTCATCAATTCGATAGTCGGGGTTTCCACGGCCGGTATGTCTAATCGGATATTTATTATCTCCATGCCTACTCTGGCGACCGCTCTGGGAACGGACATCTTCGGGATTTCTTGGGCTCTCATAGTTTATCAAATGTCCGGAATCGGCTTGGGTGTCGTTTGTGGTCGTTTGGGGGACCTATACGGCCATCGCAAGTCGTTCGGCATAGGCCTGGCCATCATGGCCGTCACTTCGCTTCTCTGCGGCCTGTCGCAGAATATTTCCCAATTGATCCTGTTTCGATTCTTGCAAGGAATCGGCGGCGCGATGATTCAGTCTTCCGGCCGCACCTTGGGGTACCAGTCCATGCCCGAGGGATCTGAGGGAAAGGCCCAGGGGCTGATGACCATGTCGCACCAGTTTGGTTTTTTTATTGGCCCGCCCATCGGCGGCCTGATCATTGATTGGATTCACTGGCGCGGGATCTTCTTCTTTCTGTTTGTGCCGAGCCTGGTTGGAAGCGCGCTCTGCTTCATGACGGGTCGCTCCGTTGCCGCGTCCCCCGCGCGCCACCCTTCCATTGATTATCGGGGATCCGCGCTTTTCCTTGGCTTAACGATTCTGGTCACCATGCTGCTGGATCAAAAAATCGCCGCGGTCGTGGGCAAGGGCGCATACGGGCTGCTGGGGTTGGCCGCTGGGGGTACGCTCTGGGCTTTTCTCGCGCACGAGAAGAAGACCCCAAACCCGATGATCGATCTCTCTCTGTTCTCGCGTTCCGCCTTTGGCTACGGCTCCATTGGCTTGCTGATGTGCTGCATCACTCAAGGGATCACCACGTTCGTCACGCCTTTCTATCTGCAAGACGTGCTCAAGCTCTCGCCGACGTTAATCGGGCTCATCTTTCTCGTCCCATCGCTATTCAGCATGGTGTTCTCGCCCGTGAGCGGTGTCCTGACGGATCGTATTGGCGCCCGCGTCCTTTTGATTACGGGCGTGCTATTCCTGATCGCGGCTTTCCTCATCGGCGCTAACCTTCGGGCCGATTCCCATTGGATCCTTCCCACCACCCTGCTTGGCCTGACGGCGCTCGGCTCGGCATTTTATAATACCCCTTCACAGGCGGTTATGGTGAGATCGCTTCCCAAAGAACATTGGGGCACAGCGATCGGCATCATCAACGGAATTTTCGGCCTGGGGCAGATGCTCGGCATCTCCCTGAGCGCGATTTTTCTGACGCTGGCCTTCCGATTCTATTCAGGGGTTCCCGGGACAACGCCCCAGCCGGGCGACACTCGAGCTTTTGTCGCTTCGATGAATGCAACCTATCTGTTTGCTCTTGGGATCATTTTCGTGCCCTTGCTGACTTCTTTGAAGAGCAGGAGTTCGTTTGAAGGTCACTCAACCTAAGCTCAAAATGCTCGCATTGGATCTTTACGTCTCCGATGGTTCAACGGCTTGGCGCCCGGCAGGCGCGACACGCTACGCCGCGCGGCTGCTAGTGGAGTCAAACGAGGGAGATCGCTTTTTACGCAACATCGACGTCCCTGTGTTTTCGCAATTGCGAAAAGACGAAAGTGTGAGCATGTTGTGGCAAAGCGAATCTGTCAGGAGTTAACACAGAAGCCTAAATATCCAAAAGAGTGATCGCAGGTCGCGGAGTGGGCGAAGCGTACGCACTGCCCAAACGCAGAGAAGCTGACACGGATAATTTTGGCGGCGAAAGTGAGCGCTACGGCCGGGAAACAGTGTCGCTTGAGCGAAAAATTCTAAACGTGCTCACACATAGCGTGGTCCGACCCGTGGGTCCGAGCGGACAGATTGTAAGGAATGTTATGCGAGACGCCGGTTCCCGTGTTTTCGTGTTTTCACAATTGCGAAAACACGAAACAATGACGCTAACCTTTCATGGACGCAAATATCGCAAGTCGGACACCGGGATTTCGCCTCGGCAAGGAATTCCGCGTCATTCATCGCTTCCTAAAACGCCCGGCGCAAGAGCTGGACACGATCCTTCGGTGGGTTCGGCGGATGAGTAGAACATGTGATCGCACTTACGTCGTGCATCACTATCTGGATCAACTTCCGTCCCAGCCCCCCAAGCTATCCGCCGAAGGCGGAGTGGGACTTCCCTCACCAAATGAGAGCCACCCTATGGACCACGACAGCAATTCATCTGGACACGCCAGAATTAAAAGCCTGACACCGCAGCCACCGCAGCCTTATAGCGTGTTCAGCGGATCGAGCCCCAAGGGCAGCCGGTTCAACGCGTCGTAAGTATGGATTGTCGAGAAGTAGAGACAATAAAATCACTATAATGAAGCCTGACACCGCTTATACCCTCTATGATTTGACCAGCACCTATTTTGAGAGCGACCCGCCGCAAGATGAGAACGACAAGCGGCGCTTTGGCTACAGCCGCGACAAGCGCAGCGACTGTGTGCAGGTGGTGATTGCGCTGATTGTTACGCCGCAGGGCTTTCCGCTGGCCTACGAAGTGCTGGCGGGTAATACGTCGGACAAAACGACGCTTAGGGAGTTTTTACGCAAGATCGAAACGCAATACGGTAAGGCCGAACGCATCTGGCTGATGGATCGGGGCATCCCGACCGAAGAAGTGCTCCAAGAGATGCGCCACAGTGATCCACCGATCAAATATCTGGTGGGCACGCCCAAGGGGCGCCTGACACGGTTGGAGAAGCAACTGCTGGATAAGCCCTGGCACAGCGCGCGGCCCGGAGTAAAGGTGAAACTGTTAGCGCAACAAAACGAGCTGTACGTGTTGGCAGAAAGTAACGATCGCGTCCAAAAGGAACGCTCGATGCGGCGGCGCCAACTGAAGTGGCTGTGGGCGCGGCTCAAACAACTCAGCGCCATGGCGCTCACGCGCGAGGATCTCCTGATGAAGCTGGGGGCGGCAAAACAGACAGCTCCCAGCGCTTGGCGCCTGGTCCACATCGAGGTGGACAAACTTAAGGCCTCATTCACCTATCGCTTGCACAGGGAGAATCTGCGTAGGGTGCGGCGTCGCGAAGGGCGCTATTTGCTGCGCACCAATCTGACCGAGAGCGATCCGGCCAAGCTGTGGAGTTTGTACCTGCAACTGGTGGCGGTGGAAGAAGCGTTTAAAAACCTCAAGGGCGATCTGGCGGTCCGGCCAATCTTTCATCAAACCGAACGACGCGTCGAGGCGCACATCTTCGTATCGTTTTTGGCCTATTGCCTGCACGTGACGCTTACCGAGCGCCTGCGCACGCTCGCGCCAGGACTCACGACACGCAGTGTGATGGAGAAGTTCGCCGCCGTGCAAATGATCGACGTGCATCTGCCTACCACCGATGGTCGCCAAATCATTCTTACGCGCACCACCCAACCCGAGCCCGAACTCAAATTGCTGTTGGACAAACTAAGGCTGCAACTGCCGGCACAACCCTCGCCCAGAATCACTACCGCCCAAGCGACCTCAGCCACGGCTCTGTAGTGCAGACCTTTGAGACCTGTCGTTGATTTCTCAACTACTTACAACCTTTAACCCCCGCGAATCCGCGAAGTCGGGTTAAGGCCGGGAAACCGTGTCGCTTGAGCAAAAACTTCTAAACGTATTCACATATAGCGTGGTCCGACCCGTGTGTCTGAACCTCTCGGCGCGACGCCAGAATCCAGACTCATGCCTGACCCCAGCGACAAACGGGAGTAAGCGTTTTCAAGAGGGGTGACATTATCCTTGGAGATAGGAGCAGTGAACTTGGCTATCCCAACTGGGAAATCAATATTGACGGGGTCCGTAGGCTCAATGAAATGGCTGCGCTCTCCAGCAATTTGAGACAATCTTCCGTGCAGGATGAAAAAGACCACACTTTCGGCCACGGTAAACACAACTGTGCAAACGAAGATCCCCGCAAGGAGCCACAGTAGGCTAGTCATGAATCTTTACCCGAGGCTCGTCCGTCGGCGAGAAACCAGGTCTCTGTCTAACTACTAAGTGAGTCGGTCAATAGTCCTTGGTAGGATTGAACTGTCCCCTCACATCGGCACTAAGCACAACTTTGAAATCTTGTCCGCAATGGAAAGTACAATGGCGAAACTCAAGCCGGAAGGTCGTCAATGTCCCACACGCTCTAACTACTTGAGACGTGTCGATGACGAGAGTGATCACCGACCTCGGTCTGAGGCGGAAAAATGACATGATCGTATGCCCTCCGAGCACTCGCAAGCCAAAGATTCTTCCCATTGGATATGCATGCGAGCCGCCGGCAAGATCAGCAATAATGGCGCCCATCTCTGACCGGAGGTCCACCAACTCGCCAATCTTGTAAAGAGCACAATAATCGTAAAGAAGATCCCACGCGTTGTCTCTTGCTTCCTGGTCTCTTATATCAAACTCAACCCACTCCCGATAGAACGCCTCAGGGTCGCGCTTAAAAAGCTCGCTAAGGTACTGAAAACGGAGCTCGTCTGCCTCGCGGGCCGCAGGTTGCCCGGCGATTTTGCTGCTGACCCTAAAACTGGCATCCTTATGGGCTAACGCGAGTCCGTTCAATGCCGCCTCCCTTTGGTGAGAGAGAAATACAGGTTTGCTATTGATCTCATAGTACGGCATAGAAGCTATCTGACTATTTGATTAGACAAACATATTTCATGCCGACTTTTCATAACCCAACTGCGACATGAACATATTTTGAATTTTGCCGATCTGGGTGGTTGGTACGGCCCCGATGACGAAAATTAAAAGAGGCCAAACTAAAGCCAATGCAGCTCCAACGCGTTCACCACCTGAATATAAATAAACGGCAACTGCAGGGCACGTGAACCATTTCAAGCGAACGATAATAGCGCCATATCAATCGTTGCATAAGTATATGCACTAGTAGACAGCGTTGGCAGCATACTGGGTGTCAGGAAGCTGAAAGAAGGAGAGGACAAGATCGGTCGACCTTTGGATTGAGAGCAGAATCGAAAACAGAGCCGCTTTGAACTC
>JAUYJC010000525.1 GCA_030688735.1 Deltaproteobacteria bacterium
TGGCTCACCATCACCCTCGCCGCCGCGGCGGTGTTGATGGTGACGATGGGCGGGCGGCAGTCGATGGGGCTGTTCGTGTTTCCGCTCAATGTTTCGACGGGGCTCGGCCTCGTAACGATCAGCTTCGCCTTGGCGGTCGGACAGTTTGTCTGGGGTGCGGTGCAGCCGGTTGCCGGGGCAATGGCGGACCGTTATGGCGCTACGCCCGTACTGGTCGCCGGCGTGTTGATCTTCGCATTGGGTAGCGCGCTGACGCCTTTGTTGACCTCCGGCCCAGGGCTGGTGTTGACCATCGGATTGCTCTCGGCTGTGGGCACCGGCGCGGCCAGTTTTTCCGTGCTGATCGGGGCCGTCTCCGGGCGCGTGCCGGTGGCGCATCGGGGAACCGCCGCGGGCGTGATCAATGCCGGTGGCTCCTTCGGGCAATTCGTCTTCGCACCGCTACTGCAGACGATGATCACGCTGCTCGGCTGGATGGGCGCCATGTGGTCGTTGGCGGTCATCACGCTGGCGTCCCTGCCGCTTCTCCGCGTCATGCGCGCGCCGGCGACTTCTCTCGATGGCCGCCGTATCGAAAAATACTTTCGGCGGCGTACGCACGGCGGTGAAGAACGCGCTCGCCGATCCCAGCTATTTGCTGCTCCATGCCGGCTTCTTCACTTGCGGGTTTCACGTCGCGCTCATCGTCACGCACCTTCCGGGAGAAGTGGCTTTGTGGTCGCTGCCGGCGTCGGTGGCGAGTTGGTCGCTGGCGATTATAGGACTTGGCAACATTGCCGGGAGCCTGCTCGCCGGTTGGTGCCTGAGCCGTCACCTGGGGAAATACGTGCTCTTCTGTGTCTACGGTTCGCGCGCGCTGCTGGTGCTGCTATATCTCGCCGCGCCCAAAACGGAATGGACTTTCTACGTCTTCGCCGTCGGTCTTGGTTTTTCCTGGTTAGCGACGGTGCCGCCGACCGCTGGCGTGATCAGCAAACTGTTCGGCACTCGTTATCTCGCGACGCTGTTCGGCTTGACGCTGCTCTTGCACCAGACCGGCGGCTTCCTCGGCGCCTGGCTGGGCGGAATTGCCATCACGGTTCGCGGCGATTACCTGTGGATGTGGTATGCCGATGCTTTGTTGGCGGCAATGGCGGCGCTCTGTAATCTACCGATCCGTGAGCCGCGGGTCGAGCGCAGCGTCGTGCCGGCATAGTGATTTTCTTTGCAGCGGAGAGGAAATAGTCAGGGGTTAATCGGCCCGTTCATTTGAGAATCAAGAGGGATCGTGCCTATAACAACTCATGCCATTCACTAAACTCGGACTCTCGCCCAAGGTTGTCGAAGGGGCGCTCGCCGCCGGTTATACAGAACCGACGCCGATCCAGTTGCGCGCCATCCCGCTAATATTGGAAGGCCGGGACTGCATCGGCGCGGCGCAGACCGGCACGGGTAAGAACGCCGCGTTCGCCCTGCCGATACTATCGCGCCTCGGCGAGCACGGGGCGTTGCGCGCGCTCGTGCTCGAACCGACCCGGGAGCTTGCGGCCCAGGTCGAGACCGCTATGCGCGACTACGGGCGTTTCACCCGTCTGCGCACCGTAGTGATCTTCGGCGGCACCGGCTACGGCCGGCAAGATCAGGCGCTGCGCCAGGGCGCGGATATCGTTGTCGCTACGCCAGGCCGGCTGCTCGATCAGATGCAGCGCAAGATGTTGCGATTGGACCGCATCGAGATTCTGGTTCTCGACGAAGCGGACCGCATGATCGACATGGGCTTCCTTCCCGACGTGCGCAAGATCATCGATCGCTGCCCGCGCGCCCGCCAGACGATGCTTTTCTCGGCGACAATCCCGCCGGAGATCGAGCAACTGTGTAAGTGGGCTCTGCGTACTCCCGAAACGATCGAGATCGGCCTGCGCCGCGCTCCCGCCGAGAACGTGACCCACGCCCTTTACCCCATCGATACCGCCCAGAAACAGCAGCTCTTGGAAGAGCTTCTCAAGCGCACCGACTTCGATCAAGTGCTGATTTTTTGCCGTACGAAGCATGGCGCGGATCGCGTCGCGCGCAAGCTCCAACAACAGGGCCATGCCGTGGCCGTGCTCCACTCCAACCGCACGCAGAGCGAGCGAGAGCGGGCGCTCAATGGATTTCGCGACGGCCGCTACGAGGTGATGGTGGCCACCGACATCGCCGCCCGCGGCATCGACGTGGAAAAGATCAGTCACGTGATCAACTTCGACGTGCCGCACCATCCGGAAGATTACGTCCACCGCATCGGCCGCACGGGACGGGCGCAGAGCGTCGGCGACGCCTTTACGATCATGACGGCGGAAGATATCCAAGACGTCGCCGCCATCGAGCACTTTATCGGCCAGAAGATCCCGCGGGTAAAACTCGAAGGTTTCAGCTACGAATACACACGCCTCCTCGATGCCAATCCGAAGCCCGCATTCGGCGGCGGGCGTTCGCGCAGAAATCGCTCCTACGGTCCCGGCAGAGGGCGGTGGTAAGGCGGACCGTGCTCGTCGTTCGTGCTCGTGGCTCGTGATCGCGCTTCGTGGCTCGTATTGCATTTCAAGCCTGTGGCTGGTGTTTTCGGCGCTTCTTTTTACACTCGCCGCTCGCCCTGGGCCTATGATCCCGGATTCCGCAGTGGGAAAGTGACGCTGTGAGCGAGGGGCAAACCTTGCGCAACGAAGGCAATGCTTTTCTACCCCTGAGCTAAGGACAGATCTCGCTGCTTTGCGAATTTAGTCGGAGTAATGAAGCTCCTCGGAGCAAAGCTCCGAGATATCTTTGCGAAATTCTCCGAAGCCCTTCCACCCTCCTTCGCCAAGGCTACGGAGGGTTCTCCTCGCCTTCATCCTCGCAGCAAGCTGCGAGGTATTCGGCGA
>JAUYJC010000536.1 GCA_030688735.1 Deltaproteobacteria bacterium
CGATATAATACTGATTGCCAATGCTGCAACGAAAAGAAGTTTGCTGATCATTTTTTTTCCTCACTTTTGGGCTAATTCGGCGACCACTTCGTTGACGAATCTCAAATCCATATATTCGCGCGCGGCGCGTTTCGGTTTCACGTTCAAGGCGACCGCTTGCCATTGAGCCATGAGCTCCACGCCTTTCTCGGTGGGTATGGGATTGAGCGATTCGCGAATCAACTGATAGGCGTCGACCGCGGCCTCGCGCTCCATGCGCCAGTGCTTGATCATGGTTTGAATCGCGTCTTCGGGGTTATCGCGGGCATGATAGACGGTGCGCACGATGGCGCGCACCATGCGCTTGACGAATTGCGGGTTTTCTTTGACGGTTTTCCCCGTGGCGGCGAGACCGGTGAAAGAAGTATCCTTGAAAACATCAGCCAAATTGACCAGACGCTTGAAGCCCGCCTTGATCGCGATGAAATCGGCGGGCGGCGCGAGCAAGGCCGCTTGAATGATGCCCTGCTGCATGGCGGCGATTTTAGGCTGGCTGCCGGGAATGCTGACGTATTGAACGTCTTTGTCGGGGTTCATCTTGTTCAGTTCCAGCAAGGCCTTGGTGCCGGAGAAGGTCGAGCCACAGAAGCTCACGCCGATCTTCTTGCCCTTGAGGTCGGCGACCGTCCGGATGTCGGGCGTCACGATCATCGAAAAGGTCGGCCGGCCCACCTGCTGGGCCAGCAGGATAATGTCGCTGCCTTCCCAGATCGACGGCATCTGCGGGCCGACGGAAAAAATAAAATGGATTTGGTTGCCGATCAGCGCCTGCACGGCGATGACGGCGCTGCGCACGGAGATCAGCTCGGCATCCAACCCTTCGCGCTTATAAAAACCTTTCTCCAGCGCGACGAACGCCGGCAAGAACTGGACGTTGGCGGACGGATAAGCCCCGCGCACCGGCTCGGCTCCGGTCTGCCCGGCGTTGAGGATCACGATCGATGTCAGAATGATTAGGACTAGCTTCATAGTTTCTCCTTCCGATTACTCTAGCGCGACTCCGCCTTGAGTTCTTGGATCAATGAAAGATCGAAAAACTTGAAGGGCGGAATGGTCAAGTATGCCGGGTCCTCGTAGCTCATGGTTTTAAGCACGTTGACGATCGACTCCTCGGTGGGAAAAAGATCGGGCCGGGAGTCCGCCCGCATGATCCGGTAGGAGTAATCCAAGCTCTCCTGGTCGTCGATTTTCAAAACCTGCGCCATGACCGCGAGGGTCGAAGCTTTGTCCGCCATCATCAAACGCAGTGAATCCGCAAGCCCCCGGAGATAATTTTTCACGAGTTCACGATTTTTTGCCATGAACGATCTGCGCGTCAAATTAATCCCCCACGTGTATTCGAGCGGGATCGCGATCACCGTGAGACCGAGCTTCTCGGCGTGGCGTCCCTGCAACGTTGAAATCAGGGTGGCGTCAAGGTTGCCGGAAAGGACGGCGGCAAGGCGGACGGAGGAGCCGCCCGACAGCCCCATGATCTGCGCGTCGGTCTTGGGGTCGAGGCCGGCGTTGGCCAGCATGAACCTTACAAAGGCGTCGGCTCGGCCGCCGACGCCGCTGGAGGCGATTTTTTTGCCTTTCAATTCCTTAAGGTCCTTTATCTTTAGCCGGCTGGCAAGGCTATAGGGAGAGCCGTTGTTCCATGAGGCGATTCCGACACCATCTAATCCCTGCTTGCCGAGGTAAAAAAGCCCCGTCGTGCTCGAGGTGAGGAACTGAACGCTGTCCGACATCAGCGCCTGCATGTTCATCTGCTCGTTGCGCGTGGCGATGACTTCGACCCTGAGCCCATACTTGGCAAACACCCCTTTTTTCGCGCCGAGATAAATCGGTAGCGCGCCGGTGAGCGCGCCCGGAGTCGCCACGCGAAGCAGCGTCTGCGCGGCGAGCGGGGTGGTGATTAGCAACAGGAACAAAAAAACAGGACCGCAGCATTTTTCTTATGAGTCATGACCGAACCTCCTGCCTTAAGCTAAACAAACTGCGAGCGGGGGTCAAGAACGCTCGAATCCCACGCGCACTCTTCAGGGGTCGTAGTCGGTCGATTCGAGGCCAAGGGCCGCGGCCGTGAAACTGAGGCTAAAAACCATCAAACCGAGGGGGATGCAGCCGGCGCTTAGATCGGGACAAAATTTCAAATCCATCCTTACGACACGAGCCCCAGCCTGGCGGGGCTATCGCTCAGGATTCCGCCCATAGGCAAACTTGAAGGCGCGACCGACTTGCTACGGGGGCTTCACTTTTGACAATGACCGCCCTGAATGCTATAGCAAAATTTGCTTAAAACAGGGGGAACCTTTCTATGGCTTGGTTCGATCGAAACCCCGGTGAAAAGAAAGAGTCGGAAGCCGAGCAGCCCGTGGGTGGGGAACCACGTCCAGTTGCAACCAACATGTCGTCGGAGCCTGTCCCTGTGAAGGAGCCGCCGCGGCCGACTGAGTCGGGACTGGTGGCGTCTCTGCATAAGGGAAGCCGGGTAAGCGGCCAGTTGAATTTTCAAGGGGACGCTAGAATCGACGGAAGCGTAGATGGGGAAATCCAGTGCCAGGGCAGGCTGATCATCGGAGAGGGGGCTGAAGTGCGAGCCAAAATATCCGGCAAAACCGTCGAGATTCACGGTCGGGTGGAAGGCAACGTGACGGCCAAAGAGAAAATCGATCTCGTGGCTCCGGCCCGGCTTTACGGGAATATTCTTACCCCTCGGTTGACTATTACGGAGGGCGTGTTTTTTGATGGTGACTGCTCCATGGGAGCGGCAAAACAAAAAGGTGGAGTCGCGGGTTTACAGGCCGCGACCGCCGAGATGGCTGCGGTGGCTCAAGCGCCTAAGCTGCAGGCTGATTCCGAGAAATAAACTTCGGTTCGTCGTTCACCCCAAATCCAGGTTCCTACGTTCCTAAATAGAAGGTAGGTTTTTATCTTGGGCGTGGCGCGGCTCAAGGTCCAAGCGGTTGAAATACTGACAAGAGTTTACGCGGTGGTGAAAGTTAGCGCATGATTTCCCTAGACATAAGCGTCGTCTATCAAATCGTCTTTTTTCTCGTCTTGTGGTTCGTTCTCAGCAAGGTTCTTTTTCGCCCCTACCTAAAACTGCTTGAAGAGCGCGAAGGCAAGACTGCCGGCGCCATCCACGACACCGCCGACTTGGAGCGGGAGGGCGCTCGCCTCAAAGCGCAGTACGAAGAGCGGATCGCTCAGGCCCAGGCCGCCGGCGGAGCGGCCAAGGAGTCGATCCTTCAAGAAGCGCGGCAGCGGCGCGAGCAGGTATTGAGCCAGGCGCGCCAGGAAGCGACCGCCACCCTGGAGCTTGCGCGCCGGGATGTCGCGAGCCAGGTGGCAGGGGAGCGGCAGCTCGCCGCGGCCGAGGCCGCGACGGTGGCCCGGCAGATGGCGAGCAAGATTCTCGGAAGGAACCTGGCGTGAGCTACTTAGAGGTCTTGAATGTCGCCCAGGCGTGGGCCTCGGTCGCCGAAGCCGAACACCACGCGCCTTCGATCACCCAAATCATATTCCCGCTCGGGAATTTTCTCATCTACGCCTATATCATTAAAAGATTCGCCCTGCCGGTGGTGCGCGACTTTTTGCGTTCGCGGCGCGCGGAAATCATAACCTCGATTGAAAGCGCGGCGGAAAGTAAGAAGCAAGCCGAGGCAGTTGTGAGCAGCTATCAAGCCAAGCTCGCCGGTATCCAACGCGAGGTCGATGCGCTTCAGGCCGAGTTACGGGCTGAGGGCGAAAGAGAAAAGGGCAAACTGATCGGCGAAGCCGAAACGCTGGCGGCGAAGATAAAAGACGACACAGTCTTTCTCGCCGATCAAGAAGTAAATACCGCGCGGCAGAAAATCCGTTACGACATGGCCGTCGAAGCG
>JAUYJC010000551.1 GCA_030688735.1 Deltaproteobacteria bacterium
TAAGCTTCGAGTTTTCGCGCATAAACTTCCCTGGGCTTGGCGCCGTCCGCCGGTCCGACGACGCGGTCTCGTTCCATCTGTTCGATCATCCGCGCAGCGCGGTTGTATCCTACCCGCAATCTGCGCTGAATCATAGAGATCGACGCCTGCTGGGTATCGGTGACGATGGCGACCGCCTGGTCGTACATCTCGTCGTATTCCTCATCAGCCGCGGCAGCCTCGGCTTCTCTCTTGATCTCGAAGACCTCCGGGCGGTAATCGGGCCGGGCCTGCTGTTTGATGAATTGGATCACTTTGCGCACTTCCTGGTCGGACACCAAGGCGCCGTGCAAGCGGGTGACCCGCGCGGTTCCCGGCGGCATATACAAGAGATCGCCGTTGCCGAGCAGCTTTTCCGCGCCGATGGAGTCCAGGATCGTGCGCGAGTCGACGCGGGAGGTGACCTGGAACGAGATCCGCGCCGGAAAATTGGCTTTGATGAGCCCGGTGATGACGTCCACCGACGGGCGCTGGGTGGCAAGGATCAGATGAATCCCGGCGGCGCGGGCTTTCTGCGCCAGCCGCGTGATGTACTCCTCGATGTCTCTTCCGACGGTCATCATCAAATCGGCCAGCTCGTCGACGACGATCACTATTCTCGGCAGTTTCTCATGAACCAGGGGCGCGTCCGCGGCTAAATGGCCTCCGGGTCCCTTGTTTGGTTCCTCAGGATCCGTAAGCTCGAAAACGCTCTTTTTATTCGGCGCCTCGCGCTCCAAAGTCCGGTTGTAGTTGTCGATGTTGCGCGCTCCCTTGTCCTTCATTAGACGATAACGGTGATCCATTTCATCCATCGCCCAGAAAAGCGCCGCCGCCGCCTTTTTGGGATCGGTGACCACCGGCACGAGCAGGTGCGGAATCTCTTCGTACATCGTTAGCTCGAGCATTTTGGGATCGACCATGATGAATTTGACGTCCGAGGGCGGGGATTTGAACAGGATGCTGAGGATCATGGCGTTGATCGAAACGGACTTGCCGGTGCCGGTCGCCCCCGCAACCAACAAATGGGGCATGCGGGCGAGGTCGGTGACGAAAGGTCCCCCCCCGGTGTCTTTACCCAACGCCAGCGTGAGTTTGGAGTCGCCGTTCTGGTACGCCTCGCTTTCGATGACTTCCCGGAGGTACACGGTTTCCCGGCGCGGATTGGGGATTTCGATACCTACCACGGACTCTCCCGGTATCGGCGCCAAGATGCGCACACTTACGGCGCGCAAAGCCATGGCGAGATCGTCGGAGAGCGTCACGATGCGTCGCACCTTGACGCCGGCCGCCGGCTTGAATTCGTACATCGTGATGACCGGGCCCGGACGCACCGCCACGACTTCCCCGTCAACGCCGAAGTCCGCCAGCTTTTTTCGTAGAATCAGCGAATTGGCGTGCAGCGTCTCCTTGTCGATTTTGAACTGCCCCCCCTCGGGCGGATCCAACAGCTCGGGCGGCGGAAGCTTGTAGCCTTGATTGACTTCAGGCAGCTTAAACTGCTCCTGGAGCACGATCAGTTTCTTCGGTGTCTTTTTCGCCGGTTCTTCCTTGGTTTCTTGTTTGAGCATGATCGGCGGCGGGACGTAATCGCGCCGTTCCTTTTTGGTATTCTCTCCCTTGCGCTTCTCGCGTTGCTCTCTGAATTTTTCCCACCGGCTGCGCACGGCGGGAACCAGCGATTTCTTCAGAGCGGTAAATTGTTTTCTAGCGCGCGCGCCAATGTCCAGAAGCGAATTCTGCGTTACCATCATCAACGACAGCAGCAGGGCAACCACGGCGATAAGAGCCGCGCTGATGCGGCCGAACAGCGGCACGAGGATGCTTTCTTTCAAAAAACCGCCGACGACGCCGCCGCTGTCCCGGGCGCTCTCCGAGTCGATCATTAGGCTTAGAATCACCGCGGTGCTTATGAGCAGCAGGCCGCCGCTGGCGATTCGCCGCGGCGCAAGGGTGTCCTTATTGTCGCCGCGAAACAACCGCGCGGCGGCAAGCCCGAGAAATACCGGTATCAGGTAGGACGTCAAGCCAAAACCTTGAAGGAGCAGGTCGGCGAGAAACGCGCCGATGAATCCGCCCCAGTTGGACGTGTTGACGGTCCCCGACGGCGTATTGAAAGAGCGGTCCCGGAAATCGTAAGAAAAGAGGCTGATGATCGTCAAAAGCGCGGTGAGCGAAATCACCACGCCCCAAACTTCTCGATTGAGTCGGCCTTTTTCCATCTGCATTCGGCCTCGATTCACCACGAAGAACACGAAGCCCACGAAGTAGGGCAGGGTTGAAACCCGCCCCTACATCTTTTGCGTCCTTAGCGTTTAGGTTACTCTCTCTTCGTGCTCTTCCTGTATTGCTACATCTGAAAGTTAGCGCGGCCTGCGCAAACTTTCAGATGTAGCAATCCTAAGTTCCTGAATCAAAAAAACTATCTCACCACGAAGGTCACGAAGGTTTCGGACTCTTGATGTTTTTAAACTTCTTAACTTCGTGCTCTTCGTGACCTTCGTGGTAAAAGTTGCATTTTCTTTTTGGTTGCGGCGTAGCCGCGCTGTGTCTCTGCGGTGAATGCTCTTTCACACTAAACCCGGAAGCACCTTCCTTTTTGGGATCGCTGAAAGCGAGAAAACTTTCTGGCTCAAATACCGGAAGATCCGTTTCGGATCAAGGGGCGCGCGCCGCGCCGTCCCGCTTGCCTATTCCTCCTCCGCGGCCGCCCCTCCATCCGCCGTGGCGAATTCGTCTAAATACTTTTGTCCGATGTCGACCTTGGTAATTAGCTTGGGTTCGGTCTCCCCGCCTTTCTTGGGCTTGTAAAGATTATGCGGTTGCGGCGCGAAGTGGCGCACCAGGCCTGCCGGGTTATAGCTCGCGCCTTCGAATTCCTGCGAGTGGCGGATCGCTCCGGTCGGGCAAGCTTCCGAGCAGAGCCCGCAATACATGCACTTGCAAACGTCGATGTCGAAGTGGGTAAACTGGCGCTGCTTGGTCTCCTTGATCATTTCGATGCCGATGGTGATGCAGGTGATCGGGCAGTCGCGCTCGCAAGCCAGGCAGCCGGTGCAGATGTCGAGGTCGACTTCCAGAATGCCGCGATAACGGAGCGGCAAGGTTTCCTGGATCGGCACCGGAATTTTGTCGGGATACTGGATCGTCATCGGGCGGCGCACCAGGTGAGAGAAGGTGATCGACATACCCTCGAAGGTCGAACTCACAGCATCGGTGATATCCTTTACGTAACTGGCAACGTTCATAAGTCCTCGTCAGTCTAAATATGCGGTTTGAAATAGAGCTCGGGCTTCGCCTGCCTGATCTGGAAGGTCACCCGGATAAAGAAAATGATCACCAAAGCGAATCCCAATCCCGTCATCGCCGCGCTGATCACCCGTTGTAAATTGGCGGGCACGAACATGAAGCCGACGGTGCCCAGGAGACATACGAAGGACAGCGGCACCATGTACTTCCAGCAAAGCGCCATGAGTTGATCGACTCTCACGCGCGGCAGCGTCGCCCTGATCCACATGGCGACGAAGACCCACATGTAGGCTTTCAGAAAAAACGTCACGAACTGCGCGATGCCCAGCAGTAATGGATTGTTGTCGAATATCCCCAGCGGCGGCACCTGCCAGCCGCCCAAGAACAGAGTGGTGGCCACCGCGCCGATGACATAGAGGTTGCCCCACTCGGCGAAGAAGAAGAACAAAAAGCGCATGCCGCTGTACTCGGTGACGTAACCCGCGACCAATTCGGATTCGGCTTCCGGAATGTCGAAGGGCGTGCGGTTGCCTTCGGCCAGCGCCGCGGTGAAGTAAAGAAAAAAAGCGCCGAAGGTGAACGGATTATGAAACAGGAACCAGTCCCAGGGTCCCCAACCTTGGGCTTTGATGATGCCCTGCATGCTGAGCGTGCCGGCCAAAAAGACAATGGTCAGAATCGACAGGCCGGCGGGAATTTCGTAGCTGACGATCTGCGCCGCCGAGCGCATGCCGCCGAGCAGCGACCACTTGTTGTTCGAAGCCCAGCCGGCCATGAGGATGCCGACGACGACCAGCGACGTGACGGCCAAGATATAAAGGATGCCGATGTTGAGGTCGGCGACGATCAGATTGCCGCCGAAGGGAATGACCACGAAAGTGCAGAGAAAGCCCATGAAGACGATGTAGGGCGCCAGCGAGAAGAGTTTGGCGTCGGCGGCGGTGGGGATCAAATCTTCTTTGAGGAGATTCTTGATGCCGTCGGCGAGCCACTGGAGAATCCCCTGCGGGCCGACGCGGTTCGGGCCGACGCGTGACTGCATGCGCGCCCAGACTCGCCGCTCGAGCCAGCTTGTCAGCCCGGCCAGCGGCGCGACAAAAGCCGAGAGCACCACCACGGCGACCACCACCATGGCGATGGTGTAAACCACATCTTTGGGTACACCGGCAAAGGCGCCGTCTCGAATCAATTGGTCAACGTAGGCTTGCATGAGCGACTCTATATCCTTACCTTTAAAATCTTCAGCCGGATCGCTTTAACGAGATTTATTGCGGTAAGACGCCACCAAAACAAAATCCGAAATCCGAATATCGAAATACGAAACAGACCTAGAAACAAAAATCCCAATTACGAAATACGAAACGGACTTGTTTGGAACATTGTAATATTTGATCATTTAAATTTGTTTCGAATTTCGGATTTCGAGTTTTTTGTTTATTTCTTACTCCTTGGCGCCCTTTGCGTCTTTGCGGGAGACATGGTTTTTCCGATCTCTTCTTTTTTTCCGAATTTCAAATACCCTTGGTTAGTTTCACCGATCGATCTCCGGCGCGTCGACGTCGAGGCTGCCGATGAGCGCGATCAAGTCGGCGAGCATGATGCCTTTACTGAGCTTGTCGATGATGCTCATGGCGGTGTAAGAGCCGGTGCGGATGCGCACGCGGTAGGGATACTCGCTGCCGTCGGCGACGACGTAAAACCCCATGTCGCCGCGCGGCGCCTCGACCCGGGCGTAGCACTCGCCCGCCGGCGGCTTGAACTTGCGCGGCACCTTGGCGATAGCCGGGCCCTTGGGCAGCATCTTGAGACACTGGCGCAGGATTTTAACGCTCTCCTGCATTTCGATAATGCGCACCCAAAAGCGATCGTAACTGTCGCCCAGTTTGCCGATGTGGCCTGTTCCTACCGGCACTTCGAACTCCAACTCCGGATATATCGAGTAAGGGATGTCGCGCCGGATGTCCCACTTGATGCCGGAACCGCGCAGGTTGGGACCGACCAAGTTGTAAGAAAGGGCGTCCTCTTTTGAAATGACGGCCACGCCGGCAAGCCGTTCGATAAAAATCTTGTTGCCCGACAGCAGCCTGTTGAACTCATCGACGATGGGGTTGAAATGATCGAGGAATTCGACGATGCGAGTACAGGTTTCCGGCAGAATGTCGTAGCCGACGCCGCCGATGCGAATATAATTATAGGTGAGCCGCGCGCCGCAGATCTCTTCCATTAAATTGTTGATCGTTTCGCGCTCGCGCAGGGCGTGCACGAACGGCGTCATGGCGCCGATGTCCTGGCCGAAGGTGCCGACCGCGAGCAAATGGCTGGCGAGGCGGTTGAGCTCGCAGGCGATCGCGCGGCAGAACTCGCCGCGCCGGGTGACCTCGATGCCGCTAAGCTTTTCCGCCGCCAGGCAAAAGCCTTGATTGGCGAACATCGCCGCCAGATAATCGGCCCGGTCGGTGTAAGGCACATAGCCATGCCAGGTGACCTTCTCGCCGATTTTCTCGATGGAGCGGTGCAAGTAGCCGACGTCCGGGATCGCTTCGTTGATCACCTCGCCATCGGTCTTGACCACGAAGCGCAACACCCCATGGGTGCTCGGATGCTGGGGCCCGACGCTGATGGTCATTTCCTCGGTAAAAAGGCCCGTTTGAGCTGGAGCGGTCTCGTACATCGCTTTCCTAGCGCAGCAATTTTTCTACTAACGGCGCGCGCTGCGTGCTGATGCCGTCGTATTCTTCCTGTTCGACGTAGTCTTTGCGTAGCGGATAGCCGACCCAATCCTCCGGCAGCATGATCCGGCGCAGATCGCTGTGCCCCTCGAAGATCACGCCGAACAAATCGTAAACTTCGCGCTCAAGCCAGTTGGCCACTTTCCATACGCCTTCCACGGTGGCGACTTTGGGATTATCGCGCGGCAGATCGACCTTGAGCACGATCTGATGATTTTGGCTGTAAGAAAAAAGGTGATAGACGACCTGGAGCTTTTCTTCTTTCGGCCAATCGAGCGCCGTCAGGTCCGAAAGCACTTCGAATTGGACATTGGCATCGTCCCGCAGAAAGCGGCAGACATCGACGATGGACAGGGCGTCCACCGTCAGATACGGTTCCTGGACCTCTCCCTTGAAGTCGCCGACTTTGCCGGGAAATTGCCGCTCGATCCGGGCGTAAATATCCTTCGCGTCCATGCCTAAGCGACAGCCGTATCCGCTGCCGGCTGCGCTGCTTTCACCAGCCAGCGCTCGTGCATTATTTTGTCTTGAATCCTCAGCAGCCCTTCGGTGAGGGCTTCGGGACGCGGCGGGCATCCCGGAACGTAAACGTCGACGGGAATGATCTTGTCCACGCCCTTACAGACCGAATACGCCAATTGAAACAGCCCGCCGCAGTTCGAGCAACTGCCCATCGATATCACATACTTCGGATCGGGCATCTGATCGTAGAGCAGCTTGGTGCGCTTGGCCATCTTGTAAGTCAGCGTACCCGCCACGATCATCAGGTCGGACTGGCGCGGCGTGGCGCGCGGCACGGCGCCAAAACGGTCCAGGTCCGCGCGCGGCCCGCCGGTCTGCATGAGTTCTATGGCGCAGCAGGCGAGCCCGAACAGCATGTACCATTGAGACGAAGCCCGACCCCAGTTAAGCAAGTCATCCACTTTGGTCGTAAAAACCGTTTCCGGCAAAGAGTTCAGCAATGGCTTCATTCAATCTCCCCGAAAGGGTTAAAAACTCGTTCTTCCGCCTTTTGTGTAAAGCAGGGCTCGGAGTTTTCACCACCGAGGCGCAGAGTCCGCGGAGAAAAGAGTTTTTGATTAACCAATACTCCGAACTCTGCGTACTCCGTGTCTCTGTGGTGAATACTCTTTAAAAACTAGGCCCTGACCTTCTTCACCCACTCCAAGTCGCCCTTGACCCAGGCGTACACGAGGCCGAGAAACAGTATACCGACAAAAATCAGAATTTCAAAAAACGCGAATACTCCTTGCCCGCCTTCGAGCCAGCGCCGGAACACGACGGCAACGGGAAATACGAACGCGATCTCGACTTCGAAGATGATGAAAATCAGCGCGACGATATAGAAGCGGATATTGAAATTGACCCACGCGCTTCCCGTCGCCGGCTCGCCGCATTCGTAGGTCGAGAGCTTACGTACTTGCGGATTGGATGGTCGCAAGAGACGACCGATAAAAAGGTTTACGCCGACGAAGCCGAGGCCGATTACGGTAAACACCAAGACATTGGCAAAATCAAATAACATATTGAATTTCCGTGCTAATACTCGACGAAAAGCTCCGTTTCTTTATAAACATAAATAATATTGAGAATCAACTAGCACGGACCCGATGTGGTTAGCGCCCTTGACAGAGAATCGATCATAGAAGTAAGGGAGAGACTACTCTTCTCGCCATCCGCCCACTGCCCCCGGCAGTCGAAAAGGACCTGTGGACTGAGCGGACGAGGGGAACCTGATCTATGTTGTCGCGCGTTATTAAGGCGGTATCTCTCGGCTTGATCGTCGGGTTGGCGGGACTGGCCCTCAGTTACTTTCCCTATTTTCACGAACTCGAAGAAGACGTTGGTCTGGGGTTGTTATTCAAGTTTCGCGGTGTCAGGCAACCGCCTGCCGATGCCGTGGTCGTCAGCATTGACAAGGAATCCGCCGAGCAGCTCAATATCCCCGAAAACCCGGATAAATGGCCCCGCTCTCTGCATGCGCGTTTAGTGGAAGCTCTGGCCCGCGCAGGCGCCAAGGTCATAACGTTTGACGTTCACTTCATAGAATCCCGCTCGGCAAGCGATGACAATTTGTTCGCTGCGGCCAACAAGCGGGCGGAAAACGTGGTGCTCGGCGAGGCGCTCAGCGCCAGAGAAGTACCGACTGCGAGCGATGGCGCCGCGATCGCTCCGGAGCATCGTATCGTCAAGATCGTAAAACCATTGCCCCTCCTCGCGGAATCTGCCGTGGCCACCGCCCCATTCGTGCTGCCAAGAATTCCTTTCAAGGTGAATCAATATTGGACGTTTCAGTCCGGTGCCGGCGATTCGCCTACCTTCCCCGCCGTGGCATTCCAACTCTACACGATCGAGGTATACCCGGATTTCATCCGTTTGTTGGAAAGGGTCGCGCCAGGTCAAACCAAGAATTTTCCGCTTGACGCCGTCGGGGCCATCAAGGGTAGATCTCTGCAGCGGCTGATGAGAGATATCCGGGACCTGTTTGAGAGCGATCCGTCGATCGAAAGCAAGATGCTCGAGGAGTTGGACCGCGGCTATTCTTCCACTGATGACGGGAACAAGCACGCGTTGCTCAAATCCCTCATTAAGCTCTACGGCGGTTCCAACCGTAGGTACGTAAACTATTACGGCCCGCCGCACACGGTTACCACGATTCCTTTCTATCGCGGCTTGCAACTGGGCCAGAGCAACGAAAGCGGGAAACTGGTTGACGTCAAAGGAAAGGCCGTCTTCGTCGGGCTGTCAGAAAGAATACTGGCGGAAAGAAAAGATAGTTTCTACACGGTTTTTTCACAGGCCAATGGGGTTTTCATCGGCGGGGTGGAAATCGCCGCAACCGCGTTCTTGAACATGCTCGAGGATCGACCCGTCAATCCGATCGGCTCGCAACACTACCTTCTCCTGATCGTCTTCTGGGGCGTCGTCATCGGCGCCATCTGCCGCACATCCTCGATCTTACTCGGGGCGGCGAGCGTCGTCCTTTTGAGCGTCGGGTATTTCGCCGCCGCCGCCTTTCAATTCAAAACTGCCGGTACCTGGTTGCCTATCGTCATTCCGTTGTTCGTCCAAGCTCCGTTGGGCTTCGTCGCTGCCGTGCTGTGGAACTATGTCGAGACCAACAAAGAGCGCCAGCAAATCAGAAAGGCGCTCGCCTACTACGTGCCCGATGAAGTGGTCGACCAGTTGGCCAAAAACATAGTCGATATCAAGAACAGCGGCCAGATGGTTTACGGCGCCTGCTTGTTTGCCGACGTCGCGGGCTATACCACCCTGTCGGAGAAGATGACGCCGCAGCAGTTAAGCGACCTCATGCATAAATATTTCGAGGCCACCTTCGCACCGGTGAAGCAACATGGCGGGCTCGTCGTCAACTTGAAGGGCGACTCGTTTCTGGCGATATGGAAGGCGACGCGCATGGAAGACGGCCTGAGGCGCCAGGCTTGTTTAGCCGCGCTCGATGTCGCCAAGGCGGTCCAGCGCTTCAACGCCACCGTCGAGGATCTCAACCTGCCGACCCGCGTCGGCGTTCATTCCGGCCAAATTTTTCTCGGCAACATCGGCGCCGGCGATCACTACGAGTACGGCCCCACCGGAGACACCGTCAACACGGCGTCGCGCATGGACGGCCTCAATAAGTATCTGGGGACCGAGGTGCTGGCGTCCGACGAGATCGTCCAGCAGCTCGACGGCCTGCTCACCAGAGAAGTCGGAAAATTCATGCTCAGGGGGAAAGCCCAACCGATCGTCGTGCATGAATTGTTAGGCCGCGCGGAGGAAGCCGATGAAACAAGAAAAAAATCCTTAGAGATTTTCACTCAAGGGCTGGCCGCTTTCAGACGCCGGTCTTGGGACGAGGCGGCCGAGCACTTTGCGTGCGCCATCGAAAATTCTCCCAACGACGGTCCGGCGCAATTTTATGCGAAGCTTTGCGAAGAATATAGAATCAACCCTCCCGGCGAAGCCTGGGACGGAGTGATCGCCTTGGAGGAAAAATAAATTCCGTAGAGAATTTTGATCGGCACTTGTATCTTAGCTGACCGTCAGGAATCGTTCGACAACGGCATTGGCAAATTCTGGAACAGATTCTTACTCTTTTGGGTTCTTCTGGGTTTCCTGTGAAGAATTATTCACCACAGAGACCCAGCGCCGCAGAGCCGCAACCAAGATTCGAAATGTCTCGCGCAAAGCTCGCAAAGACCGCCAAGTTGAGAAATCAAATTTCTTTGAGGCTCTGGGGCTGGGTGGCCTTTGCGTGCTTGGCGTACTTGGCGCGAGAACTTCCCCTGTTTGTGAGAACCTACGCTACTATGGAGTTTCTTGCGGCCGCTGCAGGGAAATAATGTCCAGACAGCGCGTCGCGGCCGCCGTACGATTCTCGACGCCAAGCTTGCGGTAAATATGCTCAAGGTGCTTGCTTACGGTCCGGCCGCTTCGCCCTAATATCGTTCCGATCTCATCACTAGACTTGCCCTTGCCGACCCAGTCGAGCACCTCAGCCTCGCGCCGTGTGAGACCCAAACACTCGAGACATTCGGGCGGGAGGCCTGTGCTCTGCTCTTCGAGCAATAACACGGTATGATGCAAATCCGGGAGCAGGCGCACCACGAGACGCCTCGTACCGCGCTCTACGACCAAAGGCTCACGTGATTGAGGAACCTCGCCCTTCCTTTGAACGAGAGTTCCTTGGTTTCTAACCCACGCTTCCATTGCCCTGGGCAACCGCAGCGATAGAGGTCCGAAATAACGTCTTGCCCACTGCTTGGCTCGATTGGTGGCGAGAACAACTTGCCCGTCCTTTGTTAAGACAATGACGCCCTTGCCAAGCTCGTCAACGGCCTTACAGAGAGGGCTGAGATGTGGCTCGATCATCGCAATCTGTTCGGCGCTCCGAAGGATTCCGTTACTCTTTAACCCCTCATTGAATTGATTGTACGGCGCAAATCTGCGGACGTGCTTTCGAACTTTGACGCCGGGAAATTTCATCTCTGTTCCGGGCTTTATTCGGATTGGAGCGGGTCAAATACGTACGTTAAAATGCGTATGCCAATTGCTTTGATTCCTACCCCAAGCAATATATGGTCCCTTATCTCTATCGGAAAAACATGTCAACCAGCCACAGCCAAAGAACATGATGCCGGTGTGATGCAAAGACGGTTTCTAATGCTTCTCAGCCTAACCACCCCAAGGGCCTGGCCGCGCTTTCTAACACCGGAATGCGTATGTCCTCTAAGTCTAACATCAGTCGCCTTTTGTGGGCAAAAAGACCCCCTATATGAGATTATTTCGTGCAAGTTCCACGGAGGATCAAAGCATGACCTTCATCCGTAGTCGCCTCTTATTGCCGGTGGCCCTTGTTGCTCTATTAGCACACCCCGCGATTTCCCCGGCGGCGACGACCTGCGACCCTCCGGTCGCGAAAATGGTTTCCGTCCAGGGCAACGTCGAGGTGCGCAGGGCGGGACAGGCCCAATCGCAACCGGCGCGTTTGAACGACACCTATTGCCCTGGAGATCGTATCCAGGTCGGCGATAAAAGCCGAGCGGACGTTGCGCTGGCCAACCAACCGGTCCTCCGTCTCGATCAAAACACGGTCATCACTCTTGCGGGGCTAAAGGAAGAACGCGCTTCGATCATTGAGTTAGCACGGGGCGCGCTGCACTTCTTCAGCCGGCTACCCCGCAACTTGGAAATCAACACGGCGTTCGTGAACGCAGGCGTGGAAGGCACCGAAGGCGTTGTCGAAGTCGAGGCCGACAGAGCCTTGATCACGATCTTCGAAGGCAAAGTGCTCGCCGCCAACGCGGTCGGACGCCTCGCCCTCGCCGACGGGCAGTCAGCAGTCGCCGAGAGAGGTCGCGCGCCGGTCATGCGCACGGTGGTGAAACCACGCGACGCAGTGCAGTGGGCGCTGTATTATCCGCCGGTCGCCGATTTTCGCGCGCAGGATTTTCAAGGCGGGCAATCCTGGCAGGGCATGGCGCGTAATTCGGTCGAAGCCTATCAGAAGGGCGACTATCAACGCGCTTTCGACGCGCTCAAGGGCGCCCCGAACAATATCAACGAGCCGCGCTTCTATGCTTATCGCGCGTCACTGCTGCTCGGCGTCGGGCGAGTCGACGAAGCCGGACCGGATCTGGACCGGGCGCTTAAATTGAATCCCAACTATAGCGACGCATTGGCCTTGCAAACGATCATTGCAGTGGTGCAAAACGACAAAGAGAGAGCGCTCGCCGTCGCCCAGAAAGCGGTCTCCGCAGACGCCAAATCCGCCGCGGCGCTAACGGCGCTATCTTACGCGCAACAAGCTAACTTCAACCTCGAAGGCGCGCGCACCAGTCTGCAACATGCCGTGCAGGTAGACCCGAACAACGCGCTCGCATGGGCGAGGTTGGCTGAGCTGCACATGTCGTTCGCCAATCTTGACGACGCGCTCGCAGCGGCGCAAAAAGCCGTGTCGTTGAATCCCAATCTGTCGAGAACGCAAATGGTCCTAGGCTTCGCGCACTTGCTGCGCGTCAATACGACGGAAGCGAAGGGCACTTTCACGAAAGCCATCGAACTCGATCAGGCAGACTCGCTGTCGCGACTGGGCCTCGGGCTCGCAAAGATCCGCGATGGAGACTTGGAAGAAGGAAGAAAAGAGATCGAAGTCGCCGCCAGCTTGGATCCCAATAACGGGCTTGTCCGGAGCTACCTTGGTAAATCCTACTACGAAGAAAAACGCTCGGAGGCCGCCGAGCGCGACTACGCCGTCGCCAAGCAACTCGATCCCAAAGATCCCACGCCCTATTTCTACGACGCGATTCAAAAGCAAACCACCAACCGCCCGGTCGAAGCTTTGCAGGACATGGAGAAAGCAATCGAGCTGAACGATAACCGCGCAGTCTATCGCTCCCAATTGCAGCTCGATTCCGACTTGGCCGCCCGCAGCGCGAGCCAGGCGCGAATCTACAGCGATTTAGGTTTCCAGCAACTTGCGTTAGTCGAAGGATGGAAATCGGTCAACGCCGATCCGACTAACTTCTCCGCGCATAGGTTCCTCGCCGATTCTTATTCCGTGTTGCGGCGCCACGAGATCGCCAGGGTCAGCGAGCTTTTCCAGTCCCAGATGCTTCAGCCGCTGAATATGACCCCGATTCAACCGCACCTCGCGGAAAGCAACCTTTTCCTCCTCAGTGCCAGCGGCCCGGGGGCGCTCTCCTTCAACGAGTTCAATCCAATCTTTAATCGAGATGGGATTACCTTTCAGACGACCGGGCTTGCGGGCGAGCATCACACCTATTCCGGTGAAGGGGTCCTTTCCGGCATTCACAAAAATTTCGCTTTCAGCCTGGGCGGGTTCCATTTCCAGACGGATGGTTGGCGCAAAAACGCAAATCAGAAGGACAGTATCGGTAACGCCTTCGTGCAACTGGAACTCTCTCCCAAAACGAGTGTTCAGGCTGAATATCGGTACAGAACTTTCGAGAGCGGCGATCTTAAGCTCAACTTCTTCCCGGAAGACTTTAGTCGGTTCTTTGAAGATCATATAACTTCAAATACCTACCGCGTCGGTCTGCGTCACAGTCAATCGCCAAGTTCGATTTTCCTCGGTTCGTTTACGTTTCAGCACAGAGATCAAAACGGCCATGATGAGCCGAGTCCTATCGCCACCATTGATGTGCGAAGAAAGGATCACACCGGTCTCAGCAGCGAGATTCAACACCTCTTTCGCTCGCCCTACGTGAACCTTACCAGTGGCTTCGGATTTTTCACCGTCAAGGGAGATGAAGACATTAAGTTGCAGTTGTCATTTCTGCCGTTCCCCATTACAGACAGCATCAACCAAGATGCCAAGCACTTCAATGTTTATGTGTACTCCAATATCTCGCTCCTGAAGAATCTGACCCTCACGCTTGGTGCAAGTGGCGATTTCTACGACCCGAGGAGTTCAGAAAAGACTAACCAGTTCAACCCAAAAATCGGGATCGTCTGGAATCCATTTCCATCCACGACGGTGCGCGCTGCGGCCTTCCGGGTGTTGAGACGAACGCTGATCACCAATCAAACCCTGGAGCCGACCCAGGTGGCCGGCTTCAATCAGTTCTTCGATGACAATGAAATCAATGCCGTGAGGTCATGGCGCTATGGTGGTGCCATCGATCAGAAATTTTCGCGCAACCTGTATGGAGGCGTGGAATTTTCTCGGCGAGATATGTCGGTGCCCTTTGAGGATCTCACTGTAACCCCAGCACAAATCAAACGCGCGGACTGGCTCGAACATATAGGTCGCGCCTATCTGTTTTGGACGCCTCACCCCTGGCTGGCACTCCGTGCGGCATATCAATACGAGGAATTTAAGCGGGAGGAAGAATTCACCATTTTTCTAAAGAAAGTGGCTACGCACAGTGTGCCTCTTGGGGTAAATTTCATCCACCCCTCTGGAGTCAGTGCCTCGCTACAAACGACCTACTATCATCAGAATGGGGTAGTTTTTCCACAAGCGGCAAGCACATTTAGACATGGCACCTCTGACTTTTGGCTCGTCGATGCCGGGATCAATTACCGGCTGCCGAAGCGGTACGGTCTCATCACCGTCGGCGTGAAGAATTTAGGCGACAGGAAGTTCAAGTATCAGGAAACCGACTTTAATAACCCGGATATTCAACCTCGACGAATGGCCTTTCTACGAATCACACTGGCCCTTCCATAAAGACAGGAAAGTCGTGTCTCCTAAAAAGGAGGTAATTATGTGATGAAAGATAAAGATTCGCTAAGGCTTTTGGGCGGAGAGGTGGAGGGGGCGTCACACTAACCATAAACGTACGGAGAAAGATCATGGAAACAAGAAAATCTTTAATATTGTCGGCAGGCGTGATCGCCATCGTGGCGCTGTTGACAGCGACCAATGCGTTAGCGCAAAACTACAACACATGTGCCAGCGAGACCACCAAACACACCGCCGGTAATTTCATCGTGAATGTAGCGCAAACAACCCTTAATGGGCGTAGGACCTACACATACACGATGACTAGCCCTACCGGTAAGAACACCAACAAGTTCTTTGTATACGTAAGGGATGGACTAGAAGGTAACCTCGAGTCCGCATCTTGTAGTGGCACCACCTGTTCGCCGGGGGTATATGTGGATCACAATGAAACGACGGGTGGAGTCCCGCCGGCGGAAGTTTGGATGACCAACCGCCATGAAGACGGCGTGGTCATTACCAACGTAGCAATCGATAAAGTAATAACGCTCAAGGTCTCAGAACGGTTTTTACCCGAGGAATCGGTGACTACAATACTCCTAGGAATTGGCAGCACGTATGAGCACTGCGGCCCGATCTTCGGTCCAACAAATCCGGAAGCGCCATTTTTCCAGGGAAGCCCGCTGGTGACAACAACTTCGCGTCAAACCTTTGCCAACGGATGTGCTTACTTTGTGACTGCGGGCGAAACGGACAATATCATCACAGCAATGACCGCCGATCCTGCCACCCCTAACGCAACCGTATTTCCCTTTGAGCAATGCGTCGTCTTTAGTAACGCCAGTTGTGAGGGAGACTTGGGCCTCACATTTTGCCCCCCAGCAGAGTTAGGCCGACCTCCGCTTCAAAGCGTGCCTGGGGGAACATGTTATTACCCCAAAAATCTCAAGTTTACATGTTAACCGAATGGAGGGGATAAAGGGGGGAGGGGATAAAGGGGTCAGGAGCCTTTTCTCCCGACAGGAGCCTTTTCTCCCGAAGGCTGCTCTCCTGACGGCCTGCTGTTATAGCAGCAGGTGAAAGTTGGCGATGCGCTTCAACGGCAGAGCGGGGTAACCCGCTCTGCCGTTTTTGTCTTGCGGACTCAAACCCGGCATGTAAGCGAGAATAAATAGGGTCAGGAGCTGTTTTTCTTCTTGGCAGTGGTTTGGGCAAGGCCGTTCGCGACTTCAATAAAGGCACCAGTGGCGATGAGCTGGAAGATCTTTCCAAGGAAACCCGGGTCAGGAGCCATTTTTCTACCGAGTTATCGGCACGACTGTTGCTGATACAATCTGTCTCCGGCGTCACCGTGGTTGTTACGGGCGAATAATGGTCGAGATCGCTCCAAAGGGTGCGACAAATGGAATTGAAGTTCTCGGCTAGTGTGGGTTGGCGTCCGGTACAAATGCCTGAAGTGGGCTATTCGGTAAGTTTGGAGGTTCAAAATTAGACCGTAATTGGTGCCGAGAAATGGAAAAAATCTAAAAGAGGAGAGAGACCGTGAAAGAAAAATTATTTGTGCTTGTACTTATCGTCATGTGCGGGGTTCTAATTGGGACCTTCAGAGTCTCCGCGTCAACCTTCACGGCCGCTAGCGATGGACAACTCGCGTGCGAGGCGACTGATATCATTCAGGGGCAGGTCATCGACGTTCGCTCCGCGTGGGACGAGGAGCGGGTGGCGATCTGGACAACGGCCACGGTTCAGGTACAGGGGAACGTAAAAGGGAAAATGGTACGGGACGGAGTTGTCGAGGTGAAGGAGGTTGGCGGGACGGTGAATGGATTCAATATTACCGCGATCGGTTTCCCAACCTTCCGCAAGGGCGAGGAAGTGGTCATGCTGCTCCGGCCTTGGGAGGATAATGCAACGGCTTTTCGTGTCTGGGGCTACGGGCGCGGGATGTATAACATCGCGCGTGACGGTAGACAGGCAGCTGTCGCTCACCGTTACGACACACGCGGGACCGGCAAGGCGACAATGTTCACTGACCGGATTCCTCCGATAGTTCCTCTCGACCGACTTAATCGAGAATTGGCCGCGCTTGCTAAGAATTGCAAATAAGGAGGACTCCGATGACTGTTACAACAAAATGGATCATCATTGCCATAGTCTTATTGTTGATGCCTGCAGCTGCTTCGACCTATGTCCTTTTGAGTCCGAAACGGCACTGGGCATCGGACCCGGTCATCTGCGTGAAGTCTCCGGGCCACACGTCGATCGCAGACAGTGACAAAGGAATCACGGCAACGATCAATGCGCTCAACGGCAGCGGGGGCTGGAATGATACTTCAGTGGGTCTGGTGCTGAATGCTGTATCCACAACAGCAAATAACTCACCCTGCTCGAATCAGTGGCAACTCGGCGATGGCCAACCGACCATCGCCTTTGACGAAGTGATCAAGGGAGCGTGTTCCGGGACTTGCCTGGCGGCAACCTTTATCAGTTTCTATGACTGCGACCCCGTGGTCAATGGTTTCTGCGAAATTCTAGACGCCGACGTTTTGACGAGAAAAAATAGAGCCGACAAATCCGGCGGTCCCTATTATAGTCTATCTGAGTCTGGGTCCCCCCAACAATGTACGCCCGGTAAGGAGTGGAACATAGAGGCGATCATGGTTCACGAGGTTGGCCATGTGCTCGGTATCGGCCACACGAACGTCAGTGGTGCAACCATGTACCCGTCAGTTTCTTCATGCAATCCGAACGGAACGACAATCGAGCAGGACGACAAGGACGCGCTCAATGCTCTCTACTAGCTCGTCGTTTCCCGCTACAATCTAAGTTTATAATTTTAAGCGGGTCGCCTTCATGGCGACCCGCTGACCACCACAACGAAAAGATTCCGTGGGAGAGGGGAAAAGGGGTCAGGAGCCATTTTGCTCTCGGTCTTTTGGAATCGGAGTCGCCCTATGAAACTCGGTGTGTATCAGAAACTGTAAGAAAGGATTTTCTCCCATGACGGCTCTTTGGATTTTACTGTTATTGGCAGGGCTCGGAGTTCCCTTCACGGCCCATGCGGCCGACGAACCGCTGGCCGTAGTCGACAAAATGAAAAGGTGAAAATGAAAAGGTGTCAGGAGCCTTTTCTCCCGAAGGCTGCTCTCCTGACGGCTCGCTGTTATAGCAGCGAGTGAAAGTTGGCGATGCGCTTCAACGGCAGAGCGGGACAACCCGGCTCTGCCGTTTTCGTCTTGCGGATTCAAACCCGGCGTGTAAGAGTTTGCGAATATAGACACGACTAAGAGAGGATTATCTCCCATGACGGCTCTTTGGATGTTATTGTTATTGGCAGGGTTTGGATTTCCCTTCACCGCTTACGCGGCCGATGCACCGCTCGCCGTAGTCGATGGGGTAGCGATCGGCTCAGAAGAGGTCGAGAAGAGTCTGGCGGGACAGTTAAGCAAGCTCGAAGAGCAGATCTATAACTTAAAGCGCCAGAAGCTCGACGCGCTGATCAACGAGAAGCTTTTGGAAAAGGAAGCGACCAAGCGCAAGCTGACGGTGCCGGCGCTGCTCGATGCCGAGGTGACTTCA
>JAUYJC010000559.1 GCA_030688735.1 Deltaproteobacteria bacterium
TTATGCCTCGCTTAGAGAAGCCAGCAGGCTGCCGTGGCCGGTGATGTGCGCGCGGATTTTCAAAATCTCGAAAGAGTGCCAGATCACCGCCGCCGTGCTGCTGACCACCGGCACGCGCAAATCGTTTTCCAGTTCCTGAAGCCAAGGGACCGAGACGTGGGCGCAGGGAATATAGACCGCCTGCGCCTGAGGCGCCGCAAAGAAAACCTTTCTTGCGTGGTGATACGAGGCTTCGAGGGGCAGTTCGTGGATTACCTCCACCTCCTGCGACAGCCCCTCGATGTGAACGACCTCGAACCCCGAGCCTTCGAGAAATGTCTTCACCTGCTCGTTCTGGTGATCGAAATAGGGCGAGGCCACGGCGATTCTTTTTACGCCCAGGCTGCTGAAAGCTTCCACAACGGCGGTCTGGCTGGTTGTTACCGGGATGCCGAACCTGCTCTCTAGCCGGTCGATGATGGCCTGGTCGCTCCCTACGCCCATCAGGCGAAACATCGGCGAGCCGCCGAGGGTGATGATATCGACTTTCCGCTTGGCCAGGTATTCCGCCGCCTGCTCGATCATCTTGATCGAGTCCTCGAGCTCTTGGCGCTCATTAAGGCTCTGAATCACCAATTGCGTTTGCGCAAGGGTAACGCCGGGCGGGACGATGCGATAGAATTCATACATGAAGCTTTCCGCAACCACCGCCGGATAAACATGGCCGATTCTCGCTCTCCATCCGTATGACCCCATGGCTTTTCTCCCTCTAAATAAATCTTGCCGATATCGATCCTGCGCCGCTTATTTCCCTCTAGATACTTACCTTGGAAATGTTGAACAGAACGACTCCAGGAATATTTATCCCGCCAAGGCGCAAAGGCGCAAAGTGACACTCGGTGTCATTTCGACCGAAGGGAGAAATCTTTCTTAGATCCCTCGCATTCGCTCGGGATGACGGACCTCGGCCCATCACTTGGCGTCTTTGCGCGAGTCATCTCTTTTCCGATTTTGTAATGTAAAACTCAACCGAGAATTTCAAATACTTTTGGCTAGCTTTTAATCGCCGCCTCTTGGCTGGCGGCGGGAATCCGCCGCGCGCGCCGATGGACGCCTCACGACAGCAACAGCTCCAAATCCTCCCGCGTCAAATTGCGCATCACGCTATTGTCCGCGGTGATGATCGCGTCGGCCAAGTCGCGCTTGGTTTTTTGCAACTCCAGGACCTTCTCCTCCACCGTGTCGCGGGCGATCAATCGATAAGCGAAGACCTGGCGTGTCTGGCCGATGCGGTGCGCTCGGTCGATGGCCTGGTTCTCCACCGCAGGGTTCCACCAGGGGTCGAGAAGATAAACATATTCGGCGGCATGCAAGTTGAGCCCAAGGCCGCCGGCTTTGAGGCTGATCAGAAACAATTTCGTATTGGGATCGTTCTGAAATTCCCGCACCCGCGCCTCGCGGTCGCGCGTACGGCCGTCGAGGTAGGCATAGGAAATCTTGGCGGCATCGAGCCGGTTTCGCACGATGGCGAGCAGGCTGGTAAATTGCGAAAAGACCAAAACCTTGTGCCCCTCATCTTGTACTTGATCGAGCTGCGCGAGGAGAGTGTCGATCTTTTTGCTGGGTTCTCCCGTTTTGCTTTTATCGATGAGACCCGGATGGCAGGCGGCCTGGCGCAAGCGCAACAGCGCTTCGAGCACCTGGATCTTCACCCGGCCCATCCCGTCGTGATCGAGATTTTTCATCAGCCGAGAGCGGTAGTAGGCGCGCAGCTCGTCGTAGAGTTTTCTCTCTTTCGGTTCGAGCTCGCAGTAGATCGTTTGCTCGGTCTTGGGCGGCAGCTCGCGGGCCACTTTGTCCTTGGTCCGTCTTAGAATAAAAGGCCGCAGCGCGCGCGCCAGGGCGTTTCGGGTCTGCTCATCCGGGTTGCGCCCCGCGCGGCCAAACACCGTCGCGCTGCCGAGCATGCCGGGATTGAGAAACTCAAAAAGGCTCCATAGCTCGCCCAGGTGATTTTCCACCGGCGTGCCGCTGAGCGCCAGGCGATGATCGGCGCCGAGCAGGCGCGCCGCCTTGGCCGAGAGCGTCCCGGCATTCTTGATGGCTTGGGCCTCATCGAGAATGCAGTAATCGAAGCGCACGTCCTTGAATGACAGCGCATCGCGACTGAGCGTGCCGTAGGTCGTGATCACCAGGTGGTAGCCGTCGAAGTGATCGCCGGGCTTGAGGCGGCCTCCTCCAGTGTGATCGAGCACGCGCAGTTTCGGCGCGAACCGCGCCGCTTCCTGCTGCCAATGGAAAACCAGCGAGCGCGGCACAACGACCAGCGAGGGACGAAGCGATTCCGCAGCGCCCTCTGCGCGGCTCGCCCGGCGCGATTCCAGCAAAGCCAGAACTTGAATCGTCTTGCCGAGCCCCATGTCGTCGGCCAGACAGCCGCCGAAGCCGAAGCGCTGGAGGAAAAAAAGCCAGCCAAGCCCTTCGCGCTGGTAGCCCCGCAGCTCGCCGCAAAAATCCGCCGGCGCGGCGGCGGGCGCGACTCCGGCAAAGCTCTGGAGCTCTTGACGCACGCGCGCGAAGACCGCGTCGACAGTCACCTCCGGCTCGGAGGCGAGCAACGCGTCGAGCAGACCGGCCTGGGACCGGGTAAAACGCAGGCGATTCCCCTCGACGTCGCCGAGACCGGCGAGAAGACCGTATTTCTTCAGCCACTGTTCGGGAATGATGCCGAGTGTCCCGTCGTCCAGCCGTACGGTCTGTTCGCCCTGCTTGATGGCCCGCAGCAACTGCGGCAGCGCAATCTCGGTATCGCCAAATTGCGCGCTGCCCTCGAGATCAAACCAGTCGACGCCGGAGTTGATCTCCATGCTGAGCGCGCCCGCGGTGCGGAAGAGTTTGCCTTCGGCTTCGACATGCCAGCCTTCGTTGGTCAAAGCGCGCACCGCTTTGGGGAGTTGGGCCGACGACAATTCAAGCTCGGAATCTCCGGTCCAGCGAGTGCTGCGAAAACCGAGCTGTTTGAGGCGCGATCTGGCGGCGCTCTCTGCCTCGAGGTCGCGGCGGATCAACCGGCGCCGTTCTTTTTGATAGATGCCTCTGGCGGAGTGATCCGCGGTGATCGTCTCTCCGTCATACTCAAATGACAACTTGCCGACGAGGCGCGGCCGGAACCAATTATCCTGCCCCGAAGGCTTGATAACCAAACCGGCCTTTGGGCATGGGGTGACCGTCTCGAACTCTAACTCCGCCGGAAGCTCCGTGCGGGGCTGGCGCGGCAGGCACAGCAGCTCGCCGAGGAAGGGATCGGCGTCTTTTTCAGGAATCGACAGCGAGCCATGAGCGCGCAAGAGCGAGATCCAGCCGAAAGCGCCCTGATCCTGAAGCCGCGCGATCTGTCCGTTGTAGAACACCAAGCCACCGGCGAGCAGCAATACCGGCTGTGTCAAATCCAGCTCGCGGTCTTCGCGGCGCAACGCGCCCGCGAGCTGGTATTGAGCGCCATCGCTTTGGCGAGTGACCTTGAGACAGAGTTCCCACGGCGGCCCATCGTCCCATTGGAGCGGCTTGTCCTCGTCCCCAGCCCTGGAGGCGTGCAGCAAGCAGCGACCCGTCCCGCACATGAGCGGCAACACGAGGTCCCAAAGCGTGATCGGCAAGGTAAACCGCGCCGGCGCCGAGTTGTAATAGTAAGATGGATAACTGTAGCCCAGTTCTTGCGACGCTCCGAGGAGAATAGCGGCAATCTTCCGGTCGGCGGGATCAGGAAGACGCGCGATTTCTTCCGCGCGAAGCTTTAGGCTCTTGGGTTTGCTCCAACCACCGTTCAGCTTGCGCTCGCGCTGGGCGGCTTCGACGATTAGACGTCCCTTCTCCAGTGCCTCGCGGGCATCGATCAAATAGAGCATCTCTCGCTCCGGCAGCGCCACACCAGCCATGCTAGCTTCCGCCGACTCCATGGCGCCCCGAAGCGTCCATAGTTGCTGCTTCCAGCTTGGCGGGGGCGGCTCCCTCGGTGGCTGCCGATCTTGACCGATCTCGCCGGCAAACTCATCTTTGCCGTCATAGGTTTCAAAAAGTTCAAGCGATGGGCGGCTCGCCGGCCCTTTCAGGAACCCATCTCGCTCCGCCGCCAGAACGGCTGCCCAGATATGCTTGCAAGTCACTAAATCCCTGTCGAAGAAAGGACAGGAACAGTTGACTTCCAAGAAATCGTCCACGAAGGCTATGCGGACACCGTAGAGGTGCGAACCTTGCACTTTCGCGCCAACGCGCCAGGCATCGCCTTCGATGTGTTTCACCGCGCCGGCGAGGAAATACAGTCTGCCGCGCTCGCGCGACAGCGTATCGACTTGCTTGAAAATCTTTTCGCTCAGGTAACCCATTGCGAAACTGAGTAACTTAATGTCAAGTGTGAGGGGCGAAACCCCTCACTCCTTACTTGAATTTACCACCCTGCACACTCCAGTAAAGATATTGTTCGTCGCCGACTAATGATGCGCTGCCTGCTCCGCCAGCGCCAGGTTGTGGTGATGGTGCGACTTGGACACCGGGCCGATGCCGCGAATGATCGTCGTCCAGTGATCGCCTTCGTCTTCGCTATAGAAGACATCGCCGTCCGTGGTGCCGGCGAAGAGCGCGTAGCCGCCGTTCCAGACATTCATTGCCATGCCCTCGATATTCGCGCGGATATGCTCCGGCAGGCCGCCGCTTAAAATATGCCAACTTTTGCCGCCGTCGCGGCTGCGTGCGACGCGCGCATCCGCTGTGTGCAGTTTCCGCCAGGTGCCGGGACCGGTTTTGGCGCCAGCGACGAATAATAGATTCGGATCTTTCGGATGGACAAAGAACGGATCGACGTAGCCGATCCTGAAATCCCGCGGCGTCATGCTCTGCCAGCTCGCGCCACCGTCGTCGCTCACGCAGAAACCTGCGGTCACTTCCGGTCCGCAGTTGGTCGTCGGCGCAGTGCCGTACAATTTGCTCGGATCGTTTTGCGGAATGAGCACGCGGTGCGCATCGGGGTTGATGTTGTCGATAGTCGTCCAGGTCTTGCCGCCGTCGGCAGTGCGGAGAAAGCCACCGACCTCCACGGCCACGTGAATGATGTTCGGATCCTTCGGGTGACAGGTGATGCTCTTCACGTGCGCGTGATGCGGCGGCGCGGGGAATGTCCACTTCTCCACACCCGGCACCTGGTGTAATCCGGGCAGCTCCATCCAGCTCATGCCGAGATCGTCGCTGTAATAAAGGTGTGCCGGCTGCGTCCCCGCGTAAATTCGCGGCCGCCCGCCGACCGACTGGCTCGTAAGGGAATAGATTTCCTTGTCCACGATGCCCTTATTCCGCTGCTGCCAATTGGAGCCGTTGTCGCTGCTTGCGAATATGGCGCCGTTATAACTGCCGGCAAAGAGTGTCCGGCTCGAGGGTTCGAAGATAATGGCGCTGATATGCTGGTCCGGCAGCATGGTTTCCTGCTGGTTCCATTTGGCGCCCTGCTTCACGAACGAAAAGATACCATTGACTGTGCCGACGAGCAGCTTTTCCGTCGCCGTTTCACCGCTCGTCAGCGACTGCCCTCCGGGCGATAAACAAACGAACATGATCGTGCCTCCTTTCAAGTTTACGTGACCGTCAACTGGAATCTCGGGCCGATATGCGACGCACTTAGGGTACTCACTTTACAGAAGGTATCACGATCTCGACAGAATAGGCGAACGAGGCCGCGCGGACAACGACAGCGGCAAGGGGTGCCAAGATCTCTGGCCACGGCGACGCGGCCCGTCCAGTTCAAAGTTTCGCCCTTGGATTGGCGAACGGGTTAGATGTTTCGAGGTGGAGCGGTGTCAACGCCTCATGGTCTACGCACTGACGATATGAGCGAAGACGGCTAAGCTACGGATGAAAGCCGCAATTCGAAGTGACAGGTTCAGGGCGGCGAAAGTATTTTACGACAACTGAACGTCAGGAGGTATGACTATGATGATGGTGACAATCCCAAGTCGCTTTCGATTGGCGGCCGTGCTCGGTGTAATCGTAATCGCGTTTGCGACGGCTCCGGCAGCGGCCCAGGTAAAAACGCGACTCTCCATCGCCACTGGCGGCACGGGGGGAGTTTATTATCCGTTAGGCGGCGGTCTGGCGGCTTTGGCCGCGGGCCTCACGGGATGGCTGATGACCAAAACGACGTGGTTCGAACGGGGATTATTGATCGGCGCGGGACTGGTCTTGGTCTACCCAGGGTTGATTCAGGACTTGATCGGTTTTGGCTTATTCGGGCTGGCCGCCGCGCTCCAAATTCCGCGCCGGCAAGCGTTGGACTCGTCGCCGGACCTAGCCAACAAATCGTAACGCCGATCAGCTGAAGCGCAACGCGGCCACGTCTACACCAATCGGCAATAGCCAGCCCGGATTATTCATGGTCCCAGGTAAAGCGACAACACTCGGGTGGCCGAAGGGTGAAGCCTGGAGGGAGAAGGCACCAGACGAACAGTTGCGTTGACTTGTGTCACGCTGGGTCACGCGGTTATTTGTTTTCACTGCTCTTTGCTCCGGATGAACGGCTCGCAATCCACTTCGCGGCACAGGCCCTATTTCCGCCAGAGGCGGATCAGCCTCAGGCTGAGCCTTCTCCCGTAGGGGTTTACCCCTCGGCCACGGTCCAATACGAATAATGCGGGCGGGGATCCCGCTCGATAATGCATGAGCAGGACGCCGCGGCCGAAAGGGAGAGAAGTTCTTAGAAAATCAACGCGCGTCGCATTTGCGGACCGGAATCGGATGGAAGCGTCATGGGAATTAATAAATGCGTCCCAATGAGTGTTCACTCAGCACGGCCGCTCCTTCCGCTCCAGGGTTGAAGCCCTCGCTTAGGAGCAAACGTCCACCGCGAAACGGATCAATTCTGCGTCCAACTGTAGCTTGCGGGTGTCAGTTCTACGTTCCCGGCCGCGTCGGTGGCCTGCACCTGGAAATTATGAAGTCCAGGCAAGAGCCCGCTGTATTTCTGCCGGCTCTTGCAGGACGTGGATGCGCCGCCGTCCAGGCTGCACTGGAATGTGCTCTTTTTCTCCGACGTAAACCTAAACGATACGTTGGGACTCGTCGTTGGGTCCGCTGATTTACTCGTAATGGTGGTGATCGGTCGAGTCGTATCGACCGTCCACGACCTGGCCTTGGCCGCCGACTTATCCACGTTACCGGCGGCGTCGAACGCTTTTACCTGGAAGGTGTGTCTCCCGTCAGCCAGGGCGCCGGAGACAAATTGGCCGCTGGAGCAATCCGCAAAAGCGCCGCCGTCCAGACTGCACTGAAAACCGCTGCCGGTTTCGGTCGAAGTAAAAGTGAACGTTGCGACCGGATTGTTCGTCAGCGCCGGAGGGAACGAAGTGATAGCGGTATTCGGGGCCTTCGTATCGACGGTCCAGTCGAAGCTGGCCGGGGAAGGATCGGTAATGCCGTTTACGGTGGCGCGGACTTGGAAGTTGTGGGCGCCGACCTTCAGCTTGGTATAGGTCTTGGGGCTGGTGCAAGCGATGAACGCAGCTCCATCTAGACTACAGGCGAACGTGGCCGATAGATCGGTGGAGGTGAAAACGAAGACTGCGGTGGTGCTGTTCTTCGCTCCTCCCGAGGCGACCGTCGGGCCGGAATTAATTATAATGTCAGGTGCAACGATGTCGTTATCGGTGATCGTTACCGTGGCGCTGTTTTGTGCACCGACCGTATAGGCAGCGTTGGGCGTCAGGGCGACAATGACCGTCTCCTCGCCTTCGTTCACGGCTGCGTCGTCGATCGGTGTGACCACGATCTGGGCCGAGCTTTGCCCCGTTAGAATCGCCACGTTCCCCGACAGAGCGAAATAATCGCTACCCGGGGTCGCCGTGCCGCTAACGCTATAGTTTACGGATAAAGGCGATGCCGTGCTTCCCGTGCGGGTCACGGTGAAAATGCCCGTCGTCGTTCCTTGTTCGGTGGCGGTGTCGTCCGTGGCGACGACGGTTACTTCAGGCAGCGTCGGACCGACGTTCCAGCCCAAATCCGCGAAAAGTTCCAGAGCAAGACCTACGTCATGAAGTGGGCCAGTATAAATAGGTTCCATCAGCTCGTTGGGGCTCAAGGCCGTGTCCCAATGCGACACCGAGGAACCGGGCTGCGCGGGATTCGGCGCAAACATCCGGACATGGGTCCCCACCCTGCCCGCCGTCAAGACTCCGCTGGCGGCCTCCACGTTGGCGCCGGTCCAGTGCAGATTTCCCGTGTTTATGCTTGCGGCTACGCGCTCTGAGTTTGTCATCTGGGGGTATGCCTTGCCGGTTGTATGGTCTTCGAGGTGGAGCATGAACGCGTCGTCCAATCCCGAAAATTTAGCCCCGGTGCCATCATCCACAAGAGTCAAGAAACCGAGACCGTGCCCGAGCTCATGGAGCAGCACTGACACAAAGTCGATTTTCCCAGCCGGCGGATTTGCATCGAGCCCATAATACCAACCACTGGATTGCAGACAGCCGGGAGTGCCGATGTTGCTGCTAAAGGTGGCACTAATGTCATTTTGTCCCGGACTCAAATCGCCGCCGAAGAGACTATTCGCCTGGGCCTGCACATATAAGGTATTAGACACCGGCCTACCGGCGAAATCCCCATGCACTGTTTTCGGTCCCGCGGACCCAAGGACCGCACTGTTTGTGCTGCATGACAGTGGGTCGAATCTCGCTTCGACCCGAATGACCACCGGACTGTTCACTAAATTTCCCCAGATATCGGCGGCGTGCTGAAAGGCGTTAAGGCGCTGCTGGCCTATGGTGGTTCCACTA
>JAUYJC010000062.1 GCA_030688735.1 Deltaproteobacteria bacterium
TTTTTTTGGTCTTTCACCGACGCGGACGGAATGTCGCCGTCCGGCAGTAGACCCATGCTCTCCGGCGAGCGGCGGATGGTCAATGAAAGCGGCACGCCGATCAGCAGGAACATCACTCCGGCAAAGGCGGCGCCCCAGCGCCAACCCCAGGAGAGCACGATGGCGCTGAGCACGGGCGCGATCAATACGCCGCCCAGGCTGAAGGAGGCGCTGTTGACGGTGATCGCGCGCGCCCGCTTGCGGATGAACCAACTGTTGGTGAGCACCATGGGCGCGTGCATGAAGCCGCCGGAATGCGCCAACGAAATGACGCCGATGTAGACGACCAGAAACATCGCGTAGCTGTCCACTGTGGAAAGCAGCAGATAGCCAACCCCCATCAGCAAGACCGCCGTGAGCATCACCGGGCGGGGACCGTAGCGGTCGAGCACGTGGCCCACGATGGGGCCTTCGATGGCGCCTTCGGCGCGCGCCAGAGAAAAAGCAAACGAGGTCGAGGTCCGGCTTAGATTCAAATCCTGGCTCAGCGGCAGAAAAAAAATCGTGAAGCCGAAACTGTGCAGCCCGCTGCCGAGCACCCGGAGCGCCGCCGAGGCGGCGACCATGCGCCAGCCGTAGAAAAGTCCGTTGAATCTTTTCAGCAAGAGATCGATCCCGACGTTCGTGCGAGAATAGACGGCGGCGTCGAAACATCCACCGCTCTTCTACCAAGTAGCAAAACCGCGGTCATTAAAAAACCGCAGATCTTAAAATTGAGGGTCTTCTGGGTTTTCTGTGAAGAGATATTTACCACAGAGGCACAGAGATCGCAGAGTTCGGAGTATCTTATAATCGAAAACTCTTTCCTCCGTGTCCTCCGCGGTCGTGAGAAAAAAATAGCCGATCGCCCTTCGACGCGCTCAGGACGAACGGCTAAGTACTTGAATTTGCATTGCCCCGTCCCGTTCGTGGTGAGCTTGTCGAACCATGAACGGATTTTTTCTCACGACCCGCGCCTCAGCGGTGCAAACTCCGAGCCCTACTTCACACAAAAGCGTAAAGAACCAAAATTGAAAGTTAGGATGAGGGCACGACGGGCATGAAAGCTGAGCTGGCTCATTCTCTCACGGTGGGTCGGGAACCGACTTCCCAGCGCTATTGGGCGTCGCCGTCCGCCGCCGCCTTAAGCCGCCGCTGGCGCACGGCTTCCGCCAGCACGTCGAGCAACGCGCGACCGTCTTCCCAGCCGATACAGGCGTCCGTGACACTCTGACCGTAGACCAACTCTTTGCCCGGGATCAGGTCTTGGCGGCCCGCCTTGAGATGACTTTCGACCATCACGCCGAAGATGCGCGCGTCGCCGCCGGCGATCTGCGCCGCGACTTCGCGTCCGACGTCGAGCTGTTTCTCCGGCTCTTTGCTGCTGTTGCCGTGGCTGAAGTCTATCATCAGCCGTGCCGGAATACCGGCCTCGGCCAAAGTTTTTCCCGCGGCGTCGACATTCGCGGCGTCGTAGTTGGGCCGCCTGCCGCCGCGCAGGATCACATGGCAATCCTCGTTGCCCGCAGTGGAGACGATGGCCGTGGAGCCTTCCTTGGTCACGGAGAGAAAATGGTGCGGCGCTTGGGCGGCGCGAATGGCGTCGATCGCGATGCGCACGTTGCCGTCCGTGCCGTTTTTGAAGCCGACGGGACAGGAGAGGCCGGAGGCGAGCTCGCGGTGAACCTGGCTTTCGGTCGTGCGCGCGCCGATGGCGCCCCAGGAAATAAGGTCGGCGATATACTGCGGCGTGATCATGTCGAGGAATTCGGAGCCGGCCGGCATGCCCAACTCATTGAGATCCAGCAGCAGCTTGCGGCCGATGCGCAACCCGTCGTTGATGCGAAAAGTTCCGTCGAGGTTAGGATCGTTGATGAGACCTTTCCAACCGATCGTCGTGCGCGGTTTTTCGAAATAGACGCGCATTACCACCAAGAGGTCGGCCGCGAGACGCTCCTTCGCCTCTTTAAGCTTCCCCGCGTACTCCTTGGCGGCTTTGACGTCGTGGATCGAACAGGGCCCCATGATCACAAGCAGCCGGTCATCGGCGCCGTGCAGAATACGATGGATTGCCTGCCGCGTTTCGTACACGTTGCGCGCGGCAGGTTCGGTGATGGGAAACTCGCCGAGCACATGAGACGGCGACAACAGCTCCTTGATTTCCTTGATTCTTAAATCGTCGGTCTGGTACTTCATGCCAATTCAGAATTCCTATGGTGAATTATCATATCCCATAATTGGAGAAAATCTAGCTGGCTACTTTCACCCCTTTCTGTTCAAAGTTCAAGGTTCAATCGGTTCCGGGTTCCGGGTTCAAAGTTCAACGTTGAACTCGAAACATTGAACCTTGAACAGCTCGCGCAGCGAGCGTTGAACTTTTGAACGGCGAGGGGATTCGGAAATTGGCAAGCCGCACCCGCTACCTTTCCAGAGTCTCCCGACCCACCACGGCGAGCAGAAGGGCGGAGATGATGAGGAGCGGAGCGTAAGCCAGAAAGGGTACGCCGGGATTGAATGTGTCGGCGAGAAAACCTCCTAGCAATGGCGCGCCGGTGCCGCCGATCTCCGCGATGGTGCGCCGAGCCGCCTGGAGACGTCCGCGCGCGTTGGCCGGCACGACGTCGTAGGTCGATGTCGCCAACGAACCCAACGAGAGTCCATTGGCGATGCCTAGGAACGAGAGCAGCACCGCCAAATGAAAAAATGAGCTGCTAAACGGAATCAGCAGAAAGGCGAGGGCGGGGATACCCGTGCTTGGCACGGTGGCCCACTTCCTGCCGATCTTATCGATGACAAAGCCGGCGGGAAGAATCATGGCGAACACGGAAAGACCGGAGATGGTGAACAGCAGTCCCACCTCTTTTGGGCCGAGGCCGAGGCGTGAACTGGCGAACAGCGGCAACATGCTTTGCGTGGTTACCCGGTGCATGAAGCTCGTCAGCGTGGCGAAGACCACCACGGCATAAGTCGCGCGCAGGTCGGGATGGATCTGGTGAAAGAGATCGCGGAGCGCGCGCAGCCGGCGCGCCATCGCCGCAGGTCCCCAGCAGGGGATAGTTGCCGAAGCCGTTTCGACGGCGTGCGAGGGGCGGGAATTTCGCACTGATAATCCAAGCACGACCGAAACCGCCGCGCACGCCGCATAGGCGAAAAATACCGCCTTGAAGCCGACGGCTTCGGTAAGCAGGCCGCCCGCCAGGGGGCCAAGCGCGAGACCGAGATTGTTGAAGCCGTGAAAGCCGCTCAGCACGCGCCCCCTTTGATCCAGGCGCGCCAGATCGATGCCGGCCACTTCGCGCGCTATCACCCAGATGCTCTCCGCGATTCCAATCAGAAAAATCAGTGCGAGCAAGAGAGCGAACCACGGCATGGATGCGGCGAGCAGAGCCGCAATGCAGGCCATCGCCGGACCCGCGATCAGCGCCGAGCGCGCGCCCAGGCGGTCGAGCACCGCGCCGCTGATGGGCAGCCCGACGAATCGTCCGAAGGCCAACGCGGTTATCACTTGCGCCGCGGTTCCCGGAGAGATGCCGAACGATTGCGCCAAAACCGGAATGGCGGGGACCATCATCGACCACATTCCCGCTAGAAACGCGCTCGTGTAAAGAGTGAGGAGCCCGCGGGCGGTGGGGCCGAATGTCAGGGGAAAGGGCATGGGTTCGTTAAGCCGCGTTACTTTGAACCATTTTGCGGGGCTGATAGATCGGTCAGGGTCATCGAGACAAGATTCGTTTTTGATGCCCCTAAGACGATTCAATGTCAAGGCTCGCTGCGCGAGCTGTTCAAGGTTTAAAGTTCCGAGTTCAACGTTGAACCTTGAACTTGGAACATTGACCTGAAAGCGAAGTCTGACCATTCAAGGCTCTCGGGCAAACTCGCGAAGGTCGCGACCCAGGAAAGTTGGGCACTGCGCAAGTCGACCGCGATCTTTGATCATGACCAATCCGTGCTAAGATGCGAGCATGGATTCGGTTGCCGACGGCGCGAAAGCGAAGGTCCGCGAATGGGCGGACAAGCACAAGCATGCCGTCCTGTACGATGAACCGGAGTCGACGTTTTTGGACGTGGCCTCGGGCAAACTCATCAAGGTCGCATGGCGCGACCTGACGGCCTTCGAAGAAAAGATTCATCCGGAAACGAAGGACCCTTATATTGTTTTGCTCTTCGAGAGCGGCAAGCAACTTGCGCTCGTCGATCCAGGGGGGCTGGCGTTTAGTCCGTCAACGGAAAATACGGGGTCGGTGCAGGATCTTCCGCCGGTGGTCTGCCTCCGGGATTTCATGACCCTCAAGCAGCGCGTCGATCATTACCTCTACGATCACGCCGCCGAGCCGCCGCCGCGGGAATGCCTCGACCTCGTCATGACCTGCATCGCGACCTTGGATGGCGCACGAGCCGTCGGCTTCGATGTGGGGGATCTGGAAGGGGAGTTGGCAAAATCGTTGGACGAGATCGAACGGAGGAAATCGTAGGGCCATGGGGAGAGGCATTTCGCTTCGCTGTCCGAGTTGCGGTGAAAGTCCGGCGTCCAAGACGGTCTTTCACTGTGTTCACTGCAAACGGGTCCTTGAAGCCAACGTGGAGGTCGCCCATATCACCCGCGCCGATTTCCAGACGATGCGCGAGAGCCGCGATCACAGCATCTGGTGTTGGTTCGATTTCTTTCCGGTCGCCGACCGATCTTCCATCGTCACGCTCGGAGAGGGCAGTACGCCGCTCATCCAAGCGCGTCGCCTCGGCGAACGCCTGGGCCTCGGTAATCTTTACCTGAAAAACGACGCGGTGTTGCCGACGGGATCGCTCAAGGATCGAAGCAACAGCGTTGGGCTTTCGGTCGGCAAAGAACTTGGCTTCACGACGGCGACGGTCATGTCCACGGGCAATGCGGCGGCATCGGTGGCCGCATACTCGGCGGCTGCGGGATTGAAAAGCGTTGTCCTGGTGCCGAAAGGCACCGCAGCTTCGAAGATCATCCAGGCGCGCGCCTACGGCGCGACGGTGATAGTCGTGGACGGGGACTTCGACTACGAAGTGGCCAAACTGTACAAAGCGGCGATTCAAGAGTTCGGCTGGTACGATTGCCTGTCGTCAAATCCCTATCGCGACGAGGGGAAAAAATCTTACGCGTATGAATTCGTCGACCAACTCGACGGTCGGATCCCGGACTGGGTAATCCACCCGACGGCGGGAGGGACCGGGATCTACGCCATGTGGAAAGGGTTCAAGGAATTCCTGTCATTGGGCTGGATCGAGCGGGCGCCGAGGCTGGTCGCGGCGCAGAGCGAGGCCGCTGCGCCGATCGTCGCCGCGTTTGAAAAAGGTCTCGCGGACGTCGAGCCGGTAGTGGCGCGCGAAACCGTCGCCGAGAGCATTCAGGTCGGTAATCCGGCTGCGCTCGGCTGGCGCGCGCTGGCGGCACTGCGCGAGTCGAAAGGAACAGCGATCGCCTTGAGCGACGAAGAAATTATCGAGGCGCAATCTTTGACCGGCAGTCTCGCCGGCATCTTCGCTGAACCGGCGGCAGCAACTTCAGTAGCCGCCGCGCGCAAGCTTCGGGAGCGGGGCGTCATCGGTCGCGATGATCTCGTCGTCTGCAACCTCACCGGCCATGGTTTGAAGCAGCCCGAGGCGATTAGAATATCGAAAGAAGATCTCCGACCGATCGCACCGACGCTTGAGGCGTTGAGAGAAGAACTAAGAAGGATCCGGGATTGAATTATCCTTATGATTCCGCTGAAAAACCCCTTGGAATGCTTCGACAAGCTCAGTATGAACGGAAAATTCCTAACCTTATCAATCAATCCCCGTTCGCCCTGAGCCGTGTCGAAGGGTGAACGAGAGCTTTTCAGCAGAATCTCCTTATGACTCCTTACCCGTCACGGTCATGTTTGCGTTTCACGAATACAACCTTTCGTTCAGACGCAACATTGATCGGTTTCCCGAAGACTTCATGTTTCGGCTAACCGCTGAGGAGGTTGGTGCTTTGAGATTCCAATTTGGAATCTGCACTTGTGATCACCGGCCCACCTCCGCATTGATCAAAAGCCCCCACCGCCGGCTATGTTTGCCCTTCTTTGGGAGCGTAGGATCGAGCGGAGAAAACCCAGCTCCAAAAGATAGGGTTTTACGTAGAGTCTCAGGATTTCCCAGTGCCAAGGCTTCCATCAAAAACCCCAGCCGTTTCCCCACAGCTGTGTTGCCGATCTTGACAGCGTATTCGCGTAGCTTCGCTTCGTTCAATTCGTCCCACGACTGAGCCAATGCCTTGGCGATCTCGCCGACTCCGCCTACGTATTTTGGCAGATCCAGTCCGTCGATGATGGTTTTCTCCTTGTCCGTAACTGAAAAGGGCTGTTCGTCAATCCAGTCCTGTTCAATTCCGAAGAATTTTTCGGGCCGAATAGAGACGATCTGAAGGGTGACGCCCAGTGTTTCCTTGGTACTCTTTTGGACATGGTGATTGGTCACGACAAAGACCGTCCGGGGAAGCTGCTCGGTCATACCGTGATGATTGAGGGCAGACCAGTACGCGATGGCCGCGGGCGAAACCAATTCCATGGCTATTAGGAATTCATGAAGTTGGGTAGCGCGAGTCTCGCCGGAAGAGAGCGGGATCACTGCGAACCTACCTCGCTTAATGTCCCTTTCGGGGATGGTTGAAATCCCTCGCCTTCAGGCGAAGCAAGATTCGGCGAAATGTGAGCCAAGTTAACATGAGCACCGTATGCAGCGACAGGGCAACCCAGTTCGTCATGCCCGCGCAGGCGGGCATCCAGGCTGGACTGCGAAAGAACTGGATTCCCGCTTTCGCGAGAATGACGGTCGGGGCCATTTTCCGGTCGGCTTCAAGCCGACATGTTTTAAATCTAATATTTCCCGCAGCTTGCTGCGGGCACCATCAAATGGGGTTTCCAAAGGGGACGAGCATCCCCTTTGGTCGCCTGCGGGGTTAATACCCCACAGGCGAAATGCCTGGTTTTTCCGCGATAATTCTTTTCAAACCTGTCCAATATTAGACAGCAATCCCTCCCGGGTCAGGCTATGTTAACCCTACCTAAAAGGAAGACGAATCTATGTTTTTGTATTTTCGAGAGCTGTAGTGGCGCGCAAGAGGTAGAAGGCCGGGCCACCTAGACAGCGGTGACACGGACTTCGGTTCCGGTTCAACAGCGAATTTTTTCTCCCGGTTCTGACCCCTCCCTCTTCCAATATCCACAGGCTATCGGAGCCTGAAAAGGAGAGTCTTATGCATCCTCTAATCTTGGTCGCTGTACCCTTGGGGTTGGTGATCCTGGGTATGGTACTAAACAGCATCGATCTCGGCTTCAATCAACCGCCCAGTTCGCCTGAACAAGATCCGGTCAAGAAGCTGAAGGAGGAAAAGGAGTCTTACCGCAAATTCTTTGAGCTCCAGAGAAGCCGGTCGGTAACGCGCCAGAAACGGATCGGCCAGTATGGCTGGTTGGTGATGGTTGCCTTTATCGGCGCCTTCATCTGGCTCTATGCGGATACCGTGAGCAAGACGAGCCTTTCGACTCGAATTGCCGGGCTGCAAACATTGGCAACCGAAGAAGGCAAACAGATGGTTCTCTCGGTGACTCTAAGCGATGGGAACAATGTCAAATACCTGATCAAACTGCCTGAGGCCGATAAATTGCTGGCCGCCACGAAAGAAGAGGTTAAGGTAGCAAAGGTCTCATCGTGGGAGATAGAAAGATTGGGCACGGCTCTAAGTACCGGCGATAATCCGTTGACGCTCGGCGTCGCGCTGACGCTTTCCCAACTAGCCATCGATCCCAAATAGCCGCGAAATTTCCAAAGCTCCAAGTCAGACCTGAGGTGCCCGATCGGCGCCTCAGGCTGATTGCCTTGGTTTTCCCCTTTCGAGAAGCCCCGTAACGTAGAAGTTTTCCATTCGAATCCGTCCGCCTCGGCAGAGAAGGGATATCTCTCGGCGACCCGTTCCATGAGCCCCGAGCTTCTGAGCCGCTTCGAGCCGGTAGCCCGAGAACAGCTCAAGCAGGTCGTGACGAACAGGGTGTCGCAATTTTTCACCGCTGACTCTTTCAAGATCGAGGGCAGGGATCCGCTCGTGATCCGATTCCTGTATGCCCCACGTCGAGATGCTACGATGCTAGACCCGACCCCGCTTCCGCGGGGGCTTCTAAAAGCGTTGGGAAAGATGATCGATTGTTCAGTGAAAGTCGAATGAGCGTCATTTTGACGTTTTGAGAATTCTCAAAACGTCAAAAGGTCCCGCCGAGTTCGTGTTTCGGCGAATCTTGAACTGCTTTGGTTCGTAACGTTTTGAACGGAGCGCAGCGATTGAACGTTTTGAACGATTGGAACGGACCGATCTTCAGTTGGAACGGGCTTCGGTATTATTCGAAGGGCTGGAACCGCCTTGTCCCGTTGGAACGGTACCCGGCTCCCCCGGGTCCGCCAGACCTGAAACTCTCCTGACCAGCCCCGAAAATCCCCCTTGGCATCTAGCCGCTATTTCGACTAATATTATCCGAGCGCCGATCCAGGATGTGGGGACTTTCACCCCGCAGGTTTTCGCAGCGCAAACCCGATCGTCCGTAGCTCTCGCAATTTGACTGACTGAGAACGGGCCGAAGAAAGTCAAGACGTAAAAGTCTGCCCCAGAGACTGACCCCCATCCGAGCCAGAAAAACAAAAAGCTC
>JAUYJC010000482.1 GCA_030688735.1 Deltaproteobacteria bacterium
TGCCACGGCTCCCAAGATATTCGGCGATGGGCTTGAGCGGCAGGCCGACGGCGGCGAGGTAATCGCCCTCGATCGCTTCGATTAAGGCGCGGCCCTCGCCTTGGATCGAGTAGGCGCCGGCTTTGTCTAGCGACTCGTTAAGAGATAGATAGCGCTCGATCTCGGCGTCGGTAAATGCGTGCATCTTTACTAACACTTCCTCGACGGTTCGCAGCCCCGGCCCGCCCGTGCCGTTCAGAATCGCGACGCTGGTGAGGATGCGATGATTCTTGCCTGACAGAGTCCGCAGGATTTGCCTCGCGTTTTCGGCGCCGTTGGGTTTTCCGATTTTCTCGCCGCCGATTAAAATCATCGTGTCGCTGCCGATTACGATGGCTTCCGGATTATTTTTGGCGACGGACTGGGCCTTGCCGAGCGCGAATTCGAGGACCTCGGCTTCAGCGGGGCAATGGGGTGATAGGGTTTCGTCGAAGTCGGGCGCGATGGTTTCGAACGGCAGGCCGAGCAGCGCGAAAATCTCCCTGCGGCGCGGGGAGCTGGAAGCGAGAATGAGTCTCATGAAACGAGTCGTTCAGGGCCGAAGCGTGTGCGGCTCTGGCGAAGTCGGCGGATAGTTAGCTGCGAACGCGGCGCCGAGCGACTCGGCGTAGGCGCGCAGGAGCGCGGCGACCTCGTCGATGTCTTTTACGCGCACCATTTGCGCGCGCAGCTCTGCCGCGCCCCGTGTTCCCTTGCAATACCAGGCGAGATGTTTGCGCATGCCGACGAAGCTGTGAATCTGGGTGTGCCCGGCGAAATGAGCGCTGTGCTCGAGCATGACGCTGAAACGTTCCGCCAAACTCACCGGCACGTCGTGGATCATCTCCCCGCACTGCGAGCGCAGAGCCTGTTTCACATGCTCCTTGGCGCGAAATATCCACGGCTCGCCCTGGGCCGCGCGGCCGATCAAAACCCCGTCCACATGGGTTTCGCAGACGCGGCGGTAAACATCCGCCATGTCTCGGAGATCGCCGTTGCCGAGAATTAACGTGTCGGAATTTTTTGCGATCTCGACGGCCCGGGCGATGGCGTCCCAATCGGCGCTGCCTTTGTATTGCTGCTTGAGCGTGCGTCCATGGAGCGTAATCGCCGCGGGTTTTTCTTCGAGCAAAGTTTGAATCCAAGTCTCGACGACGACATCGTCGTAACCTAGACGGGTCTTGACCGAGACCGGGATCGCTCGGCGCGCCCGCGAAGTCTCGCGATCGAATCTCCGGCGGTTCAATTCCCGGACTCCTTGGATAAGCGCCGGTTTCAGGCTGAGATCATCCAGTGTTTGCCCGGCGGACCAATCCTCTATGCCTTGACGCGCGGCCCGGATGATCGACTGAGCCAGCTCGGGTTTGAGGATCAGCCCGGCGCCGCTGCCCTTGCTGGCCACCGTTTTGACGGGGCAGCCCATGTTGATGTCCAGGCCATCGAAGCCGAGTTCGCCGATCACATGGGCGACTTTGTAGAAAAGCTCCGGCGTGTGGCCGTAGATTTGCGCGACGACGGGACGCTCGATCTCGCTGTAGGCAAGATCCCTGATGAGCGTGTGGGGCGCGTAGAGCGCCGCCTCGACGTTGACGAACTCGGTCACGGTAACGTCCGGCGGCCCGTACTTTGCCGCGATGAAGCGAAAAGAGGCGTCGGTGACGCCGTCCATGGGGGAGAGACCGATGATCGGCTTCGCGATGTTGCGCCAAAAGTTCATAAAGCTAGATGTTTAAAATACCGGCTCTTCAGGCTTCTGTGTGAGTAAACTGGCACGATTACCTTGATTTCGTTCACCACGAAGATCACGAAGGACACGAAGGTTTCGGATATTGCTCCCGCCAAGGCGCCAAGACGCTAGGTGACCGGCCCAATGCCTGTCATCCCGAGCGAAGGCGAGGGATCTAGGAAAGATTTCTCTCTTCGTTCGAAATGACAATTGGTTTCCCTTTGCGCCTTTGCGGGAGGTTAATCCGAGTTTGGTTGCGGGGTAGCCTCGCTGGGTCCTTCGTGGTGAATACTTTTTCACACTAAACCCGGAAGAACTAAAATACCATTGCCCGTCCGCCTCCGCAAATTTCGTCGAACGGCGGCGATGGCTGGCGGTTAAAAATTGCCCCCCCTCTTCCATCAAGAGTTTTTTTCACTACAATAACTGAGGGATCTAGATCGAGGTAACGGCCCCTATTCACGGGGAGATCGAATATGCGCAAATGGATTATCGCCGCGTCCGTGTTGTTGGTGCTCTGCATTGCGGCGTTGGTCGCGGTATTGAATCTAAACTCCCTCGTCAGACGCAACAAGGACTATCTGCTCGCCCAGGCGGAGCAGGCGCTGGGTCGCAAGGTTTCGGTGGGCGATGCCGAGCTGACGATCTTCGACGGCATCGGGGTCCGGCTCATGGATTTCACCCTGGCCGATGATCCCGCCTATTCCACCGAGGACTTCGTGCGCGCCAAGGATGTCCAAATCAACGTCAGGCTATGGCCGCTTTTCAAGAAGGAATTTCAGATCAAAAAGGTGATCCTCCACGGGCCGGTCATACATGTCGTCCGCAATCAACGCGGCGAGTACAATTTCGCCACCATCGGGAAAAACGAAAAGGAAGAAAAACTCAGAGACCAAGCCAAAAGAGAAAAATCGCCGCCAGCCGCAAAGGATCACGGCGCGGCGCTCTTCGTCTCGGTCGTGAATATCTCCGGAGGGGATCTTCGTTACCGCGATCTGAAAGACGGTTCCGATCTCCGGCTCCAGCAGATCGATTTGAAGGCGGACGAGGTGGATTTCTCCAGGCCCGTCAACGTGGAACTGGCGGCGGCCCTGTTCACGGCGAAGCAGAATCTGAAAGTCAAAGCCCGGATCGGTCCGTTGGGATCAGGCCGCGATATCGATCAGCTTCCGTTCGACGGACAAATTCACGCCGAGTCGATCGACGCCGCTAAGTTGAAAGCCGCGTTGCCTGGAGTCAGAGGCGCTTTACCGAAAGATTTGGATCTCGCCGGGATCTTCAGTGTCAAGGATTTGCAACTCAAGGGAACGAGGCAAAAGCTTGCGTTCAAAGGTGAGATCGAAGGCACCGACGGCACAATTCGTGCCGGCAGGAGCTTTCATAAAGCTGCGGGCATCCCTTTCGCGGTGGCCATCGACGGCCAGTACGCAAACAACACAGTGTTCCTGCGGCATACGGAGTCGAGGCTCCACAATTTGGTCCTGGAAAGCAAAGGGGAGATCAGACTCGGTGGGAACGTGGAGCTAAATTTGAACGTCACGTCCAAGCCGGCTTCGCTGGACGGGTGGGAAAAGCTCATTCCTGCCATTGCCTCTTACCAGCTTTCGGGCGAGATGCAGATCAATGCGACTGTGCGCGGTAGGGTCGGCCAGGGCGTGGCGCCGACGCTCCAGGGGAACTTGAACTTGGTGGGGGTGAGTGCCAAGCCGCCGCAGTTTCCCTATCCGATCAAAGATGTAAATGCCAAAGTCAATTTCACGGATGGCAAGGCCGAGGTCAAAAACACGACTTTTAATTTGGGGCGGTCGCGCATTCGGCTGAACGCGGCGATCGAAAAGTTTTCGCCGCTGACGCTTTCCTACAAAATCTCCACCCCCGAGATTTGGCCTGCGGATTTTCAAGCCGAACTATCCGACGATCGCAAGACCGAAGTGATCAAGAATCTGACCAGCGAAGGGCAACTCGCCGTGCGGGACGGCGGTATCGAATTTCAGGGAAAGCTGCTCTCGGATCAAGGCACACTGTATAAGATCGGCTACAAGAATCTCGACGCGAGTCTTTCAGTCGCCAACCAGGTTGCTACTATCCGCAACCTCCGAGTCACGGCGATGAGCGGGGCCATACAAGGCGACGGCGAATACGCTTTTAAAGATCCGGCGCCGCAGTTTTCTTTCGCATCGAAGATGCAAGGCGTCGACCTCAAGGAATTATACGCCGCGCTCAGCCCGAAGGCGGAGAAGGATATCCGTGGAAGGTTGAACGGGGAAATGAAGATCTCGGGCAGCGGAAAAAAGTGGGACGAGTTGAAGCAGAGCTTACGCGGTCAAGGGGAGGCCGAGGTCGTTCAAGGGGCGCTGCTCAATTTTAACCTCGCCGACGGCGCGATGTCGGGCATGGCCGGGATGCCCGGGCTCGGGAACATGATCAACCCGCGGCTGCGGAAAAAATACCCTGAAACGTTTGAGGCGAAGGACACGGAGTTCAAGGAGATGAAAGCGCGCTTTGATTTAGCGGATGGCCGCGTCAACGTAAAGAATCTCCGCATCGCCGCCACCGACTATTCAGCGCAGGGAAGCGGATGGGTAGAACTTGAGCGCAAGGTCAATTTTCGCGCCACCCTGGCGTTTTCCCAGCGCCTCTCCGCCGATATCGGCGATTCCGCCCGCGAAATGAAATTTCTATTCAACACCCAGAACCAAATCGAGATACCCTTCACGATTTCCGGCAAACTTCCCAATGTAAAACCCAAACCCGACATGAATCTTCTCGGACGCATGGTGCAGAGGGGGTTTTTGGGTCGCGGTTCGGGAGACCTGCGGGGCCGGAATCCGGACCCCACGGAACCTTCATCTCCTGACGAGCCCGCGCCGACGGACTCCAAGAAGCGCAAGCGAAGCTCCACGGAAGATGCCATCCGCAAGGGGTTGGAAGGGTTCTTCAAACGTTAGCAGGCTGCTGAAAAAGCCTCGTCTCCGTTCCTGCCCTCAATCACCTCACACGAAGGGGCCAGGATATCGCGCCGGATACCAACGAACTGAATCTCAGCTAGTACTACGACAACATCGGGAAAATCCAATTGCCATGGGTGTCGATTGATAATCCGCGCGGCCTCGGTTAGGGTAGGATAGAATTTTTACGATCTCGCCGGAGTCATGGACGGAGGAGTAAGCAATGGCGATCAGCAAGGATTTACTGGACATCTTGGCCTGTCCCAAATGCAAAGGCGATATTCACCTCAACCCCGACGGAGATGGTCTGGTCTGCGAGGCCTGCCGGCTGATGTATCCGATCAAAGACGACATACCGGTGATGCTGATCGATGAGGCGCTTTCCTTATAGTCGATGGATTCGCTCCCGTGGCAAAAGGTTTTAGTGCTTCAGAACGGCTTCCTCGGCGACACGATTCTCACTCTCCCGCTGCTGACTGAGATCAAGCTTCGTTTTCCTTCAGTCAGGCTCGTTCTCGCTTGTAGTCCCTTGGCGCAAGAACTCTTGCAGGACCATCCTGACATCGATGAAATCATCGTGGATGATAAAAAAGGCGCTGATCGCGGACTCTTGGGATTGTGGCGCAAGGCCATGACGCTGAAGAGCATGGCGTTCACTCTGGTGCTGACGCCGCACAAGTCGTTGCGCAGTGTGTTAATGTTATGTCTCGCCGGCATTCCCTTGCGCGTGGGGTTTCGCCAAAGCGTGGCGTCATTCCTTTTCCATCGCCGGGTGACCCGGGAACCGCAGCGCCATGACGTGGAAAGAAACCTGTCGCTCTTGCGCGCCTTCGGCATCGCTCCCGAGGACTGCCGCCGTTCGCTGCGGTTACCCTCGGGACCGGGAGCCGAAGCAGTCGTTCAAGAGCTCTTGGGATCGTTGGGAATCGACCGGCGAAAGATGCTCGTCGGCATCAATCCCGGATCGGTATGGGCGACCAAGAGGTGGTCCGCCGAAGGATTCGCCCACACGATTCAATTGATCAAGAAGAACTACGATTGCGAAGTGCTGCTTTTCGGCGGGCCGGCGGACGCGGCGGTTGCCTCGCGAATTCAAGATCTCTGCGGCGGCGCATCCGTTAACCTCGCGGGAAAAATAGGTCTACGTGAAATGCCGGCGGCATTGAAGCTATGCCGGGTGTTGATTACCAACGACAGCGCACCGATGCACATGGCTGTGGCCTGCGGCGTGCCCACCGTCGCCATCTTTTGCGCCACGACTCCCGCGTTGGGCTTTTACCCTTTTTCGGATAATGCCATCCTATTGGAGAAGGATTTGTCATGCCGGCCTTGCGGTTCCCATGGCGGGCGTCGTTGCCCGTTGGGAACTGAAGATTGCATTCGGCTGATCTCACCGACCCATGTGCTGCAAGCGGTGGTTAAGTTGCTGGAACGAAAAAGAGAGGGAGCGCCGGCGGGGAACAAAGCGTTTAGCCCCGAGTTTGTCAGTGTCTGAGGGGTCCACTTTCCGCGCGGCAGTTCGACGCGGCGATGACATTGTTCCCAGAATGATTACCCAGTATCGGGCCTGGGGGAAAATTCCACCGGGCTTCAAGAAAATCGAAGACCGGGGCGGTAGCCGGCTGATTCTGCGGAACGACCCGGATGGCGTGCTCTCCGCGTGCAGTTGGGATTATTCCATCGACAGCGATGGGACCACCGGGCTTCAAGGAAGGGAAAAATTGCGCAATGTGCGACTGCGCAACGGGGACACGGTGCTTTTGCGGCGATATCGTCATGGTGGCGCGTTTCGCCGCCTTACCGGGAGCGTGTTTTTCACCTGGCCGCCCAGACCCTTTCGCGAGTTGGTGATCACCGAAGAGCTGCGCCGGCGGGGAATACCCACGGTAGAGGTCTACGGGGCTTGCGTAGAGCCGGTTTGGGGGCCGTTCTATAGAGGTTGGCTGGCGACTCGGGCGATTCCCGGGGCGCAGGATATTTGGGCCGCGCTCCAGAGCGGGTTTGTCCGCGATGCCGGTGAGGAGAGATGTTTGCGCGCGGTGGCCAGGAGTGTGCGCGCGCTGCACCGGGAAGGCGTTTACCATGCCGATCTCAACCTAAAAAACGTTCTGGTTCGCTTGGAGAACGGCGGCGTGACGGGATATATTATTGACTTTGACAAAGCAAAGAAGTTTCCAGGAAACCTGCCGCGGCGGTTGGCCAAGAGAAATCTCGATCGTTTTTTGCGATCGGCGCGCAAACTGGATCCCGAGCGGCGCTATTTATCTTTGGCCCGCTGGGACGATTTCCTGAAGTTTTATTATCAGGCAAATGCCGCTGAGTTTTGATCCGAAGAGGATCCTGATCGTGCTTCATGGTTCCATCGGCGATGTGACCCGGGCGTTGCCTTTAGCGACTCTGGTGCGCTCGGGATTTCCGCGGGCGCGTTTGGCATGGGCCGTCGAGCCGCCATCGCTCCCTCTGGTTCAGGGCTATCCGGCGGTGGACGAAATCATTTTATTCGACCGGCGGCGTTGGTGGGTGAATTTTTGGCCGTTCTTGAATAAAATCCGCTCCAAGAAATTCGATCTGGTCATCGATTTACAGCGCCATCTGAAGAGCGGCTTGATCAGCCGCTGGTCGGGCGCGCCGCATCGTATTGGTTTCAACCGGCGCGACTGCAAGGAATTCAATTGGCTTTTCAATAATCATTTCATCCCGGCCTTCGGCGATGAAAACTCCAAGCTCGACCATTATTTGAAATTCGCCGAGTTTTTAGGGCTTGAGCCTTCGCCGGTGGAATGGAACTTTAAGCTTAGCGCCGACGAGGAAACGGCGGTCGACAAACATTTGGCGGTGGTCGGACCTTCCTTTGCGGTTTTGTTCGCTGGTAGCCGGTGGGAGAGTAAACGATGGTTTCCGACGCAAATAGCGGACTGTGCCAGGGTGATCCGTGAGCGTCACGCGCTCGACGTGGTTTTGTTGGGCGGCAAGGAGGAACGGCAATTCAGTGAAGAGGCTTTGGCCGAGCGCGGGGTTCAAGCTGCCGATCTAGTGGGGCGAACCTCGCTGCGTGAGGCGATCGGTGTCATCGCTCGTGCTAAAGTCGCGGTGGGGCCGGATACGGGGCTCATGCATATCGCCGTTGCGGTGGGCACGCCGGTGGTTTCGCTATGGGGCGCGACGAGTCCCCAGCGCACCGGGCCCTATGGATTCGATGACTTGGTCATTCAAGGAAGGGCGCCCTGCGCGCCCTGCTACCAAAGGCGCTGCGCGATCGGGCGCATCTGCATGCAGTCGATCGCCATCGAAGAAATCGCCGGCAAGATTGCTCTCGCGCTGTCCCGGCCGGCGTAATAAGGAGCAGGCTTGTCAAAGGATCGGCAATACCGAGAACTGATCGAGGGGGAATGGAAACTCAGAGTGTTGCCGGATGTTTGGTCCGGGGAATTATGGCAAGAAGTTTTGAGTGTTATCGGACAGCAGGCGCGTGATCGACATCCGCAGACGGTGCGCTTGGAGCGTCGGGAGAGAGATAAATCGGCGCCGCTGTTTCTGAAAGTGTTTCATCCGCCATCCGGTATCGCCTCGGCAAAGGATTTTTGTCGCAGCTCCAAGGCTTTTCGGTTCTTGCGGCAAAGCGTTGCGTTGGCGGAGGCGGGCTTTTTGGCGCCGACGACGGTCGCGGCGGGCGAGGAGAGAACAAGGCGTCGCCTTAAACGCGCTTTTGTCTTGACGGCGGCGGTCCCCGGTGAGCCGGCACCGGAATTTCTACGCAATCGTTACAGTGACGGATTGTCCGGTCTGGGGTTGGCGGAAAAGCGGCTGGCCCTGGAGTCAATGGGGCGCGTGATTCGATGCCTGCACGATGCGGGCTTCGTGCATGGTGACCTGGTGCCAACCAACATCGTGATCGCGACTGAGCCCGGCGGTGGGTGTCGGTACTATCTGATGGATAATGATCGCACCCGGCGCTATCCTTTATGGTTAGCGCAGTCGCTTTGGAAACGTAACTTGGTGCAGCTCAACCGTATTCCGCTGCCCGGGATCACGCTGCAGGACCGGATGAGATTTTTCCGGGCCTATTCAGGGCGGTCGGATTGGAGCGGCGCTGAACGCAAACTTCTCGCTTGGGTCGAGTGGCAGACCCGCCAGAGGCGCAAGGAATGCGACGGGGTCGGCCCCGGCGGGAGCTTTAGAAGACTGATGAGTTGGAAACAGGAAATGGCGTAACCTGCGCCATCCCCACAATGGAGACGCAATAAGTTATTAGGCTGCAAAATGGCAATGGGCAAGGCTTTGGTGGTCGGCGCTTCGGGGTTGGTGGGTGGCGCGCTGATGCGCGCGTTGCGGGCGGCGCGGATCGATTGCGTTGGCACCTACGGCGCCCATCCCCAATCGGGGTTGGTCGCGCTCGATATCACGAGTTCCGATCGTCTGCGCGCTTGCTTGGAGCGCCATCGCCCCGAAACGATTTTTCTGGCCGCCGCATTGACCCATGTGGATTATTGCGAAGATCATCCCGGCGAGGCATTTAAAATCAATCTGGAAGGGCCGGGAACACTGGCCGAAGCGGCGCGCGCCATTGGCGCGCAGGTGGTTTATTATTCCACGGACTATGTCTTCGACGGCAAGGCCGGGCCCTACGATGAGGAGGCTCATGCCGCGCCGCTGAGCGTGTACGGGCGAACCAAATTGGCGGCGGAACGGGCGCTCCAGGAAATCGTGGAGTCTGTCTTGATCCTGCGCACGACGGGGGCGTTCGGCTGGGATTTGAATTCCAAGAACTTCGCCATGCAGGTTTACTATAAGGTTCGGGCGAGAGAGCGGATGACGATCCCGATGGACCAATTCGGGAATCCGACCTTGGCAGAATACCTTGCGGAGATGAGTTTAGCTCTCGCTCAACAGGGAGTTCGCGGTATCGTAAACGTCGTCGGCGAGGACCTCATTGCCCGGTCAGAATTTGCCCGGGCGCTCGTGAGGCTCTATGGCGGCTCGTCCGACCTTGTTGTTCCAGTGCCGACCGAGAGTTTGAAACAGAAGGCGGCGCGCCCGCTTTTCGGCGGTCTTCGAACCGAAAAGCTCGAAAGGCTGGTGGGCCGAAAAGCGATGGCGCTCGATGACGCGCTCAAGCGGCTGGCGCATCAGTGGAAGGACTGTGTGGCGAGTACTTAACGCCAGGCAGGGCGAAGAGATGGTTTATCTGCGGAAGAATCACACGGTAGTTTATGCCGGCAACGGGTCCATAAAGTTTTATGCCGAATCCAGCTATCTTTGAGGCCGTGCGACGGTGCTGGTCCGCGCAAACGGATCAGGGAAAAAGAGCGCTGGATCTAAGCCCCGGGGACGGCGCCACGTCACGGCTGTTAGCGTCGCTGGGCTACACGGTGGTGGTCACCGATTACGACCGGCCGCCACCGCTGACGAAGGAAATCGCGCGCGTCGGCGGCGTCGACCTCAACCATTTCCTTCCCTTTCAGAGCGGCACTTTCGATGCGGTGGATCTGGTGGAAGTCATCGAACATATTGAAAACCAACCTCAGCTCATCCGCGAGATCGGCCGAGTGCTCAAACCGGATGGCCGGGTCTTGATCAGCACGCCGAACGTTCTAAACGTATTTTCCCGAGTTCGTTTTTTGTTTACCGGTTTCTTGCGCGGGCGGGTTCGGCCGGTTCACTATACCAAGAGACCGGGAAACGCGCCGAACATTTATCTGATTCATTTCTACGAGCTTTATTACCTGCTGTTCCACTACGGCTTTGAAGTGTTGGAACTTAGAAAAACGCGAGTCAGATTCGCCTCGATATTTTTTACCGCTCTGCTCTATCCCTTGATGCGGCTCTTTAGTTTGGCGGCGGTCATCCGCGCCGAGAAAGACCCCGCGCAGCGCGTGCATAACCGGCAAGTCCTCAAGTATATGTTTCACCCGGCACTGCTGCTTTCGGACAATATCGTTGTACTGGCCAGAAAAATCGACAGCAATGAAAATCGCTCTCGCCCATAAGCGGCTTGATTTAAAGGGCGGAACCGAAAAGGATTTCTATCGAACCGCCGAAGGTTTGAGAGATCTGGGGCACGAGATCCATCTTTTTTGCAGCGAGTTCGGCGTCGAGCCACCGCGGGATACGGTCGCTCACCGCATTCCGGTTCTGCCCTTAGGAAGAACGGCGCGGCTATGGAACTTCGCGCTGCTCGCGCCGGGAATCATCGAGAAATGGCGCTGCGATGTCCTGGTGAGCTTCGGTCGAATGCTCAAAGCGGATATCGTCCGCAGCGGCGGCGGCTCCCATCGCGGTTTTCTGGAGCGCATAGGAGAACAGGGGGGGCCGGCACGACGCCTCTGGCAGCGACTGAGCCCCTATCACCAGAGCGTGCTGGCGATCGAACGGCGCCAATTTCAACGCGGGGGTTACGAGAGGATCGTCGCGGTATCGAAGGAAGTAAGGCGAGATCTGCTCCGGCAATATGCCGTGCCGCGGGAGCGGATCGTCGTGCTCTACAACGGAGTCGATCCGCGCCGCTTTCACCCCTCGCTGCGCGCGCGCTTTCGCGCCCAGGTCAGGGCGCGCTGGCAAATCCCGCAAGAGCTTCCGCTCGTGCTGTTCGTCGGCAATGGGTTTCGGCGCAAGGGTTTGGATGTTTTGCTCTCGGTCTGGAGCGCCCCAGCGCTCAGCCATACATATCTCCTGGTGGTCGGCGATGACGCCAGGTTGGGCGCATACAAGGCCCGGGCACGCAGTGTGGCCGGGGAACGCATCGTGTTCGCGGGCCGCCAACAGGACGTGGAAAATTACTACGCGGCGGCGGATGTGGTCGCATTGCCGTCGCTCCAAGAGGCATTCGGAAACGTCGTGTTGGAGTGCCTCGCCGCCGGGTTGCCGGTTCTCGTCAGCCGGGAGGCGGGTGCCGCGGAGCTGTTAACCGGCGCCCTCGTCAATGGAATCGTCGACCGGCTCGATGACAGGGAGGAACTGGTGAGAAAGCTGGTGAAATTATTAGACCAATGCGACGATGCGTCGCTGGCGGCGGAGGCGCGGGCGCGGGGCGAGGAATTTTCCTGGGAAAGACACTTCCACGAATTGGAAACGTTGCTCCTGGAATTCGTAAGAGCCGAACATCGTGGAAAACTTCCCTGACTTTGTTTGCCGTAAGCTGGGAGACTCGTTGATTTGGGTGGCTAAAGAATACGCCGCTCCTGCGGATGTTGGCCTGCTCGCGGATGCGGATCGGCTATTTCAGGAAACCGGGTGCGAAATCATCAAGGATCAACGCAAGATCAAGGTCGCTCGCGTTCGCGCCAACCTCGCCGGCAAGGTGCGCACGCTTTATCTGAAGCGCTACAATGCTTTTTCCTGGCGCATTTCCTTGGGATCGTTATTCAGGCGTTCCGGCGCCCTAAACGCGCTGCGCGGCGCGACGCTGCTCTCCAGAGCGCGCATCGCCGGGGCCAAACCTGTGGCGGCGGTCGAGAGTCGTCGCTCGGGGATGGTGACGAAGAGTTTTTTTTTCTCCGAGGAGATCGCGCGAGGGGAAACGATCGATGTTTTTTGGCGCGCAACCCTTGCTCTGCCCGGGGGGCGTGATGGGTTTCGCCGTCGCCGGAGTTTTCTCGGTGGCTTGGCTTCATTATTTCGGTCGCTGCACGCCCAGCGCGTGTATCACGGCGATCTCAAAGACGTTAACATCATGGTGGTCGCCGGCGAGCCGGGCCACGCCGATTGCTTTTTTCTTCTCGATCTGGAAGGAATTCAAAGGTACGGTCGATTGAGCCGAAAGCGCCGCGTTAAGAATCTCGTCCAGTTGAACCGTACCTTTGGCCGTTATGTCCGATCAGCGGATAAAATGTATTTTCTAAAGAAGTACTTGGCCGGGGCTTTTTCCGACCCGCAAGAGAAACGGCTTTGGGCAATGCAAATTCTTGGGCGCAGCTCACGCTTGGACCGGCGCAAGTTCGCTTCCGATACTGTTTCGGTTTGATGATCATATCGACCCGACTGGCAGAGGTGGCGCCAGGGTGTTGCCGGTGAACCTTGTTTTGAGGGAGCGATGGCGAAAACAATTGAGGGAAATGGCAAGGCGAAGGTGGTCATCGTCATGCCCGCCTACAATGCCGCCAAGACTCTGCGAATCACTTATGAGGCGATTCCGAAAGGAGACGTCGACCAGGTCATTTTGGTGGACGACGGCAGCAGCGATGAAACATTGCAGATTGCCAAAGAGTTAAAGTTGGAAGTCTTCGTCCACGGGCGCAACTATGGTTACGGCGCGAACCAGAAAACCTGTTACACCGAGGCGCTGAAAGCCGGCGCCGGCATCGTTGTCATGCTCCATCCCGATTATCAATATGATCCGCAGCTGTTACCTGATATTATCGCGCCGATCAGGGCGGGTGGCGCCGATGTCGTCCTGGGCTCGAGGTTTCTCTACGGGGATGTTTTGCGCCAGGGGATGCCGTGGTGGAAGTTCCTCGGCAATCGATTTTTGACCTGGTTGGAAAATGCGGCGCTGGGACTCAAACTTGCCGAATACCACACCGGCTACCGCGCCTACAGCCGCAAGGTGCTCGAGGAAGTGCCGTTCTTGCTGAACTCGGACCGATTCGTTTTCGACCAGGAGATGCTCGTGCAGGCCGCGCATCTCGGATTTCGCATCGTGGAAGTCGCGGTGCCAACCCGGTATTTCCCCGAGGCTTCGAGCGCAAGCTTTTTCGCAAGCGTGCGTTACGGGTTGAGCATTTTGGGTCTGCTGGCACGCTACCTGCTGCACAGGATGGCGCTCAAGGAGCAAAAACAATTTGAATGTTTTCCAGCCCGCTACCGCAGAGCCGAATGAAACTTTGCGCGCGCCGAGGGTGCGGAGTCGCGCGCGCTTTAGAAGGAAGTAGGGGCTCGCAGGTTGTGGGGTTCACCGCGGAGGCGCTGAGTACGCTGAGAGGAAATGGAATAAGGATATGATCTTGAGAAAACCCTCTGTGGCCTCTGCGTCTCTGTGGTGAATTCTCCTCTCGATTGAGGAAGAAACAGAGGAATGATGGCGTTAAAAGGACTGGTATTGAGCGGTGGCAAGGGGACTCGCCTCAGGCCCCTTACCCATACGGGCGCCAAACAACTGGTGCCGGTCGCCAACCGGCCGATCCTTTATTACGTTCTCGACAATTTGCAAGAAGCCGGCATCGACGAAGTCGGAATCGTCATCGCGCCGGAAACTGGCGCGGCGATCCGGGAGGCGGTTGGAAGTGGAGAACGGTGGGGTTTTAAGGTCGAATATATTTTACAGGATGAGCCCCTCGGACTCGCCCACGCCGTCAAGGTCGCCCGGCCTTTTCTCGGTCGGGACCCCTTCGTCATGTATCTTGGCGATAATTTGATCGGTTCGGCCATCAGCACCTTCTGCCGGGATTTTGTCGCCGGGGAGGTTGATGCGACTCTTCTGCTTAAGCGCGTGGGCAATCCTTCGGCCTTTGGCATCGCCGAAATCGACGCTCAGGGACGAATCACCAAACTTGCGGAAAAGCCTAAGGAGCCGAAGTCGGATCTTGCGCTGGTCGGAATATATTTTTTTTCCGAGAAGATTCACGACGCCATCGACCAACTCAAACCATCTTGGCGCGGGGAGCTGGAAATCACCGACGCGATTCAAGTCCTACTCGATCACGGTGGCCTGGTCTCGAGCCATGAAATCGCTAGCTGGTGGCTCGATACCGGCAAGAAAGACGATCTCCTGACGGCGAACACAGTCGTTCTTGACGAATGGTTGAAACACCAGATCGACGGCGAAGTCGACTCTGATAGCGAAGTGACCGGTCGCGTGCGCTTGGGTCAAGGGAGCCGCGTCATTAACAGCAAGTTGCGCGGTCCGGTGGTCATCGGTGAAAACGTGCGCATCGAGAATTCCTTTATTGGTCCATTTACTTCCATCGGGGACGGCTGCCGTATCGTTGGATCGGTGCTGGAGCATTGCGTTCTTTTGGAGAACGCGCGCGTCGAGGGGGTGGACCGTCTTGAGGACAGCTTGCTGGGAAAGAGCTCCGCCGTGCTAAAAAACCACGGCAGTCACCATGCGTACCGACTGATGATCGGCGATGATTCCGAGGTGCTGCTCTGATGCCCTTCGAGTTCGCCCGCGCAGAGATTCCCGACATCGTCGTGATCCAGCCGAGTGTTTTTCGCGATGACCGGGGATTTTTTATGGAATCTTACAAGCGATCGGATTTCGCCGCCCACGGGATCACGGAGGATTTCGTTCAGAGCAACCACTCGCGCTCGCCGCGAGGAATTGTCCGGGGACTGCACTATCAGAAACACCCCAAAGCCCAGGGCAAACTGGTGCGAACGCTTTGGGGCGAGGTTTTCGACGTGGCCGTCGATTTGCGGCGGGGTTCTCCCACCTACGGCAGATGGGACGGGCTCGTGCTTTCCGCCCAGAATCGGAAAACGGTTTATATTCCAATGGGTTTTGCGCATGGCTTCTGCGTTGTCAGCGAAGCTGCCGAGGTGCTGTACATGACCACCGAGGAATATTCGCCGTCCCACGAGGCAGGAGTCATCTGGAATGATCGTGACTTGGCGATCCGGTGGCCGGTGGCCGATCTTCAACTTTCCGAGCGCGACCGGAATTGGCCGAAACTGTGTGACGCGGACAATAATTTCGCCTATTGACGGGACGTGACCGTCGGGCAGTTTGCATCAAGGGAATCCTCCGGGCAACGTGGGTCGAGCATGGAATCCATTCTGATAACCGGGGGCTGCGGATTTATCGGCAGCCATTTTATTCGATTGCTTTGCGCGGAAGAAAATTTCCGCGTCGTCAACCTCGACAAGTTGACTTACGCGGGTAATTTGGAAAACCTTTCGGACATCGCAAGCGGCTTTTGTTTCGTGCGGGGAGACATCACCGACCGGGATCTCGTAGGTCGAGTCTTAAAGGAAGAACGGCCTTGGGCCGTCGTCAACTTCGCGGCCGAATCGCACGTCGACCGGAGCATTCTCGACGCGTCGCCGTTCTTGCAGACTAATATCGGCGGCGTGCACATACTGTTGGAGGCGATCCGCAAGTTTCCGGTCAAGCGTTTCCTTCATGTTTCCACCGACGAGGTTTACGGTGACCGGGAAGGTAAGGACGCGGCCACCGAAGAGTCGGCGCTCTGTCCCGGTAGTCCCTATGCAGCTAGTAAAGCGAGTGCCGATTTGCTGTGCATGGCCTACCGGCGCACCTATGATTTGCCTATCATCATTACGCGAAGCTCGAACAACTATGGGTCGTTTCAGTTTCCGGAAAAGCTTATTCCGCTGTGCATTCGCAACGCCGTGGCGGGGCTGAAGCTTCCCGTCTACGGCGACGGCGGGCAGATCCGGGACTGGCTGCACGTCGAAGATAATTGCCGGGCCATTCTGGCGGTCCTCAAGAACGCGCAGCCGGGTTCGCTCTACAACATCGGAGCCGGCGGGGAGTGGAAAAATGTAGACGTGGTGCGCGCGATCTGCCGTGCGGTGGCGGCGCAAACGGGTCACTATCTTGAAAAAGTGGAAAGCAACATCGAGTTCGTAGCCGACCGGCCGGGTCATGACCGGCGCTACGCCTTGACGACGGAAAAAATTCGCCGGGAGCTGGGTTGGTTTCCGCGGACCGGATTTGAATCCGGTGTCGAGCAGACGGTGCGCTGGTATCTAAGTCGCCCGGAGTGGATCGCGCGGGTGACCTCGGGTGAATACCAAAACTATTATGATTCGGTTTACCTGCGCACCTGGGGCAAGCTATCGTGAGCCGGCTCATTGAAAGTTCGCATCCAGGTCGATTTTGTTCCAGGGAGATGCTATTTGCTCGCCTGTGGGGCTCTACTATCTGAGCCAAGGTTCGCGCGACTAGTCAATTATGGAGATCAGTCATCTGCTTATTCTCGGGGCGCCGAGATCGGGCACGACCCTGTTGGCTACGATGATCGGCCGGCACTCCGAAATTGGGATTTTGAATGAGGACCATAGCTGGGCCATGAGGCGCATTCTCGGCAGGAGGATCGTGGGGAACAAACGGTGCATCCCAAACCAAATCGAAATGAGAAAACGAAGTTTGTTTCATCTGCGATTTTTCAAGACTATCGGGTGGGCAAAAGAATATCAAAGCTCCGAGTATTCGATTCAGGACTATCTTTCCCTGCCGGGAATTCGCATTATCAGTCTTATCCGGGACGGCAACGACGTGATCTCCTCGGTCATGAATAGAAGCGAAAAGAGGTTTCGCGTGGCGTCCTACCGGTGGCGGCGGTCCGTCGATATCATTCATGAACTTAAGACTCGTAATTCGGAGATTGTCTTGGTGATCTCCTTTGAAAACTTAGTCGTCAACCCGCAAGCGAATATGGAACGGATCGCGGCGTTTCTCGGAGTCGAGTATCAGGAGCGCATGCTCGAAGGGGCGCGTTATAATCCATGGTACGGGGAATCCGAATTGAACTTGAACAAGGTCAATCGCGCGAAAAAAGAGCAAACGGATTTTGATCTAGCCACGCGTTTTCCTGCGACTTACCAAAAGTACGAAGAGCTGTTGTCCCAGGCAAAGTAAGCTGCGCCCGCCGGCGCCGATTTATTTATGAGCGACACCCCAAGCGTTTCGGTGGTCATCGCCACCTACAACCGGGCCGATCTCCTGGCGGAGACCATCGAAAGCGTCTTGAATCAACGATTCCAGGATTTCGAGCTGATCGTGGTGGACGATGGCTCCACCGACGGAACGCGAGAGGCGTTGGGAGCCTACGGGGCAAGGCTACGCTATTTTTACCAGGAGAACCGCGGACCTTCAGCCGCGCGTAATCTGGGTGTTAGTAACGCCCGGGGCGCTTGGATTGCCATTCAGGATTCCGACGATCTGGTGACACCGGAGCATTTAGAAACCCTGGTCGGCTACGCTCATGAACACTCGGACTGCGCCATGGTGTTTGCCAACGGATCCTACTTGGGGGGCGCCGAACACAATCGTGAAACCATCATTCCCGCAGGGAAATCCCGGCGCTTGGCCGAGCAGGGCGTTGGGCTCGCGGACCTTTTTGAAAGAAGCATCGTGCGGCTTCAAGCTGCGCTGATCTCCAAGCCCTGTTATGACGCCGTTGGCGGACACGATGAATCCTTGCGGATTTGTATGGATCTGGACCTTTCATTCCGGTTGTTCATGAAATATCCCCTAACGTACCTGGACCGGGTCGTCTTTCTCTACCGCAAACACCAAGGCAATACCGGCCGGAACGAAGAGCTGCGGCTGGTGGAAAACATACGCGTGATCGACAAACTTGTCGCCGAATTTCCCGAGGTGCGAAAAATGCTCGGCCAAACAACCATCGACCATCGAGTAGCCTACCGTTACTACCGCTTGGCCAAAGGGCGCTGGACGAGACACCAGTGCGATGATGCCCGAAGCGCACTGCGGGCGGCGATCGCGTTGCGCCCCTACGCTCTGAAGTACCGGTATTACCAGTTACGATGGAACCATTCGGAGAGTTAGAGTGAATCCGCTTTTCAGCATCATCATCGCAACCTACGATCGGGTGGAGTGGCTGCGCAGCTTGCTCGCGGGAATCGAGTGCCATTTCGGGGCGCTCGATATTTCCCATGAGGTTATCGTCGCCAACAATGCGCGGGATGAGCGGATCACCCAGGACATCTCTACGCTGGTCGGCCAGTTTGCAAACTCGCAACGGGTTGCCTTTCGTCATGTGCGGGAGCCTTTGGCGGGCAAATGCCGCGCCCAGAATGCAGCGATCCGCGCGGCCAAGGGAGCCATCATGGTGTTTTTTGACGATGATGTCGAGGTGGCGCCCCAGTGGCTGTCGGTGGCGGCGGAATTTTTTCAACGACAAGAGTTCGACGCCATGCAGGGCCCGATTCTGATGCCGGCGGAAATGGAGCACAACGAAGAATTGTTGCGCGCCCAACAGCGTTTTCGCACGATTAATTTCGTGAAGTATCGGCCTGGTATGACGGAACTCAAGACGCTGACCGGCGCGAACATGGCGGTGCGCCGCGAGGTGTTCACGCGCATCGGCTACTTCAACGAAGAACTGGGTCCCGGCCGCTCCGGCATATCGGAGGACGTGGAGTTCGCTCAGCGGCTGTTGCGCAGCGGCGGGCGCATTGGCTATGAGCCGCGGGCCAGCGTCTATCACCGGGTCGATTGGAGCCGCTTGACCGAGGAATTTTTTCGCCTGCGCCACGAGCAGCAGGGGCGCAGCCGCCTGATTTACAAAAAGCAATCGCTCGCGTCCATCGTGCCGAATTTGTTGCGTTCGATCTGGACCTTCGGTTGGTATTCTCTGCTGGGGAATGAAAGAAAGAAGTACCGAGCCAAGGGCCGGTATTTTCACTACCGTGCGATGTTGGAGGTGAAGACCAGTAGGATCATGGGCATCCACGACTGATTCGTCAGCGTCTTGAGCAGATATCGGCCAATCGGTTTGGAAAACGGAACACGGCTTTTGCGGGCGGCGATGTAGACGCCTCGCAAGGCGAGCGTCACATAATCCCGGATTGTTCCGACCATCGATCTCTTTTCGACCTTGCGCACCGCCGTGATGTTATCGACGATCGCGATTTCCTGAAAGCGGCCGGAAAGAAACACGTTTTCCCAGAGAACCCGCTTCGGGCCTTTTTTGCGGATGGTGTCGTGCATCGCGATGATACCGCCGACGACGACATGCGGTTCCCAAAGAGTAAAATCCAACTTGGCGGGCTCGTAGCGATGGTCGCCGTCGATCCAGAGCAGTCGCACGGGTTGGGTCCAGCCCTTGGCGGCTTGCTCGGAAGTCATGATCATGGGCACGACTCGGTCCGCGACGCCGGTGTTCTTGATGTTAGCCATAAACTCGGCTTCCGTGTCCTCGGTGTACCCCTCCACGGGCAGAGGCTTGTGCGGGTCGATGGCGTAAACCTTCGCGTCATGGACCCTGGACGCGCCGCGCGCCAGGGCGACCGTGGATTTGCCCTTCCAACTGCCGATTTCGACAATGACCCCGTTACAATGATTGATTTGACCGAGCCGGTAAAGGCAGTCGACTTCGCCGGCCGTCAACAGGCCGGGCAACGGGTAAACGTCTTCAAGCTCTTTCATATGAGATATTTCAATTCGCGCAGGTGTTTGTTTTATATCACCTGGAGCCGGACGATTGAAGCGCTGGATTGATTTTTGCTCCGTCTGCTCATATTTTCGAAGGGATGGATGCCGCTTTGAGTACCGCTGGCGCTAGGCCCACGATTTCCGCCATCGTGGTTTGCTTCAACGAAGAACAAAATATTCGGGATTGTTTGGAAAGCCTGCGCTGGTGCGATGAGATCGTCGTCGTCGATTCTTTCAGCACCGATCGCACGGCGGAGATCTCTAGGCAATACACGGATCGAGTCATACAACGGCCCTGGGCCGGATACCGGGACCAGAAGGCCTTCGCCCACTCTCAAGCGACCAAGCAGTG
>JAUYJC010000580.1 GCA_030688735.1 Deltaproteobacteria bacterium
TAAACGCTCTCGCCTCAAGTTTACCTCCACCCCGAGAACTTGCCTGCGCTGTGGGCGGTCAAGAGACCGCCGGTTCCAATCGTTCAAGCGGTACAAACGTTTAAGTCGTTCCAGCCGAAGGCCACCGTTCGAACCCAACCCGAGACGCGAGACTGGAAACCCGAAACGCTCAGCGCTGCTGCCACGGCATCACGAAAACATCGGTCGGCTGGGGCAGTTCAGGTTTGGAGATCTTGAGCGCAGGGGAATTGAGCATCTTCACCCGCGGCGTGCCTTGAATATACTCCTGCACGGCTTGCTCCCACCAGAAGTGCATGGGGATGGCGATTTTCGGTTTTACCTGCTTGGTGACTTCCTGCGCTTCGCTGGCGGTGACGGTGTAATAGCCGCCGGCGATGGGTACGAGCAGGATGTCGATCTTGCCCATCATGTTCAACTGCTGCGGTGTTAGCACGTGACCCAGGTCGCCCAGGTGGGCGATGCAAATATCGTCGACGCGAAAGACGAAGATCGCGTTTTTGCCGCGCTGCATGCCCTGGCTCTTGTCGTGAAACGCCGGCACGACGTAAACCGACACGTCGCGAATAGTCGTTGAAACTTTTTGCCAGTTTTCTCCCGCGGGGGTGAGGCCATGCAGGATCACCGGCGTCCCCGGCGCCATGTGAACGCTGCTGTGCGGGCCATGCTGGTGGCTGGTAGTGACGATATGCTGCGGCAGCGTGGGCCGCGGCAAATCGAAAGCACCGTGCGGATCGGTGAGGATTCGCGTTCCCTTGGAAGACGTGATCTGAAAAGTCGCGTGGCCCAGCCACTCGATCAGGACCGGCGCCGAATTGCTTGCCGCCACCCGCATGAAGCGGCCTTGCACGACTTCAAGTTCGTGGCAAAATGCGAGGACGCGCGCAGGCATCGCTAAAAGCAGGATCAACGGCGCCCAACTCGCTGTTGTCCAGTTTTTATTCGTCATCAGATTCGCGCGTCCTCGGCTGTTTCGAGTAGGGGCAATCCTGCGTGATTGCCCTTCCGGAGGGCAGACACATGGGTCTGCGCCTACGCTATATCAAAAGGGCAGACACATAGGTCTGCCCCTACGTTAAATTAATCCCCATTTTCTGCGCATCCACCACTCGACGCTGAGCAACGCTAGGATAAGTGAAAACGGCCCGAGCGTGCTCCAGAGCCGGGTTTGGCGCTGCTCGGCGATCTGCGCCGGCGCATGGCTCTCGATCTTGGCGGCGATCTTCTCAAGGCTCTTTTCGTTCCAATCGCTGAGCGAAAAAAACTCGCCCTGGCTTACTGCCGCCAGCTGTTTCAAGAGATCCGCGCGCGGTAGTCCGTCTTCGGTTTCGCCATAGCCGTAGGCCACCGAGAAGCTGGTGCGATCCTTTCCGAGCGGCTTGCCGGCGAGGCTCGCCTCCCCTTCCACGCGGTAGGTGCCTTCCCGGGCCGGCGTGTACTCGCCGGTGTATTCTCCTTCTTCGGTGTCGGCGCTCGCCGAAACCAGGCTCGGTTCGCCTTCGGGACCGATGACGCGGAGTTGCACGGAGGCCTGGCTTGTCGGCAGGAAATCGTCCTTCAGCACGCGCAGCTTGATGGCGATCTTTTCGCCGGGGCGCGCGCTGGCGATGGCGCGCAACTGCACCTGCTCGAAAGAGGGCTCCTGGGCAAGCCAGCGCACCATCTGACGGATAAGCTTTAGATGGTTCTGCGGCGATTCGCGGTTGCCCGCGGCGATGAAGTTCCAGCGCCAGGCGTCGTCGCTCATGAGCGCCAGGGTGCGCCCCTTGCCGAAGCGGCCGATGGCGAGCAGCGGCGCGCCTGCCGCGGCGCCGTCGGCGGTCAAGAGCACTTCGCCGCGCGCGCTACGGACCTGGTTGAGGCCGTTCAACGCCGGCATCTTGGTCCACGCCTCTTCGTTGGTGCGCGGGTCCGGCAGCAACCGGGTGATCGGGTGGGCCTTGCCGGTAGCGGTCAACACCGGGCGTATGCCGCCGCTCGATTGGTAGCCGCCTTTGCCGTCCAGTTCGACGGGCAGGACTTCTTTCAGCGCGCTGTCACCGTAGCCACCGCTGTCGAAGGAGCGCACCCCGCCGAACATGGCAAGACCGCCGCCGTCGCGCACGAAGTCGCGGACTCTGTCTAAATAGACCGGGTTAAAATAGGCACGGTGGGAAAAATCATCGAGGAAAACTAGGTCGAAGTTCTTAAGCTCCTCCAAAAAAATATCGTCGATGGGAAAGGGGATCAGGCTCAACTGGTTGTCCGGCACATCAACGCTATCGGTGGGCGTACGCAAGAACACGAACGACACCAGTTCGATCAACGGGTCCTGCTTCATCGCCATGCGCAAGAAACGATAATTCCAGGCTGGCGAGCCGGAAAGGGTAAGGACTCGAATTTTGTCCCGCTGCACGTCGACTTTAAATTCCTTTTGATTGTTCTGGGTGATCTGTTCGCCGGGTTGCGCGGAGATGGCGAGAGAAAAGGCGTGGGTGCCGATCTCCTTGGGGATGAAGCTGAGGGTTATTTTCTGCTCGAACGGGTCGGCGTCGATGCTTACAGACCGAGTGGTGATGAGATTCTTGCCGCGGTTGAAGAAGAGCGGCACGGTTTTGCCTTTGAAGCCGGCGGCATGAACCGTCAGATCGAGCTTGAACTCGCGGCCGCGAAATGCGAACTGCGGCGCCCGGACCTCGGCGATGCGCACGTCGGTGAAGCCCTCGGCTTCCCCGGCGCCGACGGCGAACACCGGAACCGGCAGCGGCGGCGCGCCCTCGAGGATTTTCCTATCGCCGTTGGCGATGCCGTCGCTGAAAAGCAGAATGGCGGACTGCGCGCCGGCGTCCTTGGCGGCGCTTTGCACCAGTTCCAAGAGCCGCGTTCCTTGGGCTTGCGCTTTGAGCTGGGGGACGGAAGCGGCGTCGATGGGTTCGAGATCGGTGCCGAAGCGGAAGAGGCGCAGGTCGTAATCGCGGCTGAGCCGTTGAATCAGCGGCTCAGCGCCCGCCGTGAGTTTTTCCCGCACGGCATCGAGGCGGCTTTTTCCCGCCGCCGCGCCGGCCGCGGCTTTCGTGCTGGCGGGGAACGCCATGCTCTCGGAGCTATCGATCAGCACCGTCAGCGGCCGGCGCAGTTTGCCGGCGCGTTTATCGATCAACGATGGGCCGAAAAGAAAAAGAATCAACACGCCATAGACAACGGCGCGGAGAGCAACCAGGAAAGTGCTCTGTGCCAGAGACAGCCGCTGTTTGAGACTCAAGAACTGTTGAGCTAGAAGCGCGATGGTTCCCAGCGCGACGAGAGCGATGAGCCACCAGGGCAGGCTGCCTATGAAGTAGAGATCTTTCATCCTAGATCCGGTATAGCCTAGCAATTACTTGGCTCGGCTGACGATGGCCTTCTTTCTTGTCCGATCGAACATTTCTTTTACCACGAAGTTCACGAAGGACACGAAGGATTCGAATTTCAATTGTTCTAAAATTCGTGCTCTTCGTACTACTGTAGTTGAAAATTTGCGCGGCTCGCGCAAATTTCCCGGAAGTCGAAAACTCCGGATTCGGATATTGCTCCCGCCAAGGCGCCAAGACGCTAAGCAACAGGCCCAAGGTCTGTCATCCCGAGCGAATGCGAGGGATCTAGGAAAGATTTCTCTCTTCGTTCGAAATGACAATGCTCTTCCTTTGCGCCTTTGCGATTGATATTCCGAGACCGATCGGTGCGCGAAGCGCACCCTACGAAAACCTTCGTGTCCTTCGTGCCTTCGTGGTGGTAGATCCTTCGGGGCGTATCTCCACCGATGTTGATGCTTCGACAGATCGCTGGGATACCTCAACTGCCGTATTGAGGCTCATCGGCTACCGTGTCAGCCGCTTGCGAATGAACGGAACATGGATCAGGTCTTCCTTATAATTTTCCGTCATCGCATAGACAATCAGGTTGATGCCGAGATGAAATGCGTCGCGTCGCTGGGGCTCGCCGCCGGGCGTGCAAGCGCTGGTCCAGTTGCCCAATTGATCGCGCTCCCAGGCGCCGCCGAGATCGTTCTGGCAATATATTACCGGCGTAGCGTTGCCAAGCATAATGGTTTCTAGATTAGGGTTGGCAATGCGCACGCCGCCGATGCGTCGCAGGAGGTAATAGCTTTTGAGCGCGGCGTGGCTGGCCGGCAGCCGTTTGAACTCGTTGCCGGGAAAGACCCTCTGCATTTCGCGGCGCATCGCTTTGTCGAATCCGTAGCCTTGCTGGCCGAGCGCGTCATCTATGAGGAGGAAGCCGCCGAAGGAGAGAAAGCGACGCAGGGTTTCGATCTCTTCCTGGGTGAAAGGGTCGAACTCATATTTGCCCGTGATGTAAAGAAACGGATAGTTGAACAGATCGCGGTCCGTTAGCGTCACTTCATGTCTCGCGGTTGCCGGTTCGATGCTGGTACGCAGTATCAGTTCTTCCATCAGCGGCGTGGCCGACAACGGGTGCGGATTCCAATCGCCGCCGCGGTATTTGACCTGAGCGAAAACAAACTGGACATGCCGTTTCTCGCCGGACTGCGCCGCCGCAGCGCGGCTGGGCAGTAGGCCCGCGGCCAGCAGGCTTTGAGAGAGCAACCAAACAAATTTGCGACGATTGATAAGCATGACAGTTGTCCAATCTTAGGTTTCTTCAATGCAAATTACAGATTGCAAAGTGCAAACTGCAAAATGTCGACCCGAATCTCCGACTCTTTCATTTTGACTTATGCATTTTGCACCTTTCATTTTGCCTTCCAGCATTCTAGCGGGCTGCTCAAAAAGATCTCAGAGGCGAGGCGCGCGAAAAATCGACGAGCGGAGGCGTACTTAGCGAGTACGTTGTAGCGAGGCGATTGAGCGCAACGAAGCATATGAGTCTTTTTCAGCAGCCTGCTAGAGCCGCTGCACCAGCCAGCCCTCCAAAAGCAAGGTTACAATGAGCAGTGCCAGCAAGGGAAGGGCGAGATCCGTGCGACTGCCGCCTTGCTGCAAAGCGTCGATGGGGATCACTTCGAGCAGGATCGGTTTGAGTTTGGCCGCCAGCTCGGGGGTGCTGATCTCATCGAGGCGCGATTCGAGAAAGGGCGGGTTGACCGCGTAAATTTGCGCCACGCCGGCGTCCTTGTCCGCCCCCGCAGGCAGCGCCATGCGGTAGATACCCGCACGATCGTTATCCTGGAACTGCGCCGCGGCGCGCTCTTTCTGGCCGGAGAGAAACACTTCCGCATCTTGCTTGTTCGGCTTGATAACCCGAACGCTTTTACCGACATAGGCGGGCGGCAAGGAAATTTCTTTTACGGCGCCGACCGGAATGCCGCCGTCCAAAAAACCTCGCTTTCCTCCGGCGACGTAGCTCGTGAGCGCCTGGACGAACGGCAGGTAGGCGGTTTTCACCGGCAAGTCGGTCCAGTCCCGGTCCGCCGAGGTCGCCATCAACAACACTCGCCCAGCGCCCACCCTGCGTTCCATGAGCAAGGGATCGCCGTTGGCCAGCGCGATGAGGACCGCGCCGCCCGCGCTCGCGCTGCGCGCGTAACCCCAGACCCGCGCGGATTTCATCGAGTCCGACAAAATCGCATCGGAAAAACCTTGCAGCGCGGGATGAGTGAGATCAATCTTTTCGATCTTTTCCCCGCTGCTTTCGACGCCGAGTTTTCGTTCGCGCAGCTCCGCCGGCAAAAGCGGCGGCGCGCCATGCGCCAGCCGGTTGTAACTTTCGGCCTGAATGCGGTCTCCGGCAAAGATCAGCAGACCGCCGCCCTGTTGCACAAAGCTCCGCAGCTTGGCGAGCCACGCGTCTGGAAGCGACGCAACATTACAGAGAATGACCGCCTGATAGGAGTCGAGCGACGCGGCGGCCAGGCCGTCCGCAAGAATCACCGTCGGCAAATAAAGCGACGAATCCTTCTCACCCGCAGGGTTGAGCGCCCGGCTGAGAAAAAAAGTTTCACTCTGCGCCAGCGAAGTCTGCGGGTCGCCGTCGACGACGAGAATTCTAAGTTTGTCCTGGGCGTCGAGCGCGAAGTTTGCCGCGGGATTTCCCGCCAGACCTTCTTTTTTGAGCGTCACCTGGCCGAAATGGGCGCCCGTAGCGGCCAGCCGGGTTTGAAAACTCACGGTCGATTCGCCTCTGGGCGGGACCGTCGTCAGTTTTTGCTCTTTGTTCTGGCCGTCGATGCTCAACCGCACCAGCAGCTCCTTGATTTCGACGTCGCCGAAATTGGCGACGGTGGCGACGATCTCAAGCGGCAGATTGGCGCCGACGGATTGACCGGCCAGGCGGATCTCTTTGACGGTGGCGTTGAGCCGCGTCTGTTTGCTGACGACGCGCAGGGTCTTGAGCGGAATCGAGGGGTCGACCTGTTTCAAGCTGGAGAGCGAGAACTGGTCCCAGCCGGTCAGGCCCATGTCGGTGATCACGCGGATTTCCTTTTGCGCGGCGGGCTCGCTCAGCAGCTCGTACGCCTTCCCCAGGGCGGCAGCGAAGTTCGCCGTGCCGTCGGCGATCTCGATGGCGTCGAGCTCTTTAAGCAGGATTTCTTTCTGGCCTTTGAGACGAAACGGCTCCTTGCCGGAAATATTGGTCGGGATCAACACGGCACGGTCGCCGTCGTTGAGTCCGGAGATCAGCAGGCGCGCGGCTTCCTTGGCCTGCTTGAAGCCGTCGCCGTCGCCGGCCCAGCGCATGCTCAGCGAATTGTCCAGCAGCACGACCAAATCGACCGGACCGCCGCCGGCGAACAGCCCCGCGCCAATCTGGAAAATCGGATTGGCGAGGAGAAGCGCGAGAAAAACCACCGCCAAAGTCCGCAGCGCCAGGAGCAGCCAGTGGCGCAGGCGGTAGCTCCGCGAGATGCGCTTC
>JAUYJC010000585.1 GCA_030688735.1 Deltaproteobacteria bacterium
GTGGTATGCATGTATCACGACCAGGGTCTTATTCCTTTGAAGCTGCATCATTTTTTTGGCGGCGTGGCGCTTACCTTGGGACCGCCGTTCATTCGCACGTCGGTGGACCACGGCACCGCCTACGACATCGCCGGCAAGGGCAAGGCGGATGCCTCGAGCATGAAAGAGGCGATACTTTTGGCGGCGCGGCTGGCGCGCCGAAACATGAAACGGAGAGGGAAGTGAATCCAGCGATTTTTCGAGAATATGACATTCGCGGGTTGGCGGAGTTAGATTTCGACAAAGAGTTCGCCCTGCTGTTAGGCAAGGTGCACGGCACGGTCATCGCTGAAAAGGGCGGCAAGCGGGCGACCGTGGGCCGGGATTGCCGCGCGACCTCCGATCCCTACGCCGAGGCGGTGATCGAGGGTCTAGTTTCCGCGGGGCTCCAAGTTTACGACATAGGCGTTTGTCCGACGCCGCTGCTTTACTTTTCTCTTTTCCATCTCGACGTCGACGGCGGCATTGAGGTGACCGCGAGCCACAACCCGTCCGAGTACAACGGCTTCAAGCTGTGCGTCGGCAAGGACACGCTTTACGGTCAGCAGATTCAGGAGATCCGGGCCAAAATGGAACGTGGCGAGTTCCGCGAAAAACCCGGCGGCAAAGTCGAACGCTATGAAATCGTGCCGCCCTATCACGATTATCTGGTGCGCGATGTCCCTAAATTGGTCCGGCCCATGAAAATCGTAATAGATGCCGGCAGCGGCGTCGGCGGACCCGTAGCGCCGCCGATTTTTCGGCAACTCGGGTGCACCGTTTGGGAAATCGCCTGCACGCCCGATGCCCGTTTCCCAATCCACCATCCCGATCCGACGGTGCCCGAGAATTTAGCGATGCTCATTGAAAAGGTCAGAAAAGAAAAAGCCGACGTGGGGATCGCCTATGACGGCGACGCCGACCGGGTCGGCGCGGTCGATGAAAACGGCACTATCATGTGGGGCGATGAGTTGCTGATCCTGTTCGCCCGCGACGTGCTCCAGCGCAATCCCGGGGCGGTGATCATCTCGGAAGTCAAATGTTCGCAGCGGCTCTACGACGACATCGCGAAACATAACGGCAAGCCGATCATGTGGAAGGCGGGTCATTCGCTGCTCAAGGCTAAGATGAAAGAGACAGGCGCGCTGTTGGCGGGGGAGATGAGCGGCCATATGTTTTTCAAGGAGCGTTACTTCGGCTTCGACGACGCGATCTATGCCTCGCTGCGGCTGTTGGAGATTCTCGCCAAATCCGATAGGCCGTTGTCGGCTTTGTTGGCCGATCTGCCGAAGACTGTATCGACCCCCGAGATCCGGGTCGATTGCCCGGACGATAAAAAGTTCGCCATCGCGGAAAAAGCCAAGGAGTATTTCCGCCAGCACTACAAGATCATCGATGTCGACGGCGTGCGCGTGCAATTCTCCGAGGGTTGGGGGCTGATCCGCGCCTCCAACACCCAGCCGGCGCTGGTGCTGCGCTTCGAAGCGCAGTCGGCGGAAAAGCTCAAAGAGTATCGCGCCATCGTCGAAGGAAAACTCAGGGAGCTTGAAAGCCAATAGGGTCGCTGATGACGGGCAAGATCGTCATCCGAGGGGCGCGGGTCCATAATCTCAAAAACATCGATTTAGAAATCCCTCGCGATCGACTGGTCGTTATCACCGGCGTGTCCGGGTCGGGAAAGTCTTCTCTCGCTTTCGATACGCTTTATGCCGAAGGGCGGCGGCGCTACCTAGAGTCGCTCGCCGCCGACGCGCGCCAGTTCCTGCGGCAACTCGAAAAACCGGATGTCGATTCCATCGACGGGCTTTCTCCCACCGTCGCCATACAGCAAAAAGCCGGCAGCTATACTCCCCGATCGACCGTCGGCACGGTAAGCGAAATTTACGACTACTTACGACTGCTCTTTGCGCGCATCGGCGAGCCAGCCTGCGTTCAATGCGGCCGGCAGATCCGGGCGCATACCGTGGAGCAGATCGTCGACCAATTGTTTGCGCTACCGGCGCAAACGCGCATCCTGGTGATGGCGCCCATCGTGTCAGATTCCAAAGGCGATCATCGCGAGCGGCTCAAGGAGTTGGCTCGGGAAGGTTTTGCCAGGGTCAGAATCGATGGCGCGATTCGCGAACTGTCGGATGAGATCGCGCTTGACGAAGATCAGCCGCACCAGATCGATTTAATTATCGATCGCCTCGTCCTGCGCCAAGGCGCCGAGAAACGCTTGGCGGATTCGCTTGAAATCGCCTTGCGCATGGGAGCGCAGGTGATCAAAATCGGGATGCAAAAAGTTCCGGACGACGAGCCGGCGGAAGAACTGATCTTCAGCCAGAAATTCGTTTGCGCGCAATGCGGGATTGCGCTTCCCGAAATTACCCCGGGCTTCTTTTCCTTCAACACTCCTCAAGGGGCCTGCCCGGCGTGCGCCGGATTGGGAGTTGGCTCGAAACAACATGGAGGGCCGCAAGGCAACGAGCAAGAGACCAACGCCCAGCTCTGCGGACAATGCGGCGGCACGCGATTGAAAAAAGAAAGCCTCGCCGTCAAGCTCGGCGGCAAGAGTATTGCCGAAGTCGCTTCGCTGCCGGTTAATCAAGCGCTCGCGTACTTCACGTCGCTCGATTTGGACGAGAGGCGCAAGCGGATTGGCCAGCGAGCTTTGGGTGAGATCGCCGCCCGGCTTGGTTTTTTGCTCCAGGTTGGGCTCGGTTACCTGAGCCTCGATCGTCCGTCGCTTAGTCTTTCGGGCGGTGAAGCGCAGCGAGTCAGGCTCGCCACTCAGATCGGCTCGAGTTTGGCGGGAGTGCTCTATATTCTCGACGAACCGAGCGTCGGACTGCATCAGAGCGACAACGCGCGGCTGCTCGCGCTGCTCAAACAACTGCGTGAGCAGGGCAATAGCGTGATCGTCGTTGAACATGACCCGGAAACAATTCTCGCCGCCGATCACGTTATCGATATGGGACCGGGAGCGGGGGATCAGGGCGGAGAAATCGTCGCCCAGGGGACGCCGCAGGAACTGGCGCGCGACGGTCATTCTCTTACCGGCCAGTATTTATCGGGCCGGATGGAGGTCGCCGTTTCGCACCGCCGCAAAGGGAGCGAGCGCTTTCTCGTCATCAAGGGAGCCCGGCAGCACAATCTTAAAAACCTCACGGTGGAAATTCCGGTCGGCACGCTGACTTGCGTAACCGGAGTTTCGGGCGCCGGGAAGAGCAGTCTAGTCATGGACACTCTCTACAATGCCATGGCGGCGAGACTACACCGCGCCAAGGCGAAGGTCGGCGCGTTTGACGCGCTGATCGGATCGGAGCTGTTTGACCGGGTGGTCGGCGTCGATCAGGCTCCCATCGGGCGCACGCCGCGCTCGACTCCGGCGACTTATACCGGTCTTTTCGATCCTATCCGGGAGCTCTTCGCGCAATTGCCCGAGGCGAGAGTTCGCGGTTTCAGAGCGGATCGTTTTTCGTTCAACGCGCGTGCCGGCCGCTGCGATGCCTGCGCCGGCGACGGCGTCGTCAGGGTCGATATGAATTTTCTCCCGGAAGTTGCAGTCACCTGCGATGTCTGCAAAGGCGCTCGCTACAACCGCGAGACGTTGGCGGTGAAATACAAAGGCATGAGCATCGCGAATGTGCTGGCGATGACGGTCAATCAGGCTCTCCAATTGCTCAATACTATCCCGGCCGTCTACGCAAAACTGCGCACGCTGAGAGAAGTCGGCCTCGACTATCTTCGCCTCGATCAGGCCGCGTCGACCCTTTCCGGCGGTGAGGCGCAGCGGGTCAAACTCGCCCGGGAGCTGGCGCGACGAGCCACTGGGCGGACTATCTATATTCTAGACGAGCCGACGACCGGCCTCCATTTCGACGATGTGCGCAAACTCTTAGAGCTGCTGCATCGTCTAATCGATGAAGGAAACTCGATGGTGGTGATCGAACATAATCTGGATGTGATCAGATCGGCGGATTACGTCATCGACCTCGGGCCAGGAGGCGGTGTGGAGGGGGGCCAAGTGGTGGCCAAAGGAACTCCTGAAGATGTGGCCGCCGTCGATCGGTCCGCGACAGGTCAGTATCTAAGAAAGCTATTAAAACAGCTCTGATCCGCTTGATATCGCCCGTCACCCCGGTCGCTTCGATCAATATTTTAAAGCAATTTCAACCAGTTGCCAAATTGTAAAAATAGTTGACTCGAAGGCTCGATTGAGTTAATTTCATATCATACCTAATTAGTCTGGAATACGACGCCGTTCGCACCATGTCGGCGTAGTCGGCTGAGCGGGATCATATGAAGGTTCAAACTCCGATCTACATGGATAATCACGCGACCACTCCCGTGGATCCGCGGGTGTTGGAGGCGATGCTTCCCTATTTTACGGAGAAGTTCGGCAATGCCGCGAGCCGGAGCCACGCCTTCGGGTGGGAAAGCGAAGCCGCCGTCGATACGGCCCGCGAGCAGGTCGCAAAAATAATCGGCGCCTCATCGCCACGCGAAATCGTCTTCACCAGCGGCGCGACGGAGTCCGACAATCTCGCCGTCAAGGGCATCGCCGAGGCCTACAAGGAAAAGGGCGATCATATCGTGACCTGCGTTACGGAGCACAAGGCGGTCCTGGACAGTTGCAAGGTTCTAGAGAAGCATGGCTATCGCGTGACCTATCTTCCGGTGGACCCGGATGGCCTGATCGATCTCCAACGGCTGGGCAAGGCGATTACGGAAAAAACGATTCTTATCTCGATCATGCAGGCCAATAACGAGATCGGCACGATCCAGCCGATCGAAGAGATCAGCCGCATGGCGAAGGAGAGAGGGATTCTTCTCCATACTGACGCGACCCAAGCAGTCGGCAGAATTCCCGTCGACGTTGACAAACTCGGAGCGGACTTGCTCTCTCTAACTGCGCACAAGATGTACGGCCCGAAAGGGATCGGCGCGCTCTATGTCCGTTCGAGCAATCCGCGCGTGAAGCTCACGCCCATTATCGACGGCGGGGGACACGAGCGCGGCATACGCTCGGGAACGCCTAACGTTCCCGGCATCGTTGGTTTGGGGAAGGCTTGCGAGATCGCACAATTGGAAACGGCGGCGGAGGCCGAGCGCCTCGTTGGGCTGCGTGAGCGACTTAAGGAAGGCATTTTCGGCGAGTTAGATGACGTTTATGTTAACGGTCACCTGAAAAAACGACTGCCGGGAAACCTGAATGTGAGCTTCGCCTACGTGGAAGGCGAGTCACTTTTGATGGCGCTCAAGGAAATCGCGGTCTCCACCGGCTCGGCCTGCACTTCGGCGAGCTTGGAGCCTTCCCATGTGCTGCGCGCGCTCGGCGTGCCGGATGAACTGGCCCACACCTCGATCCGTTTCGGTCTGGGCCGGTTCAATACCGAAGACGAAGTCGATTTCACGATTAAGCGCGTGGTCGAGGAAGTGCGCCGATTGAGAGCGTTATCGCCCGTTTACAAAACCATGAAGGCCAAGATGCAAAACCGGCGTCAAGCCGAGATAAATCTACGGCAGCGAGTTTCCTAGCCGTTGGTTTGCGGAGGAACGAAGATATGGCCATTGGAGTCGTTTTAACCGACCGTGCCGCGGCAAGAATCAAAGAGGTCGTCGCCGCTGAGAATCGCGAAGGTCAGGGGCTGAGGGTGAAGGTCGTGGGTGGGGGTTGTTCGGGTTTGCAATACAAAGTCGATTTCGATCAACCCAAAACAACCGACAAGATTTTCGAAAAGGACGGCGCAAAAATATTGGTGGATATGAAAAGCCTGCTCTACTTAGGCGGCACCGAACTGGATTACAAAGACGAGCTAATGCAGTCCGGGTTCGTCTTTCAGAATCCGAACGTCAAGAAAGCCTGTGGCTGCGGCCAGTCGTTCATGGTTTCGTAAGAATCAGGAAAACGCAAAAATGAAGACCGAGACCCATACCGTCGAAGATCTCACCCAGGGTGAGTACAAGTACGGCTTCGTCACCGATATCGAGGCGGATACCGTACCGCCCGGTTTGAATGAAGACGTCGTTCGTCTGATTTCGGCGAAAAAGCAAGAGCCCGAGTTCATGCTCGAGTGGCGGCTCAAAGCTTATCGCTACTGGGCTAAATTGGAAAAATCGCAGGCGGAGCCCAAGTGGGCCAACGTCCATTATCCGCCCATCGATTATCAAGCGATCAGCTACTATTCGGCGCCCAAGGCGCAAGACGATCGGCCCAAGAGCCTCGAAGAAGTGGACCCGGAGCTGCTCAAGATGTACGAGAAGCTCGGCGTTCCTTTGCGAGAGCAGGAAAAGCTTGCCGGCGTCGCCGTCGATGCCGTGTTTGACAGCGTTTCGGTAGCGACGACTTTCAAAGGCAAGTTGGCGGAGATGGGAGTTATCTTCGGCTCTTTTTCCGAGGCGGTGCATAACCATCCCGATCTCGTACAGAAATATCTCGGCTCGGTGGTGCCGTACACGGATAATTTTTTTGCCGCGCTTAACGCCGCGGTGTTCAGCGATGGCTCGTTCTGCTTCATTCCCAAGGGCGTACGTTGTCCGATGGAGCTGTCGACTTACTTTCGCATCAACGCCGCCGAGACCGGCCAGTTCGAGCGCACGCTGATCGTCGCCGAAGAGGGCGCTTATGTGAGTTACCTGGAGGGCTGCACCGCGCCGATGCGCGATAAGAATCAATTGCACGCCGCGGTGGTCGAATTGGTCGCGCACGACGATGCGCAGATCAAATATTCGACGGTGCAGAATTGGTATCCGGGCGACGCGCAGGGCAAGGGCGGCATTTATAATTTCGTTACCAAGCGCGGCAAGTGCCTGGGCAAGCGCTCGAAGATCTCCTGGACGCAAGTCGAGACCGGCTCGGCGATCACCTGGAAATATCCGAGCTGTATCCTGCAGGGAGACGATTCGGTGGGCGAATTTTACTCGGTGGCGCTGACGAACAATTACCAGCAGGCGGACACCGGCACCAAGATGATCCACATCGGCAAGAATACCAAGAGCACGATCATCTCCAAGGGCATTTCCGCCGGCCATGGGCAGAACACCTACCGCGGTTTGGTCAAGATCATGAAGGGCGCCAGCGGGGCGCGGAACTATTCCCAGTGTGATTCGTTATTGCTGGGGGATAAGTGCGGCGCCCATACCTTTCCCTATCTGGAGGTATTGAACAACGCGACGCAGGTGGAGCACGAGGCGTCGACTTCGAAGATCGGCGAGGACCAGCTCTTTTATTGCCGCCAGCGCGGCATTTCGACCGAAGACGCGGTCAATTTGATCGTCAGCGGTTTTTGCAAGCAAGTGTTCAAAGAGCTGCCGATGGAGTTCGCGGTGGAGGCGCAGAAACTTCTGGGCGTAAGCCTGGAAGGCAGCGTCGGATGACGCCGAGCTTGGCCAGCCGCGATTTGATGACCGAGAATTGACGAATTTATGCCCGAGGAAATTTATTTCGACAATAACGCGACCACGCGGGTCGCGCCGGAAGTCTTCGAGGCGATGCGGCCGTATCTCACCGAGCTTTACGGCAATCCGTCGAGCATCCATCGTTTCGGCAGCCAGGTGGGGCGGAAAATCGCCGAAGCGCGGGCGCAAGTCGCCGCGCTCATCGGCGCCGCCGACCCGGTGGAAGTGATCTTCACGAGCTGCGGCACCGAGGGGGACAACGCCGCCATTCGCGGTATGATCGAGACCCAGCCGGGCAAGCGCCACATCGTCACGACGCAAGTGGAGCATCCGGCGGTGATCGGGCTTTGCCAGCATCTGGAACAGAAAGGTTATCGCGTGACTTGGCTGGGCGTCGATCAAGACGGCATGCTCGACTTGGACGAACTGCGCCACGCGTTGACCGATGACACCGCGCTGGTTTCGATCATGGCCGCCAATAACGAAACCGGCGTGCTCTTTCCCATCGATAAGATCGCCGCGATCGTGAAGGCCAGAGGGATTCGGCTTCACGTCGATGCGGTCCAAGCGGCGGGAAGATTGCCGCTCGACATGAGGGCCCTGCCGGTGGACTTGCTGACGATATCGGCCCATAAGTTCCACGGGCCAAAGGGTGTGGGCGCGTTGTACGTCAGGCGCGGGATTACGTTTCCGCCTTTTATTATTGGCGGGCATCAGGAACGTAACCGGCGGGCGGGGACGGAAAATGTCGCGGGGATTGTCGGTATGGGACAGGCGGCTGAAATCGCCTTAGCCCGTGTTGCCGAGGACTCCGAGCGGATCGGCAAGCTGCGCAATCGGTTGGAGGAGTCGCTGCTTCGATCCTGTCCTGAGTGCCGGGTGAACGGACAGCAGCGGAATCGCCTGCCCAATACTTCGAATCTCAGTTTTAGGTATTTGGAGGGCGAATCGATCCTGGTTTTACTGGACCAAAGCGGTATCTGCGCCTCCACTGGATCGGCCTGCACCGCCGGTTCTTCGGAGCCTTCCCATGTTCTGCGGGCCATGGGGGTGGCGGCCGAGTGGATTCAGGGGACGGTTCGCTTCAGCTTGGGCCGGTTCAATACGGAAAAAGAGGTCGATGTTGTGAACCAAACGCTGCCTGCAATCGTCCAACGCTTACAGGGGCTTTCGGCTTTGGGCAAATTGCCAAGCCAAGAGCAACCTCCGGCGAGTCGGGGACGGGCTGCCAAGAGCATTGGGGCAAGGGGGTAACGCTATGGCGCTGATGCAGATTCCTCGACGGGTCGACTACGGTTTGCGGGCGGTGATCTACCTGGCCGACCGGGATCCGGAGAAATGCTGCCCGATAGCCGAGATTGCCAAGCAACAGCGGGTACCGAGGAAGTTCTTGGAGAAGATTGTTCAAGACCTCACACGCAGCGGATTGATCAAGTCCAAGCGCGGATCAAGCGGCGGCTACACGTTGGCGCGACCGGCGGAGGCCATTTCTTTTTTCGACGTCATCCAGGCCCTTGAGGGCCCCCTGGCGGTGAACGCCTGCATGGTCGAGCATCTGAGCTGTGATCAGTTGACCCGCTGTACGATGCAGGGCGTATGGAGCGATGTGCAAAGGAAAATAACTGAAATGTTGACCCAAACGACGATTGCCGATTTGACGCGGGCGCCGTGCGTGGATTTTATCGGCGCCTCTTCTCTTTCGAGCGCGGCATGACCGGGACCAACGTTTTTGTTGTTCGATGGCGAGCAGGCCGCACCCTACAGGAAGGTGGTTTTTATGAGTTATGAGAACGGATTAAGCATGGAAGAGCGGGTATCTTCGTTGTTCCAGCCCGACACTCTTTTGCCGGACCAGTACCTTGATACCTACCGGAGAAAGCTTCACCTGGAACCGGAGAAGAAACTCATGCTGGCGATTTTAGAAGACGCCGTTGCATGTTTTCAAAAGTACGTTTCCGCCCGCGATGGGAAAGGAAAGGTTCTGTTCCAGGACGCGGAGGGTTGGATCATGGAGGAAAACGACGATGGGCTTTTTTCATTCGCCCACGTCTGTGAAACGCTCGGATTTGATCCCGCCTATCTCCGGCAAGGATTGAAAGCGTGGAAACAGCAACACGCCGCGCAGCCTATCCAAGCAAAAAGTTATCAGCTTTCACCGAGGCGGAGAAAGAGCAGGAGGGGTGTTCCCCTTTCAGGGGGCGCGAGGCGACGCCTGCGCAGGGCCGCCGGACGCTGACGCGGCGGACTATCGATCAAGCGCAATTCAAGGCGGTGGTTGGCCTGGCCAACCACCGCCTTTTTGTTTCAAAGGGCCCCTACGCTTGAAAAGCCGTTGAAAGGGATTCATAACTTTCTCATGCCACCCCGACGGAAAAGGAAAAGATCGCGGCTTGCTCAGTTCAGGTACGCTTCGCGCTACCGCGTCGGTGAATACGCGGTGCGAGGATTTATCGCCGTATCGCCGCTGATTCCATACGGACTGCTCCTTCGCTTCACGAACTTGTTTGCGTGGGTCGCGTTCGGGGTTCTGCGGACGTACCGGACCCGCATGGAGGAAAATCTGGTTGCGGCGCTGGGCGAGGAGATCCGCGCGCCCAACGAACGCAAGGCGTTGGTATGGCGCGCCTGGAAAAATTTTGCCCGTGGCGTCCTCGATACCACCGCCGTGATGCATTTTTCCAGAGAAAAAATTCTCGCGACGGTGGCGGTGGAAGGCGAAGAACATCTAGAGCGAGCTCTTGGAAAGGGGCGTGGGGTGCTGGCTTTAAGCGCCCACTTGGGAAGTTTTACGATGATCGGGGCGCGTCTTGCGGCGGGTGGCTTTCCCTTCAGCGTCGTCGTCAAGCAGCCGCGCGATCGGCGCTTTGCCCGGTTGATCGACGCCTATCGCGCGCAGCTCGGAATTCACACCATTTCCGCGAAACCGCGCCGAGAGGCGGTGCGCGGGATCTTAAAGGCGTTGCGTCAAAACAAAATCGTTTTAGTGATCGCCGACGAGTTCAAGTCCGGCGACGTTATGGTCGATTTCTTGGGGGGGAGATATCCAGCGCCGCGGGGGCCGGCAACCCTGGCGCTGCGAACCGGCGCCGTGACATTGCCGATGTTTGCCACTCGGCGAGCCGATGATTCATTAGTGCTTACGATTGGCAATGCGATCGAACCCGTTGAACGCCCAGAACTCGAGGACAGCGTGACTGCCACAACCGCCGTTTACACCAGTTGTCTTGAGGCGGCGATTCGCCGTTACCCCGACCAGTGGAATTGGCTGGGGTTGCCGCGCGATGGGAAAGTTTCCCGTGCGGAGATGGCGCGCCGAAAAGCGGCGCCGCATGGCGCGAGCAAACGTGGTCGCGGCTCGGCGCAAGCCAAATCCCCCAGCGAGTCCGCTGCGGCCCACAACAAAGAAGTCTTCTAGCCTGCCCAAAGAGGCTGGTCTGCTAATTGCGGCGCTCGAACGACTT
>JAUYJC010000593.1 GCA_030688735.1 Deltaproteobacteria bacterium
TCATCGTCCTTAACGACGGCTGGCTCGGCCTCATGAAAGTGAAGCAAGAGCGAAGAAATTATCCACTGTCTGGAGTTCGTCTCGGCGCGCCGCCGGATTCTCCGCCGCACTATTTCGGTGTCCCTTGCCGCTCGGCAAAGACTGCGAAAGATTTCAGCGCCGCTCTCGATTGGGCCTTCGCGCTCAACGGCCCCAGTGTCATCGAAGCTTTCATCGACGTCGAGAGTTATTCGACTACGGTTTTTGATTAGACAGCCACTCCGATCATGTCCCAACCGAGCCCCGCCCGCGATTCTTTCCGTTGGATCATCCTCGCGCTGATCACCTTCTCCCATGTCATAGGCGCGTCGGCGCAATACGGCATCAACACCCTGGCGCCATTTTATCAAGACGAGCTCGGGCTCTCCCGCGCCCAGGTCGGCTTGTTTTTCTCTGCCTTCTATCTGGCCATGACCGGCGCGTCCTTCGGCGCCGGCTGGCTCGCCGACCGCTGGGGCGTGCGCAACACGACCTTGCAAGGTCATTTTTTCGTAGGCATCTGCACGATCGCGGCGGCGGCGGCTCCGTCCTTCGCCTGGGCGTTTGCCAGCTTTTTTTTGGCCGGATTGGGTTACAGCTTTTTCAATCCGGCGTCGACCATCGGCGTCATGGCTTGGTTTCACCGCGACGAACGAGCGACGGCGATGGGCACCAAACAGACGGGTGTTCCAGCCGGTGGGGTGCTGGCGGCGGTTCTCGCGCCATCTCTGGTCCTCATCATCGGCTGGCGCGGCGCTTTGGCCGCCTTAGGTGTGATCAATGTGCTTTTTGCGTTTGTTTTCTCATCATCCTGGCGCGACGCGCCCCAGGGTCTCGACGACTCGTTCGAACCCGAATCAGCGGCGAGCGCTGAACCAGCTGGGCGAATCTACCGGGCGTTACTGCCGGTGAGCGTGGCGACGGCGATTTATCTCGTCGGCCAGATGGTGTTGATTACCTATGTCCCGCTTTATCTAAAAGACGCCATGGGCTTCTCCGCCTATTGGTCGAGCCAGGCGCTCGCACTGACGCAAGGCGGAGCGATGATCGGCCGCGTCGGCTGGGGCGTGGTAAGCGACCGGTTGTTTGGCGGGCGGCGTAAAGTCGTATTGCTGCTGATCGGCTCGTTGTCGGCATTGCTCGTGGCCGCGTTGAGCTTCTTGGGCCGCGAGTCCTCTTATTACCTGCTGCTGCCGATTCTGTTTCTGTCCGGCGTTTGCCTGGTCGGCTACCAGGGTGTCTCTTACGCGCTCATCGGCGAGATCGCCGGCAAAGCCAGAGCCGGCGCTGGATTAGGGATGATGATTACGATCAACGCCGCCTGCGCGACACTCGGCACACCGCTCTTCGGCTACATCGTCGATCGCACCGGCTCATATCCCGTAGGCTGGCGGGTTGTAGCGGCAACCCTCGCCGTCGGGGTCTTCGGTCTCGCCACTTTGATCCGAGAGCCGCGGCGGATAGGCTAGCAGGCTGCCGAAAAAGACTCATATGCCGATTGCCCTGAGCATAGTCGAAGGGTGCGCTCAATGATCCCGGATTCCTCAGTAGCAATTGACGCAAAGAGCGAGGAGCGAACCTTCGGTAGCGAAGCCAATGGGTTTTTACCTCTAAGCGGACATCGATCATCGGTGATTTTATCAGAAATCAAAAGCCCACAATCACGGGAAGCGAAAAAGCGAAAGCGACTTTGAAACTGGGCGGTTGGGTGTCTTCGCTACTCCAGGCTCGCCCCTCGCTCACGCCGGCCCGTAGATTCAAGTGCGGAGTTCGGGATGATTCCCGGCTCAAATTCCGATCACAGTTGAAAAAACGAGGGGCATCCTTTCCGCAAAGGATGCCCTTCGTTGCGCTTGTGGCGCTTGCTGTCTGTCTTCTTTATTGAATCCCGCCTATCGGCGAATTAGCAGTGTCTCCTCTGGATTGCACTCACAATGATCGACAGCGGAGCGTCGTTACATCTACGGCCTTCCTAGGTTGGTCGCCTCAGCGATCCGTTCTGCCTTCAGGCAGTTTAGTTGAGGTCTAGCGCCGACAACTCCTTTGCGTGAGACCATACTTTAGTTCCGAGAATTCACTGCCCGCAGACGGCGGGCCTGCTTCGTCGGGTGGAGCACCGTCATTCATGCTGAACCCTCCTTTCTCCTGTGGGGGCTCGATGCCTGTGCGATCCATCCGGCCCCCTCGCCGGGCGGCGATCAATGGATCTATTTCAACCTCTAGACCTCGCGCGATTCCTTGTCAAGAGGGAACGTTGCGCGAGATGGATACGTATTGGTTCATTTAGAATAGAGCTAATTTCATCAAGGAAGATTCCTTGCTTCGCCTGGGAATGAAAATGTCATCCTGAACGAAGTGCGCGATCTTCGCCGCAGTGAACCCCTACTGATGGATATTTCAGCTTGTCGTCAGCTACGGCGAACGGTAGAATGAGTGTTGCGGGAGAGTACTGTATGCCGCGAAGCATCGTCCAGATTTCCGGTCATATCATCGACTCGCTGATCCTTCCCAAGGTTCTGGACCTGATCATCCAACTCGGCGCCGAGTTCGAAATCCTCGATATTCAGATCGGCCACCGGCGCGCGGACCGCAGCCAGGCGCGGATTCAAGTGGATGCCGCGACCCAGGAGCTGCTCGAGCGTGTGTTGGCGAAGATCAAAGAGCATGGCGCCTTGCCGGTAGAGGCAGAAGCGGAGTCGGTCGAACTGCAACCGGCGGCGACGGACGGGATCTTTCCCGATCGATTCTACGCGACCACGAACCTGCCCACCTGGGTGCGCGTGAACGAGCAGTGGATCGAAGTCGAGGGGGCGGAGATGGACTGCGGCATTCGGGTCGATCTGAAAACCATGCGCGCCGAGTGTATTCCCATCCATCGCGCGAAGCGGGACGACCTCGTCGTCGTCGGCCATCGCGGCGTGAAGATTCTGCCGATGGAGCGCCGGGTGCCTCGGGAGGCGTTCGAGTTCATGTCCAGTTCGGTCTCCACGGAGCAGCCCAAAGGGTTGTTGATTCGAGAGATCGCGGCATCCATGAAGAGGACACGCGCCGAAAATGGCCGCATCCTGGTCGTGGCCGGACCCGGCCTCGTTCACACCGGCGCCGCGCGGTATCTCGTCGAGCTCATTGAAAAAGACTATGTGCAGGTTCTCTTCGCCGGAAACGGGTTGGCCGTTCATGATATTGAAACCGCTCTTTACGGCACCTCGTTGGGCGTGTACCTGGACAAGACCATGCGCGCGAGCGAAGGCCATGAACACCATCTTTGGGCGATCAACGCGGTGCGAAAAGCCGGCAACATCCGAAAGGCCGTGGAACAGGGATTGATTCAGAGCGGGATCTTTTACAGCTGCGTCAAAAAAGGCGTGGACTTTGTTCTCGCCGGCTCCATCCGCGACGACGGACCGCTGCCGGATGTCATTACCGATACGTTGAAGGCGCAGGATCTGATGCGCGAGAAGGTGCGCGACGTCAGCTTCGCCTTGATGATGGCCACGACCCTCCATGCGATCGCCACCGGCAACCTCTTGCCCGCCACGGTGAAAACCGTTTGTGTCGATATCAATCCCGCGGTGGTCACCAAGCTGACCGACCGGGGGACCTTCCAGGCGATGGGGTTGGTCACCGACGTGGAGCCTTTCCTACGGGAGCTCAGCCAATATCTGAGTCCAGCAGAGAACGCAGCGGCAAAGGCTTGAACCTTGTGAGCGACACTGGGCGAACGATGGGGCCGCGATGCGCCTGCTAATGTGTTCTCCCGAGTACTACGGGATCGAGTACGAGATCAATCCTTGGATGAGCCGGAGCCGCCAGGCCGACGCTCGACTCGCCCGGGAACAGTGGAATCGGCTGCACCGGTTGTTGCGGGAGGAGCTCGCTGCGGAGGTTGAGACCATCGCCCCCGTGCAGCGGTTGCCGGACATGGTTTTTACGGCCAACGCGGGCCTTGCCTGGAACGGGAAGTTTGTTGCCAGTAATTTCCGCCATGAGGTCAGGCGGCGCGAAGCCGCTCATTATGAGTCCTGGTTTAGCCAGCAGGGTTTTGACGTCCTGCGGCTGCCGGAGGAATATTATTTCGAGGGCGAAGGAGATCTGCTCAAGTGCGGCGACTCATGGTTTGCGGGATACCACATTCGAACTGATATTTTGTCTCATCAAAAGGTCGCCGAAATCATCGAACAAGAGATTCTTTCACTCGAACTGACCAACGACTGGTTCTATCACCTCGATACCTGCTTCTGTCCGCTGTCCTTCGGGCAGGCGATGTTTTATCCGCCCGCTTTCGACTCCTACGCCCTCAAGGTTCTGGAAAATCACATTCCCGAACTCATCCCGGTTTCCGCTCAGGAGGCGGCGCGCTTTGCGTGCAACGCGGTGGTGTTGGACAACAAGATCGCTATCAGCGACGGCTGTCCGGAGCTCCGTCAGAGGTTGGAGTCGGCTGGCTTCACGCTATTCGAAACGCCGCTCGGCGAATTTGTCAAAGCTGGCGGCAGCGCCAAATGCCTCGTCTTGAAAATCGGCTGACACCGCCGCGAACCGTCGTGTCTTTTCAAGTGAATGAGCCGCGCCTGGCATGGTCGCGTTGGCGAACCACGCACGATCTCAATTCGTCTAATCCGATTGACAGTAGCGGTGTCGCGCGGTTTAATTCCTTTTAGCGAAAAGCGGCGCGGAAACGGAGGTCTTTATGCGACAGCAGCTTCTGGTGGGATCCTTGGTTATTGTTCTGTTGGCCGGCGGACCCGTCAACGGCGCGGATTTCGCCTCTTCCAAAGCCGCGGTTCCCGACGAGTTGTCCGATGCCTGGGAGCGCATGCAGCGGGCGCTCACGGAATGGGGCGGGCGGTTGCGCGAGCGCTTCGGGGGGCGCGAATCGCGCGAGGACCGGCCGCTGATTACGCTCATGCTCAACAACAAGGAACAGCTAAACTTATCGGCCGATCAAGTTAAAAAGCTGGAACAGCTCAGAGATGAATTTCAAAAGCAGTCGATTCGCCATGACGCCGACCTGCGCATCATCGAGCTCGATCTCGCCGCGTTGTTGGATCATGATTCGGTGGATATGAGTAAAGTCGTGGGGAAAGTGCGCGAGGCCGAGAAAATGCGCGCCGACTTGAGAATCGCGCGTATTCGCGCCATCGAGCAAGCCAAAGGTGTGCTCAATGCGGAGCAGAAAAAGAAGCTACAGGAGATCACTCCGGAGTCTCGCCCGCCGCGGCCCGCGCGCGACGGGCTCAATCCGCCCGCTAAGGAATAAGAATCACTTTCCCCGTCGTCTTGCGCGCTTCCAGTTGGCGCTGCGCTTCGGCGGCGTCTCTCAATGGAATAGTGCGCTCGACTCTGAGCTTCAGCTCTCCCGTCGCCACCCAATTGAAAAGATCGTCGGCGCGCTCGAGCAGTTCGGCGCGGGTCAGCGTGTAGTGCGCCAGACTGGGTCGGGTGAGAAAAAGCGAGCCTTTGCTCACCAATGTGCCGGCACTGACCGGCGCCACCGGGCCGCTCGATTGACCGAAGAGCACCAAATAACCGCGTGGCCGCAAGCAGTCCAAGCTCTTGTCGAAGGTCGTCGCGCCGACGGAATCGTAAACCACATCGACGCCTCGGCCGTCGGTCAACCGCTTCACCTCAGCAAGAAAATCAGCCTGCGTGTAGAGAATGACTTCGTCGGCGCCTGCCTCCTTGGCGAGCTGCGCCTTCGCTTCGGTTGAGACCGTGCCGATGACGCGGGCGCCGGCGATCTTAGCAGCCTGAACCAGTAACAAACCGACTCCGCCCGCGGCGGCGTGGACGAGCGCCGTTTCGCCGCACTTGAGCGGATAGGTGCTGCGGGTCAAGTAATGGGCCGTCATCCCCTGGAGCATGAGGCCCGCCGCGGTCTTCGCATCGATATTGGGAGGCAACGGAGCGAGCTTCGCCGCCGGCACGATGGCATATTCGGCGTAGGAGCCCGGAATCATCGCATAGGCGACGCGGTCGCCTCTTTTTACCTCCGTGACGCCCTCACCGACCGCGTCGACAACGCCCGCGCCCTCCATGCCCAGTGTAAACGGCGTCGGCAGCGCATACACTCCGGTGCGCTGATAGACATCGATGAAGTTGAGGCCGACGGCTTCGATCTTAACCCGCGCTTCGCCGGCCTTGGGTTCGGGTACGGGGATATCTTCGTAAGTCAATACTTCCGGCCCGCCGGCTTTGTGAACTCGAATTGCTTTCATTGCCTGCTCCTAAACGTACTAGTCAAGTTTTCGAATATATCGTTAGCTGACAAATAGCAATTGCACAGGCCGGAGTCTTGTCCCCGCTCGCTGTCTAGCAACAAAGCGTAATCGCACCGCCTCGACTCGCGACGAGGCGGGAAAACGCGCCCGCGCCCGCTAATTTTTGGTTGCCGAGAAGGCTCGTCAAAAGTTCCCTACCGAACATCGCCCTTGCCCTCTCGGCGCCATATCGCGTAGAATCGCGGTAATTTACCCAGTCAAAAGAGGTTCGTCTCTTTGCCAAGAATCTTCGACAACATCGATCAGCAACTTCTTCCCGCGCTTCGCGAGACGATAGAGCTGTCGGCTCGCTCCGATTTCTGCGTTGGCTATTTCAATCTCCGGGGCTGGAAGGAGATCGGTCCCCATATCGAACCTTGGCCGGGCGGGGACGGGCATTGTTGTCGGCTTTTGATTGGGATGGCGAAGCTTCCCCAGGATGAGCTTTCCAGCGCGTTGAGCTTTTCCAAACGTGACGGTGAGATCGACAATCAGACCGCTCATCGCCTCAAAAGGAAACTGGCCGAGGAGTTTCGCGAACAGTTAGCCATAGGCATACCAACAAACCAAGACGAAATTGGATTGCGCCGTCTCGCCGCCCAGATCAGGGCAAAGAAACTGGTCGTAAAGCTGTTCTTGCGTCACCCGCTCCACGCAAAACTCTACTTATTGTTTCGTCCCGACCCGATCAATCCCATTATCGGGTATCTGGGCAGCAGCAATCTCACTTTTGCCGGCCTCGCTAAACAGGGCGAACTGAACGTGGATGTGCTCGATCACGACGCCGGCAAAAAACTGGCGAAGTGGTTCGAGGATCGTTGGGGCGATCATTGGTGCGTCGATATCTCCGAGGAACTGGCGCAGATCATCGAGCAGAGCTGGGCGAGAGAAGATACCCTGCCGCCT
>JAUYJC010000595.1 GCA_030688735.1 Deltaproteobacteria bacterium
CAAGCCGCGCACCACGTTACGATAGTTGCCCAGGCGCCGGTTGATGATGCGCAAATTGCGCAGATCTTCTTCCAGCAGCTCTCTGGGTTGGTCCGGCAGATCCATCATCTCCTTTGCGTAACTGCGCTTCATCTTGCCGCGCCGTTGGCGATCACCAGCGCGGAGTTCTTTGAGCCGAAGCCAATGCAGTTGCACAGCGCGATGTCCACCGACTTTACGATGCCGCGATTGGGAATGTAATTAAGGTCGCATTCAGGGTCCGGTTCCTGGTAATTGATCGTCGGCGGCAGAAAACCATGGTTCATGCCGAGAATGGCGGCGATCACACCGGCGGCGCCCGAGGCCCCCTGCGGATGACCGATCATCGATTTGATCGAGCTCATCGGAATTTCGTAGGCTTGCCGGCCGAAACAGAGCTTGACCGCGAGACTCTCCGTCTTGTCGTTTAGTTCCGTCGCCGTGCCGTGCAGCGCCAGATAGCCGACCTCGTCCTTGGCGACGCCGGCGTCTTCAATCGCCACGCTCATCGCCCGCGCCGGCTCCTCGCCGCGCGGGTCCAGGCGCACCCGATGATAGGCGTCGCAGGTCGATCCATATCCCATCACTTCGGCGAACACGCGGGCGCCGCGTGTAAGGGCGCGCTCGCGCTCTTCGAGCACCAAAATCCAGGCTCCTTCACCGAGCACGAAACCATCCCTCATGCGGTCGAAAGGGCGCGAGGCTCGCTGCGGGTTATCGTTGCCGGACGTTGAAACGACGTGCATGACGCAAAACCCCTGCATGATTCCCGGAGTGATGGTCGCGTCCACGCCTCCGGTAATCAAGTGATCCGCTAAGCCGAAGCGAATCATGTTGAACGCATAACCGATTGCATCCGTTGAGCTGGTGCAGCCGGTGGAGATCATGTGGCTTGGCCCGCGCAGGTCGAAATGAAGCGAAATCTCGCTGGAGATCGTTCCCAGCGTCGAGCTGGAAACGTTATAGGCGCTCACGCGCCGCAACTGATCGCTGAAATAAAGCCGGTACTGCTCTTCGGTGAAATCCGGCGTACCGCCGCCGCTGCCGAGAATCACGCCCCAGGAACGTTTGGCCTCCAGGTCGGCTTCTTGCAGCGCGACGCCAGCGGACTGCAACGCTTCGCGCGTCGCCGCGATGGCGAGAGGCACCGCCCTGCCCATGCGCTTGAGGTCTTTTTGCGGCAGAAACTCTTCGGGCTGAAAGTTCTTCACTTCACCGGCGATGCGGCAAGGAAGCGCCTCGGGATTGAATTGGGAGATCGTGTCGATGCCGCTCACGCCGTTGCGCGTGGATTCCCAGAAGGCGTCGACTCCCTTACCGTTGGGACTGATCGCGCCCAATCCACTCACGACGACCCGGCGCCGTGCCCCTCGACCGTTATTCGCGCTCATCTTGACTCTTCGACTCGGAAGTACCATTAAGGACCATAGCACCCGTGTTATCGTCCGTTAAGGCGTAGTCGGGAGAAAACTGCGCGATGAAATTCGTGGTCACAGGGGGGTCGGGCTTCATCGGCTCGCTCCTATGCTCGCGGCTTCTACAGAAGGGCCACACGCTCACGCTGCTCACCCGCTCGGCGCCGCGCGAGACCAGCACGGGAACCAAGCGCTGGCTGCACTGGCGGCCCGGCATGAGCGGGGATTGGGAAAGCGCGTTGGCAGGGGCCGACGGCGTAATCAATCTCGCCGGTGAGCCCATCGCAAACAAACGGTGGACGGTCAAGCAAAAACACCAGCTCCGTTTGAGCCGCATCGACACCACCGTCGGCCTGGTCCGAGCGATCGCCAAGGCGAAGCAAAAACCAAAGTTTCTTCTGAACGCCTCCGCGGTCGGCTACTACGGGCCGTGTGGGGACGAGACCATCGGTGAAGAAGCTCCGGCCGGAACCGACTTCCTCGCGGCGCTGTGCCGGGACTGGGAAAACGAAGCGATGAAGGCGGAAAAGCTCGGCCTACGCGTCATCCGGCTGCGCACCGGCATTGTGCTCGGCGCCGGCGGCGGCGCGCTGACAAAGATGGCACCGCCGTTTAAGTTCTATGTCGGCGGCCCGCTGGGCTCGGGAAAACAGTGGATGTCGTGGATTCATTTAGAGGACGAAGTCGGGCTGATCGTCCGCCTGATCGAGAGTCCTCACGCCAGCGGCGCCGTCAACGCGACGGCGCCCAATCCGGTGACGATGAAGGAATTTTGCCGCACCCTCGGCCAGGTCATGGGCCGCCCCTCCTGGGCGCCGGTACCGGGATTCGCTTTGCGGCTCATGTTGGGCGAGATGGCCGAAATGCTTTTGACCGGGCAACGCGCGATTCCAGCGGCGGCGGAGAAGCTCGACTACCGGTTTCGTTATCCGAATCTACCGGAAGCGCTGCAGACCTGCCTGCCGCTCTGACCTCATCAAGCAAAACGAAAGGAGACTTACTCGCGCCAAGGCTGTTCCGTGTGACGCCGATGGCGCATCAAGGTCATAAACAAGAATCTCGAAATCCGAAATTCGAAACAAATTCAGATCACCAAATTTACAAAATTCCAAACATTTGGGAGTAGGATCCGATTTTTGGAGATTTTGAGGGTTTTCTGGTTTTTGAACTTTTCGTATTGTTTCGAATTTCGATATTCGGATTTCGGATTCTAATTGGTAATTGATTTGCTTCGTGGCGCGATCAATGTTTGCAGTGGTCTTATGGACTTTAGAGGCAAAGTCGTCCTCATCACCGGCGCATCCCAGGGCATCGGCCGCTGCCTCGCTGTCGCATTCGTTCAACGAGGCGCTATTGTCATCGGCTGCGGGCGATCAGAAGAACGGCTGCAGGAAACTCTCAGGGAGTTACGGCGCTTCAGCCAAAAATCCACCGTCGTCGTCTGCGATGTGGCGCACCGGGAACAGGTGCTCGCCATAGTGAGACAGACACTCGCCGATTTCGGCAGGATCGACATTCTCATCAACAACGCCGGCATCGGCATGCGCAGACCCTTCATCGAAACGCCGCTTGACACCATCGAAGAGATCATGCGCACGAATTTTCTCGGCACGGTCTATTGCACACACGAGGTACTGCCGTCGATGATAAGCCGTGGCAGCGGGCACATCGTCAATATTTCCTCCGGCTCGGGACATATTGGCACGCTCAACATGGCCGCCTACTGCGGCTCCAAGTTGCCATGAATGGCTTTTCCGAAAGCCTCTACCATGAGCTGGGACCTCTGGGAATCTATGTGTCGGTGGTCTCCCCCGGTCCCGTGAGGACGGAGTTCAATCGGTCATTCGCGGACGTTCCACCCCGGTCTCCGCCGTCGCTGGCGATCGGTCCAGAAGCGGTGGCGCAGGCGGTGATCCGAGCGATCGAGAGGCGGCAGTTTGAGGCCGTGGTGCCGCGCTGGCTTGCCTTGGTTTGTTGGATCAGGGGCGTAGCACCCGGTCTCTTTCGCGTCGTTTTGCGCCGCATGCTTCGCCAGAAGTGACCCGCGGCGCATGGGAAATAGCCACGGGAACTTTGGCGCAACCTTGGCCGTTTGTCATATATACAGGGAGGGTCCATGGGGAAAATATCTTTGGCGTTATCGCTGGGACTCTTGCTCACCGGCGCGCCGGCATCGGCGCAGCTTGGCCCTAAAGATGGCGCAGGCCTAAGCCCCACCGATCTAAAGCGGGTCAAAGTCGCCAGCCCGGCGCCCGATTTTGCCCTCGAAGGCATGGACGGTAAGCGGATCGCACTCTCCGATTATCGCGGCAAGAAAAGCGTGGTCTTGGTCTTTTACCGCGGCCACTGGTGACCCGATTGCACACAACAGCTCGGGAAGCTGAAAAGCTTATTGAACAAACAGGAAAGAGAAAAAGTTCGGATTCTAACCGTAAGTATTGATAGCCATAACGACTCAAAGAATTTTACCCAGAAGCTACGAGAGAGGTATCCGGGAGACTATAACTTCCCGTTTCTCGAGGATAAAAATCACAAGGTGATTGACCGTTACGGAATTCTCAACCCCGACGGCAAGGGGTGGCCGCACCCAGCGACTTACGTGGTCGATCCGCAGGGCGTGGTGCGCTGGAAGTTCGTTGAAACCGACCCAAGCAAAAGACCGACGAACGAACAGATTTTACAGGCACTCAGAAAAATTCCCTAGGTTTATGGGAACCATTTCACGGAGGCGACCGTTATGAGTACGTAACCAGCTCATCAATAATAAATAGGAGGGGCTGCTATGTTAAGTCGAGTTGACGTCGCAAGTGCTTTTAAAGCGGGCGTTATCGGCACCGCGATTATGACTATCGTCATGTACAGCCTCCCTGTCATCGGGCTGCCGCGCATGGATATCATGGCGGCCCTGGGCTCGGTTTTCCCGTTTAAGATCTCGCCTTACGTTGCAGGATTCCTCGTTCACTTCGGCATCGGCATTGCCATGGCTTTAGGCTATGCGCTATTTTTCTTTGGGTGGATTCCGGGACCCAATTGGTTAAAGGGCGTCGTTTTTTCGCTTCTTCCCTGGCTCTTCGCGATTACTTTATTAGGTCCCTCGCTTCAGTTGGCCGCCAAGATTTTTGGCGCCGCGTCCTCGGGTTCAGCAAATCCCTGCGCGCTTGCCAACCCTTGTGCGCCAAAAGCAGCGAATCCATGCGCACCGGCCAATCCGTGCGCAACAAAAACGCCGGTAAACCCCTGTGGTCAACAAGCAACCAATCCATGCGCAGTCAAACCGGCTAATCCCTGCGCCGCTCGAACAGCCAATCCATGTGCTGCCGCAGCCGCAGCTAATCCCTGTGCTTCCGGCGTCCCTTCCCAAGCGAGCGTGCCACCTCAAGTTCTAAGCCTTATGGTTCATCTCATTTTTGGCGCGGTTGTCGGCTCCCTGTATCGGCCTCGCGCATAGTTCATCGGTGAGCTGGTCTGTGTGTAGAATGAAGGAGATCTATCGCTCTCTCATCTCGATTTGGCTCCTGCTTAGCGCGTCAGCTCTAGGAGCGGCTGACCTTCGCCCGGAAGCGATTGTCACAGTCCTACCCAAGGATGCTATCCCGGCAATTCTCTCTCCTACATTTGAAGACGGACAAAAAGTCTCCTGGCTCGGTCCTAAGGACAGAGTGGTCGGTGTGAAAATTGGCGGTGCCAGTCGCGCCTATCCGGTGGCAATTTTAAGCCGCCACGAAATCGTCAATGACAAAATCGGCGTCCTACCTTTCGCGGTCACCTGGTGACCTCTCTGCTATACGGCCATCGTGTATGACCGGCGCGCAGGAAACAAGGAGCTGACTTTCGGAGTGTCGGGGAAGCTGCACGCGAATTCCCTGATCATGTACGACCATCAGACCGATAGTCTCTGGAGCCATCTCGTCGGCGCTGCCGTGAACGGTCCCATGAAGGGACAAAAGCTCAATTTTCTCGAATCCATGTTAACCGAGTGGCAAGCGTGGAAAAGGCTCCATCCCAACACAAAGGTATTATCCACCGGTCGAAGCGGCTTCCTTGCTTCTCTGCGAGATCCTTACGAGTCTTATTACCGCTCAACCGATATCGGAATTATTCCCCCGCGAGTTTTAGACAAGCGTATTTATCCCAAGGAATATGTGCTGGGGCTGGTGATTAACGAAAACGCCAAAGCTTATCCGTTCTCGGTCCTAAGTCGCCAGCCCGTCCTCAACGACAACTTTCAAGGCATACCCCTACTCATCGTCTTTGACTCGGAGAGTGCCACCGGCGTGATCTTCACGCGAAGGCTGGAAGGCAAAGACCTTGTGTTCAGAAAAACAACAGGCTGGGACAAACCAGGATTGTTCCTCGCCGATGATGCCACGAAGTCGGTATGGGACGGGCTTTCAGGCAGGGGCATACAAGGCCCAATGAAAAGTAAGAAACTGGAGCCCGTTCCTATGACACCCTCGTTTTGGTTCGGCTGGGTGGATCACTATCCCAATACCAAGCTTTTTGCGTTGCAGAGATAGATGCATCTTGGTGTGAACCTGCTCACTGCCTTTGAATATATTGCACGGGCCATTCGATCATGGACAGGCACGCGCGCGGCACGCGTTTGCCGTGACTAATTAGACGACAAAGATGACAGGGAAGCCGGACTCCTGGGGGTGCCCGACTTCCCCTGCCAGAGGCGAGCGGCTACTTTTTTACCGCGCAGGGATTCTTCGCCGCGCAAGGATTTTTCGCGGCGCATGGGTTCTCAGCGCCCTTTTTGCTCTTGGCAGCTTGCTTTTTCTTGTCTTTAGCTGCCTTCTTGTCCGGCTTGACTGCGCAGGGGTTCTTCGTCGCACAGGGATTTTTGGCCGCGCAGGGATTTGCCTGAGCAAATATCTGACCCGGTACGAGCAATAAGCCCGCAGCCACCAAAGCCAGCATCAAACGAACAGCTCTTTCCTTCATAAGATTGTCCTCCTTACCGCCGATGCGGTATATTTTTATTTACAACCAAAACCGTAGAAGAAAAGTTCCCGAGTAGCGCAAAATTTTGAGACTCCGCTAGCTTTGACATCTCTAAACCCAAGCACATAACCTGTGGTTTAGGGGAACTTGTCTCCGATAAGATCTGTTTTAACCGTACGACCGTATCGAGGCTTGGAGCTTGGAAGAGATGACACTTTGAAGGTAGAAAAGTTGCGTTATCGAATTTGGGGACCATTCCTCTTGGGCCTCGTAGGCTTCGGAGGAATCGTATTTCTTGTCTATATGCGTTATTTCTCTACGCCGAATCCAAAAGCGCAATCACGTCTCGTTGCGACGACGGAAATGGAGAATTTTTTTGCGGCTCACTGGCAGAGGCCGATTCCTCTTCAGGGTGTCGCTCCGCCATCTTACGGTGGGAAAGAAGCTTCATTGCGACCGGAGGCCTGCGGGAGTTGCCACCCGACACAATACGCGGATTGGAAAGAGAGCCTCCACCGCCGCGCCATGGGCCCCGGCCCTTGGGGACAAATTATCGATTTAACGCAAAACAGTCCTGAAGAGGCGATTCAATGCATGACCTGCCACGCGCCGCTGAGCGAACAAATGCCTGCGCTTGAAAAGACGACCGATGGCAAGGGAAACTCTTACGCTAAGAATCCTAACTTCGACCCTCGACTACAACTCGAGGGAATTACATGCGCGGCATGTCATGTCCGGCGGCATCAGCGTTTCGGTCCACCGAAGGCTCAAGGAGCTAGCGCGACCCGATATCCTCCCGGTACGCCCAGCCACGAAGGTGTTCAAAGGACTCCTTATTTCGAGAAGGCCGAGTTCTGCAAAGACTGCCATCAGTTCGATCCTGAAAATAGCCTGTTGGTAAATGGCAAGCCGTTACAGGACACCTATCGGGAGTGGAAGAATAGCATCTGGGGAAAGGGTGAGGCGGCATGTCAGGACTGCCACATGTCGGGTCGCCGACATCTCTGGAAGGGCATCCACGACAGAGATATGGTTAAGGGCGGAGTTCGAATAGAGGCCCATCTAAAGAAACTCACCGCAATATCCGAGAGCCCGCTGGAGCTGTCGGTAGCGGTCACCAACGCCGCGGTCGGACATAAGTTTCCGACCTACATAACGCCCAAGATTTTCGTTCTGGCCGACCTGCTGGACGAAAGCGGCAAGTCTTTACCAGGAACCAGCCAAGAGCAGATTATTGGCTGGGATACCCGTTTTGTCAACGGCCAATGGAAAGAATACTTCGACACGCGGATCGCTCCAGGTGAAATTTCTCGGAAAATCTTCAAGTGGACTCCGCCCGCGCGGGCGACCCAGGCCCGCGTCCGGGTTGAGGTACAGCCGGATCATTTTTACCACGTTCACTTCTATCCCGCCTATCTGAAAGGCGAAAACCTGAGCAACGACGGCAAACGGCTGGTTGAGAAAGCCTTGAAAGAGTCGGGCGGCACTTCCTTTGTCATCTTTGAAGAGGTGATCCCCCTCAGCTAATTTTTGTCTACGCCGCCCGTTCTCCGGGAACTTCCGGCGCGGTAATTCTGTTTTACCTGTGAGTGGACGATTGAACTTCAGTCATTCTCTCCGTATAGAATGGCCATGTGGCGGTGGAGAGAATGAAAAGGACCCTGACCAGGGAGGCTTTTTCGCGTGAAGCCATGGGCTATCTCGATCATCTCTATCGAGTCGCCATCCACTTGGCAAAGGAACCGCATGAGGCCGACGATTTGGTTCAAGAAACCTACGCGCGCGCTCTTGGCTCCTACCAGCAATTTGCTCCTGGAAGTAACTTGAAAGCCTGGTTGACGAGAATCCTCTATAATTTTTTCTTTGATAATTACCACCAAAAGAGACGGTGGGTTTCGGTCGACGATGGCTTTGCAGCGAAAAACGAGTCGGATCATTGGGAAAAAGTTCTGGCGGATAATCCTGGACCGGAAAGCCACCTTTTGCGGAAAGAGCTGAGCGCGATAATTAGCGATGCCCTAAGAACAATTCCCGAGGAGTTCCGATTGCCGATCACTCTAGTTGACATGGGAGATTTTTCTTACGCGGAAGCGGCGGAAATACTTTCGTGCCCCGTAGGTACAGTCCGATCCCGGCTATCGAGAGGCAGGCGGATGCTGAACAACCGTCTCAAGGCATACGTGGATAGAAGAGAAGAAGGGCGGGCAAAAACATGAATTGCGAAGAGGCGCAGGAATTCATCACTGCCTTGGTTGATCATCAAGTCTCTGACGAAGAGCGTTCCTTGATAGATAGCCATCTCAAAGATTGTCAGAGGTGCCAGTTCAGCTTCGAGCAGGAACAAGCCTTGAAGAGAGAAATCAGCGCGGCAGGAGCCCGCCTGCATGCGCCCGCCGAACTGAGGAGCAAACTTCTATCGGATCGGCGCATTTTCCCCGGCCCAGAGCGATCATCGGGATCGTGGACGGAGCGTATTTTCCCCGCATGGCCATTTCCTCGCCCGGCTCTAGCACTCGCCCTCACGGTCGTCTTGATTCTCCCCATACTTTATTTCACGCGAACAGCAATCGAACCGATTTCACTGGCGGCGCTGGAAATCCAAAAGAAGATTATTGACGGTGAGGTTTCCGTCCAAAAAGCGAGCAATCCGGACGAACTCAGGAAATGGCAGATTCATGCCGTGAATGGCGAGTTTGCGCCGATCTATTTTGATTTGTCCGCAATGAACGTCCAGCCCGTGGGTGGGGTGGTCCAGGAGATAAAAGGTCGAAAAATGCTGGTGACCGTCTATGCCGGCAATGGGCTATCGGTTACATGCTTCACGTTTCTCGGAACCGAGGAGGATGCGCCAAAGATCGCCTCGGTCTTCTTTGATCCGGATAAGAAAATGAAATTCTATAGCTTTTCCAAAGATGGATTTAGTGCAGTGTTGCACCGGGAAGGGAAGGTTATCTGCATTTTAGTTTCCAACATGTCCGGAGACGAACTCCTTGCCCTGGTCAGGGCAAAGGTTCAGCCGAGCTAGCGGCTATTTCCATAACTGCTTGATGAATCCTTCCTTCTCCAGATCCTGCATCAGGCTAGCGTCGATGAATTGCTCAGCCCGGAAGCCGTGCGCGCGTGGGTCGCGCGAGGCGATGTCGTCGAGCGCGGTCTTCATCGCTTCCACAGATGGATAGGGTATTTTCGGAATATATTGGCCGAGGTAAAGATCGTAAACCGCTTCGAGAAACGGCACGTCCTGATTTTTGAGGTATTTTCCGAGCACGCCGACGGTGAATTTCTTTTGCGTCTTGCCGTAGTGAATGCTGTCGGCGTAGGCGCGCACGACGCGCAGCGCCGTGTCGCGCCGGTTGCGAATGAAAGCCCGGCTGGTGTTGAGGGCCGAGGTGGGAAACGGAATGCCTAAAGCGCTTACGTCGGCGAGATCACGGAAGCCCTCACGCCGCGCGATCACGGTGAACTCGGCATTGAGCATCGCGCCCTGAATCGCGCCGCTCTTCAGCCCCCCGATCATCTCCGGCTGGCCGCCGATCTGCAGCACGGTAAAATCGCGGTCGGGCTTGACCGGCCACCTCTCGGCCGCATAGCGCAGCGCATAGTCGGTCGCCGATGCAAAACGGGTAACCGCGACTTTCTTCCCTTTGAGATCCTCGATCTGCCGCACCGAGGGCGGGACGACGAGAAAGAACGGCATCACGTTCATGCCGCTGGCGACGTTGACCAAATCGCCGCCCGCCAGATTGGCGCTGATCACCGAAGCGCCGGTGAACATGGCGATCGGCGCCTCGCCGGAAACCACGACCTGAGCGGCGCGCGATCCGCCGCCGATGTAGAGCAACTCGACGTCGAGCCCATGTTTCTTGAAAATTCCCGCTTCGTGGGCGATCCAGAGCGGGCTTTGCGAGCTGCCGATAGCGCTGTAAACCACGCGCACCTTTTCCGCCGCGCGCGCTTGCGCAAGGGTGGAGAAAGAAAACCAAAGCGTAAGCAGAATCACCAACGGCGAAAACATCCTTCGTATCATCATCCAGTTCTCCTTTGCTCTTACCGGCCGATTCAACTATCCGAAACGTTCACGACCCTGTCTTTCCCGCGTCCGTGGCGTAGGGCAAGCTGCCCCTGGCCTTGTAGTAGTCTTGTATCGCCTTCTCGCCGGAGCGCCGGTAGACGTCTTCCCTTTGAACCGGATCCATCGGAATCCAGTGCAGTCGCTCGGATATACCTTGCCGGATGATCGGTATTTTCTTCGCTTTCATCTCATCGCGTTGCACCAGGCTCTCGCACATGCCGTTCAATTCGACGGCGTCGCTCCAGTCCGACTTATAGACCACAGTGCCTTCGCGGTCGATCAGGTAGACCATGTTGGGCAGCAGGCCGTAGGCGTAGTGGGTGGTGCCCTGAAAGTCGTCGACGAGAATCGGAATCTCGTTGACTTTTTCCAGCTCGCGAAGCTTTTTCGCCTGCGCAACTTTCTGTTCGAAGGACTCATGGTGCGGATAATTCTCGCCGGGGTGCGCCTCGCGGGAGTAAACGATAAAAAATTGAAACCCTTTTGCCTGATATTCGCGATAGAGCTTGGTCAGTGGGGGAACCTCCCCCACAAAGGGCGGTCACGTGATGCTGCCGAACTCCAGGAGCACATGCCTGCGGCCTTTGAACGACGACAAGGCGACCGGGTTGCCGTCGAGGTCGGGAATCGTAAAGTCGGGTGCCGGACCGCCGACCTTGGCCACGGCGCGAAAATCCGGCGCGTTGACTTCACACTGTCCGAAAGCTTCGTAATTATAGCCGCTCATCGTTTTCCTCCATTCACGGGAAGGTCGTCGTTGCGCATGGGTAACCGGGTGCTGCTACTCTATTCGACGGAATCGTGATGTCAAATTGCCTAACTATGGCTCGACGAGAGCCGTGGCCGCATCTCGTGTAATCAGCCAGGTAAGATGTCCGTCAAGAGGCATGACTCTGGCCGCCGGAAGGACCGGGGAATCGGTTTTCTTTCCGAGTATCTCTTTGACGACAGCCGCTTTGCTCTGGCCCGCTACCAGGAAAACGACGTCGGCGCCGTGGTTCAGGACAGGCAGCGTCAAGGTCAGGCGATGGGCCTTGAACTTTTCAATATACGGCGCGGCCACCAGACACTTTTTCTCATCGAGGGCGGCGCTGCCGGGAAACATCGACGCGGTGTGACCGTCCTCACCGAGGCCGAGCAAGATCAAATCGAAACACGGCGGGGCACCCTCAGACAAAAAGAAAAATTCTTTGAGCATTCGCTCGTACTCGGCGGCGGCAACCCCCGGCTCGATCTCGCCTCTCATTCGATGAACGTTTGCGGCGGGAATCGAAACCCGCGAGATCAGGGATTCATGCGCCATCCGATAATTGCTATCGATATGCTCCGGCGGCACGCAGCGCTCGTCGCCCCAGAAGAGGTGAACTTGGTTCCACGGAATGCGGCGGTTGTAGTCCGCCGACGCGAGCAGGGCATAGAGACCCATTGGCGTCGAGCCGCCGGAGAGAGCGACGGTAAATCGTCCCGTGCTTTTCGTCGCGCGGTTAGCCGCAGCGATAAATTGCTCTGCCGCCTTTTGATTCAGCTCTCTGGCATCGCGGCAGACGATGATGATTCGCTCAGCCATGGAAACGGAAGGCGGCATAGTAGGCCGCGCCCTGCAGCGGCGCCTCTTCATTGAGAATGACCTGCACCGGAATGCCGGACAGTAGCTCGGTGTAGCGTCCCTTATCGACAAAGGCGCGCATGAAGGTGCCGTCTTTAAGCTTGTCCAAGATTTTCGGCGCGATGCCGCCGCCGATATAAACGCCGCCGATGGCTTTGCCGCGCAGCGCGAGATTGCCGGCCTCGGCGCCATAGACAGAAACGAAAAGATGCAACGCTTGAACGCAGATTTCGCTCTTGCCCGCCAACGCCGCCCGGGAGATTGCCGCGCTCGGATCCGCCGCCGCCGCAAGTTCTTCCCGTAGCCAGTCGGGTTCCGCCGAGCGACCGGTCTCCTTGAGAAAATCATAGATGTTGCGCAGTCCCGGCCCCGACACCACGCGCTCGTAACTGACGTGGCCGAACTTTTCGATCAGGTAGCGCAGCAGATCGATTTGCGTCTCATCGGTGGGAGCGAAGTCGCCGTGACCGCCTTCCGACGCCGACGGATGGTATTCGCTGCCGTTGTCATACATTGTGGCCTCCCCGAGGCCGGTGCCCGCGGCGATGAGGACTTTGTTGCCCGGCCGGCGCTCCGTACCAGCATTTAACCTGAACAATTCGTGCGAGCCGAGGGTGAAAATTCCATAGGCGGCCGCTTCGAGATCGTTGAGCAGGGCGACGGATTCCAACCCCAGCATGTCCGCGAGCTTTTCAGCATTGACGACCCACGGCAGATTGGGCGTTTCCACTTGCCCGTCCACGATCGGGCCGGCCACGCCGAAGCATGCGCAATCAATGGCGACATCGCGGCCGTCAAGAAATTTTTTCAACACCGGCTCCAGCCCGGCGTACTCCCCGCTGGCAAAGGTACCCTTCACTTCGGCGCGCAGCGTCCCCTCTTTTTTCGACAGCAGGGCCACTTTGGTCTTGGTCCCGCCGATATCTCCGGCGAGGATCAGTTTTTCGGCTGTCATGGCCGTGATCGTTTTGCTGGGCTGCCGAACAGAGCCTTTTACGGCTTGCGCCAGCCCCGGCCGTCGCGCTGGATGAATTCATCGGCCTCGTTCGGGCCCCAGCCGCCGGCATCATAGTTAGGGAAAAATTTCGGCTTGCTTAGATTCCATACCTGAATAATCGGGTCCATCAGCGACCATGCCGACTCGACCCAATCATGGCGCGTGAAAAGCGTTGAATCACCTTCGATACAATCTTCCAAGAGCGTTTCGTAAGCCTCCGGAGAGCTACTGCCGAAGGACTGTTGGTAATTGAAATCGAGGCTGAGCGGTTTAATCACCATGTCGGATCCGGGCGGCTTGACTTCGAAGGTCAGGGAAACCCCTTCGTCGGGTTGAATGCGCATCACCAGCACGTTGGGGTTCACGGCTCCAACGGCGTGCGACTTGAACAGCAGCAACGGCGGCCGCTTGAACTGAATGGCGACCTCGGTCACGCGCTTCGCCATGCACTTGCCCGAGCGGAGATAAAAGGGCACGCCTTCCCAGCGCCAGTTATCGATGAACAGTCGCATGGCCGCGTAGGTCACCGTGGCCGATTGCTTGGCGACCCCGGGCTCTTGCCGATAACCAACCACGTCCTTGCCGTTAATTTTACCCGGCCCGTACTGCCCGCGCACCGCGGCCCCCGCCACTTCTTCCGGTGCCACGGGACGGACCGATTGTAGCAGTTTGCCTTTTTCATCGCGCACCGCGGCGGCGCTCAAGGCCACCGGCGGCTCCATCGCGGTCAGACAGAGCAGTTGGAGCAAGTGGTTCTGAAACATGTCGCGCACCACGCCCGCTTCTTCATAATAGCCGCCGCGGTTCTCCACGCCGACGCTTTCAGCGGCGGTGATCTGCACGTGATCGACGTAGCGGCGGTTCCAAATCGGCTCGAACACCGCGTTGGCGAAGCGGAAGACCATGATGTTTTGCACGGTATCCTTGCCGAGGTAGTGATCGATCCGGTAGACCTGCTTCTCGTCCAAGGTCTCGTGTACGCGGTGATTGAGATCCTGAGCGGTTTGCAGATCGGTGCCGAAAGGTTTCTCGATGATCACTCGCGTGCGCGGCTCGCCGTCGATTTCCCTGGGCGCCAAACCGGCCGCCGACATTCGCTCGATGACCGCGCCGTACAGTTCCGGCGGCGTGGCCAGGTAGAACAGCCGTACGGGCAAAAGGCGGCTGCCGCAGTCGAAAGCGTCGATGGACTCCTTGAGCCGTTGGTAGCCCGCCGGCTCGTCATAACCGCCGCGCACATAGTAGAGCGTTGCCGCGAATTTCTCCCAAACCGCTTCATCCTTTAAGCCCGTGCGCGAAAATTCTCTAATTGCCTCTCTCATCTTCGTGCGAAACGACTCGTGGCTCGACTCGCTGCGCGCGTAGCCCACCACGGCGAACTGCTCCGGCAAGCGATTTTCCAACGCGAGATTATAAAGCGCCGGGATGAGTTTGCGCTTGGTGAGATCGCCGGAGGCGCCGAAGATGGTCAAGACGCAGGCGTGAGGCCGTTTTCCCTGTCCTGAGCCGGTGGCGGCGGCATGAGTGTGCGGATCGCCGTACATCAAGGGCTACTCCTTTTTCACCGCGTGGCCGCCGAACTCGTTCCTGAGCGCCGCGATGACTTTGGCCGAAAAAGAATCCTCCTGGCGCGACGCGAAGCGGGCGAACAGCGACAGCATCAGCACCGGCGCGGGCACGCTTTTTTCAATCGCCTCTTCCACCATCCAACGGCCTTCGCCGGAATCTTCGACGTAGCCCTTGATGGACGCAAGCTCGGGATCTCTTGCGAAGGCGCTCTCGCACAGCTCCAGGAGCCACGAGCGCACCACGCTGCCCTGGTTCCAGAGATGCGATATTTTTTCCAGATCGAGATCGAATTGCGAGGCTTTCAGCAACTCGAAACCCTCGCCGTACGCCTGGAGCATACCGTATTCGATACCGTTATGGATCATCTTGACGAAATGGCCGGCGCCGCACGGCCCGACGTGAAGAAAACCGTCCGCAGGCGCCAGCGTTTTGAAAATGGATTCGAGGCGGGCGACGGTTTCATTTTCGCCGCCGATCATCATGCAGTAGCCGACCTTGAGCCCCCAGATGCCGCCGCTGGTGCCGGCGTCGACGAAGTGCAAGCCCTGTTGTTTGAGTTTTTCGGCGCGCCGAATTGAATCCTTGTAATTGGAATTGCCGCCGTCGATGAAAACGTCGCCTTTGGATAATTGGGGCAGCAACTGCTCGATGGTCTGATCGACGGGATCGCCCGCCGGAACCATGAGCCAGATCGCCCGCGGCGGGCTCAACTGTTTGACAAAATCGGCCAACGAGCGGGACCCCATGGCGCCGATGTCCACCACGCGTTGAATCGCCTCCGGACTGCGATCGTAGCTAATCACCCGGTGGCCGTCGCGCAGGAGCCGCTCGGTCATGTTGGCCCCCATGCGGCCCAGCCCTATCATGCCCAGTTCCATGCGTATTTCCCCTTCCGTGGAGAACTAGTGGGTTATCCCGGAAATCTGCCACAAATTTTGCAGCTCATTCCGCTCAAAAATCTCCCCTTCCCCTCTTTTCCAAAGAGGGGTTAAAGCCCTACGGAGAAGATTCCCCCTTTGAAAAAGGGGGACAGAGGGGGATTTGAGTCCGAGTTCAGCCGCTGTCATAGTCGGCGTTTTTGAATTTACTTCTGAGACACCACACGAGCACTACGCTTTAACCGCCTCCGCCAATTGATTCAGGCCATTCGCCGGATCGCTTCCGAGATCTACTCTGAGGACGCGGCGCCGGCGCTGTTTGAGCGCGGCAAAATCACCCGCGGCCTGAGCTTGGATCAAGGCGTCGAACGTATAGTTCGTCTCCGGCACAGAAAGGTTATCGGCAGGTTGATCGATAATCTGAAGGACCAAAGCCGAGTTGGGACCGCCCTTGTGCAGTTGGCCGGTGGAGTGGAGAAAGCGCGGGCCAAAGCCGAGCGTCGTGGCTACTCCCAGGCGGTCGCGCAGGGAAGCGCAGATCGCTTGCAGCTTCGCGGTGTTTTCCGGCGACGGTTCGAGATATGCCTGAACGACCACATAGTCCCGCTTCTTTTTGCCGTTAAGCCAGCCGGACAGCGCGAGCCCAAATCCCTCTTGATCCATCACGGACACTTCGTTTTTGCGCCCGGCGCCGCTCGTCTTGCCGCCCGATTTTTTTTCCATGGCCTTCTTGGCCAGGTCCTTCGCCAACTGAACGTCGGGCTGGTTGAACGGGTTAATGCCGAGCACCGCGCCCGCGGCGGCCACCGCCACTTCCCAGCGAAAGAACTCTTGGCCGAGGTCGTACTTGTCGTTCAAATCGATGCTCGCGATCGGATGGCCGTTGGCCTCCAGCGCCGCCACCTGCCGGTCCAGGTTGTGATTTTCGTCGCCGTCAAGCCGGAGATAGACAAAGAAACGGTCGTCGCCATATTTTTCCGGCGCACCCATCTCTTCGGTGGCCACTGGCACGATGCCTTTGCGATTCTTGCCGGTGCTCTCGGCGATGAGCTGCTCTGCCCAAGCGGGAAATGCCCCCAGCGAGGGAGACACCAGTAAAGTGACTTTGTCGCGCTTGAGCAGGGCCAGGTCGCCCAGTACGGCGCCCAAACCCAGCGCCGGATTAGCCGATTCCGGCACGGTGGGCGCCAGGGCCTCGCTCATGCGCCGCGCGCGCGCCAGCACTTCGCCGACATCGACGCCGATCAGCGCCGCCGGCACCAGACCGAAAACCGTCAGCGCCGAGTAGCGTCCGCCGACTTCTTGCGGTGCGTTGAAAGTCGCGCGAAATTTTCGCTCGCCGGCCAATTTCTCCAGGGGAGTGCCGGGGTCCGTGATTGCCACGAAGTGCCGGCCCGGCTCGGGGTTCACGCGTTTGAGCTTGTCCCAGAAATAATTGAAGAACGAGTTGGTCTCCGTCGTCGTGCCCGACTTGCTCGAAACCAGGAACAGAGTATGGGCCAGGTCGATTTGCGACTCGACAGCTTTCACCGCCCCCGGATGGGTGCTGTCTAGAACTCTCAATTCTGGGTACCCCGGCGCATTGCCGAAAGTTTGCTGGAACACTTCGGGTGCCAGACTCGATCCGCCCATGCCTAGAAGCACGACATGCTTGATGCCGTCGGCTTTGGCTTGGTCGGCAAAGGCGCGCAGGTCCGGCACCATGGTTTCCATCGCCTGCGGCAGTTCAAGCCACCCGAGACGGTCCGTCAGTTCCGGCTGCGGGTGCGAAGACCACAGCGTTCCGTCTTTTTCCCACAACCGGCTGGAGAATTTTTGAATCTCCCAGTCCTTGATCAAGCGCTTGACGCGCCGCTCGTAGCCGCCGATGCGCAGCTCCTGGTGATCGAGCCCGATGGGCAGGATCATTCGGCGTTTCTTTTCCAGCGCCGCCATCAGTTGGTCGAAGGACGCGGCAAAGGACGCGACGCCGTCCTGCTGAAGCTTTTCCGTGATCGCATCGAGATCGATGCCCACCGCCCGCAGGCGGCCGAGCGCCGCCGCCGCCTCATCGAGACTTTCCCGCACCGCGTCCTCGATGATCTTGCCGTGGTCGCGATAGGCGTTGAGCGTCTCCGGCGGCAGCGTGTTGACAGTCTCGGGCCCGATGAGATTTTCCACGTAGAGAACATCGGAGTATTTCGGGTTCTTGGTGCCGGTGCTGGCCCACAGCGGTCGCTGCACTCTGGCCCCTCGTTGGCGTAGCGCTGCGAAGCCCTCGCCGTGAAAGATCTGCAGAAAACGCTCATAAACGATTTTCGAATTGGCGACGGCGACCTTCCCGAGAAGCGACAGCGCCTGCGCCGTGCCTAAACTTTCCAGCGCCTTGTCCACCGCGGTGTCGACGCGGCTGACGAAGAACGACGCTACCGAGGCGACTTTTGCCGGATCGGCGCAGCGCTCCACGCCTTTGATGTAGGCGCGCGCCACCGCTTCGTAATGCTTCATAGAAAACATCAGCGTGACGTTGACGCTGACGCCGGCGGCAATGAGTTCTTCGATGGCCGGAATGCCCGCCGGCGTGGCCGGAACTTTGATCATCACGTTGGGCCGACCTACGGCCGCGCGCAGCCGTTTCGCTTCGCTGATCGTGCGCTCGGTGTCGTGGGCCAAATGGGGCGAAATTTCGAGGCTGACATAGCCGTCGGCGCCGTCGCTTTCGTCGTAGACCGGGCGCAGCACGTCGGCGGCCATTTGAATGTCCTCGACGGCGAGCGGCTCATAGAGTTTTTCCACGTCGGCCTGCGGGTCTTGGGCGAGCAACGCGCCGAGCGCCTCGTCGTAGTCCGTGCTGCCGGCGATGGCTTTCTCGAAAATCGTCGGATTGCTGGTCACCCCGCGGATGCCGTCCTCTTCTACCAGGCGCTTGAGCTCGCCGCGGCGAACGAGGTCGCGCCGAATATAGTCGAGCCAGACAGACTGTCCCTGTTTCAGTAGCTCCTTTAGAGGGTTCATGTTCGGTTGTCCTTACTTTGCGGATATTCAGGCTCTTGTGTGGCTGACCTGGTTAACGCTATTTCAGTGCAAGGACTCGGAAATTGCACCGCGGAGGCGCTGAGGTCGCGGAGAAGGGGGAGTAGAAAATAATCTCTGCGTACTCTGCGTCTCTGTGGTGAATAGTCCTTCACAGTAATCCCGGAAGACCTTACTTTGCCTTCCCGTAGCGCTTTTCCAGCGCTTTGATTTTTTCCAGACGGCGGCGGTGGCGTTCTTCGCCGGTGAATTTCGCGCCCAAGAAATTGTCCACCAGCTCCCGCGCCAACTCGATGCCGATAACCCGGGCGCCGAGCACCAAAATATTCATATCGTCGTGCTCCACGCCCTGGCGCGCCGAGTATGTATCGTGACACACCGCGGCGCGTATGCCCGGAATCTTGTTCGCCGAAACCGACGCGCCCACGCCGCTGCCGCAAATCAGCAGGCCGCGCTCGGCGCGACCGTCGAGAAGAACTTTACTCACCGCTTCGGCATAGTCGGGATAATCCACCGGATCGTCGCTGTTGGTCCCGACATCGATGACCTCATGGCCTCGGTGGCGCAGATAGGCGACCAGTATCTGTTTGAGGTCGAAGCCCGCGTGATCGGCGCCGACGGCGATGCGCATCCGCTACTCCTGTAGGGAGTGCTGAGTTATGAGTACTGAGTGCTGAGTAAAAAAACCAACGGCCCAACAAAGATTTGCATTACTCAGCACTCGTTACTCAGCACTCAGGACTTTAGCAGCGCCAGGGCGCGCTGCACCACGTTATCCACGGTGAAGCCGAATTTTTTCTGGAGCTGCTGAAACGGCGCCGACCCGCCGAAGCCTTTCATGCCGATGACCGCGCCCTCGGCGCCGACATACTGCGCCCAGCCCAGAGTCGAACCCTGCTCGACGGCGACGCGCGCGCTCACGGCGGGGGGCAAAACTTGCTCGCGGTAGACCCGCTCTTGAAGCTCGAATAGTTCCCACGAGGGCATGCTGACGACGCGCGCGGCGATCCCTTCCTGCTTGAGCCGTTCGTAAGCGTCAACGCACAGGGAAACTTCACTGCCGGTGCCGATGAGGATGACCTGTGGTTTGCCGCCTTCGGCGTCGGCCAAGACATAAGCGCCCTTAGACAAGCCGGATGCCGGCGCATATTTCCCGCGATCCAACGTCGGCACCGCTTGGCGCGTCAAGGCGAGCGCCGCGGGTGCATGTTTTAGCTCCATGACCACGCGCCAGGCTTCGGCCACCTCGTTGGCGTCCGCCGGGCGAATATTAATCAGTCCAGGGACAGCCCGCAGTGAGGCAAGTTGCTCCACCGGCTGGTGCGTCGGCCCGTCCTCGCCGACGCCGATGGAATCATGGGTGAAGACGTGAAGTGCGGGAATCTCCATCAGCGCCGCCAGACGGATCGCCGGGCGGGCGTAGTCGCTGAAAATCAGAAAGCCGGAGCCATAGGCGCGCACGCCGCAGAGTGTCATGCCGTTAACGATGGCGGCCATCGCGTGCTCGCGCACGCCGAAGTGGAAATTGCGCGCGGCGAAACTGCCGGCGGCGAAATCGCCCGTGCCGTCGAACGTCAAACGCGTCTTGGTCGACGGCGCCAGGTCCGCCGAGCCGCCCATGAGCCAGGGAACGTTCTTGGCGATGGCGTTGAGCACCTTGGCCGAGGAATCGCGTGTCGCCAGGCCTTTCGGATCGGCGGGAAAGCTCGGAATATCTTTGTCCCAGCCAGTAGGGAGATCACGTCGCTGCATCCTTTCGAGCTGATCCGCAAGGTCTGGATGATTGGCTTTGTAGCCGGCGAATTTCCCCGCCCACGCCTCACGCACGGCGCGACCGCGCTTGCCGAGGAGCCGTTCGAAGTTTTCTTGCACCCCTTCAGGAACCAGAAACTTGGCGTCTTCGGGCCAGCCGTAATTTTTCTTGGTGAGTTTGATTTCTTCTTCGCCCAGCGGCTCGCCGTGCGCCGCCGCGGTATCCTGTTTATTGGGCGCGCCGAAAGCGATGTGGCTGTCGACGATGATCAACGTCGGCCGATCGTTGCACTGCCGGAAATTCTTGAGCGCCCGGTCCAGAGCGTCTTGATCGTTAGCATCGGCCACCTGGGTCACGTTCCACCCGTAGGCTTCGAACCGTTTGCCGACGTCCTCCGAAAGCGCCAGATGGGTGCTGCCTTCGATGGTAATCCGGTTGCTGTCGTAGATCCAGCAGAGATTGCTGAGTTTCAAATGCCCCGCCAACGACGCCGCTTCGCTGCTGATGCCTTCCATCATATCGCCGTCACCGCACAGGGCGTAAACGTCGAAATCGAAAATCTCGAAGCCCGGCCGGTTGAAGTAGGTTCCCATCCATTTCGACGCGACCGCCATGCCGACGCTGTTGGCTACGCCCTGGCCCAACGGGCCGGTGGTGGTCTCGACGCCGGCCGTCAATCCATATTCGGGATGCCCCGGCGTTTTGCTATCGAGCTGGCGAAACTTTTTGATATCGTCGAGCGTCAACGCCGGCTGATTGAGCACTTGGTTTTTGGCATCCACCGCGCGCACGCCGGCGAGATATAGAGTCGAATAGAGCAGCATCGACGCGTGACCGATGGACAGCACGAAGCGGTCACGGTTCGGCCAGAGCGGATCGGCGGGATCGTAGTTAAGATGGCGCTGCCACAGGCCGTACATTACCGGCGCCATCGACATCGGCGTGCCCGGATGGCCGGAGTTGGCCTTCTGCACGGCGTCCATCGATAGGGTGCGAATAGTGTTGATACAGAGTTGATCGATCGATTGACTCATGGAGCCCATCTCCCTCCGAAATTCTCGCCGCCGTGCGACAGAATCCGAAAACCTTACTTTCCTTTGGCCAGAACGCGATCTAGATTGAAAGCCGCGCTGATCAAGCCCAAATGGGTAAAGGCCTGCGGAAAATTGCCGAGCGCCTCGCCGCAGTGGCCGATCTCCTCCGCATAAAGCCCCACATGATTAGCATAACCAAGCATTTTTTCGAACATCAAGCGCGCCTCGTCGACGCGGCCCGCGCGGGTCAACGCTTCCACCAACCAGAAGCTGCAAATGCTGAATGCCCCCTCCCGGCCGGGTAGACCATCCGGCGAATTTCCCTCCCGAATGTCGTAACGGTGTACCAGGCTATCGAGAGAAAGCCGCTCTTGAATGCGGTTAATCGTTCTCAACATTCGCGGATCGGTGGGGGAGAGGAAGAACACCAGCGGCATGAGCAGATTGCTCGCGTCCATGCGATCGGAACCGTAGGACTGGACGAACGCGTCGATTTTCTGGTCCCAGGCCCGGTCCATGATTTCGCGGTAGATCTCATCCCTGATTCTAAGCCAGCGTTGATGATCGGCCGGGAAACTTCGCTTAGCGGCCAACCTCAGACCGCGGTCGAGGGCCACCCAACACATGAGCTTGGAGTACACGAAATGGCGCGGTCCGCCGCGCACCTCCCAGATGCCCTCGTCGGGCTCGCGCCAATGATCGCAGACATAGTCGAGCAGCCGTTCCAAATTGCGCCACAGATCGTAGGAAATCGGCGCGCCATATTTATTGTACAAATAGACCGAATCCATCAGCTCGCCGTAGATATCGAGCTGGGACTGGCGATAGGCGGCGTTGCCGATACGTACCGGTTTCGAGCCGCGATAGCCGTCGAGGTGACTCAGTTCGGATTCCGGAATTTCATGCCGCCCCTCGATGGTGTAAATCGGCTGCAGCGAGCCGTCGCGGCCGAGCTCACGACAACGCTGCTCCAGCCAGCCCATGAAACTCTCCGCTTCGTTATTGAAACCCAGGCGCATCAGGCCGTAGAGCGTAAAACTCGCGTCGCGTATCCAACAATAGCGGTAGTCCCAGTTGCGCAGCCCGCCGATTGCCTCCGGTAAACTGGTGGTCGGTGCCGCGACGATCGCGCCGGTGGGGGCATAAGTAAGAAGCTTCAACACCAGCGCCGATCGCTGCACCATCTCGCGCCAGCGCCCGGTATATCGGCACTGCGACAGCCAGCTCTTCCAGAAATCAACCGTATGATGAAATGCTGCACTGCCATCCTCTTCCGGAATGAGCAGACTGGCCTCGCTTCCCCTATCCGCCTGGCGCAAATAGAAAGTCGCCGAGTTGCCGCGCGCCAACGCAAAATCAGCCGTCACTCCCGTTTCTTGAAGGTCGAGGGGCAAAGGAGAAACCAAACCGACGGCGCACGAAGAACTGAGGAAGGCGACACCTTGAGGGTAGGGTTGAACGTTGTGTTTCTCACGCGCGTAATCGAATGCCGGAAAACACTCCAGGCGAAAGCGCATGTTCCCGGCCACCGTGCTTACGCGCCGGATGATCTGATGATAGTTTGATCGTTTGCCTTCGAGGCTGCGCGCCTCGATGGGCATGAAGTCGGTGACCTCGGCGATGCCTTCGTCGCTGTAGATGCGGATGAGCAGCACGTTGGTCTCCGGCAAGTAAAGTTGCTTGCGGCGCACCGGGGCCACGGCCGCGATCTTAAAATAGCCGCCCTTTTTGTCGTCCAGAAGCGCGGCGAAAACGCTCGGCGAGTCGAAATGCGGCAGGCAGCACCAATCGATGGAGCCGTCGATGCCGACCAACGCAACGGTGTGCAAGTCGCCAATGATGCCGTAATCTTCAATGCTTTTGTAGGACATGCCGACTTTACCTGGCGAGCGTAGTCTCCTGGCCAAGCAGACAACCAAGATAAATTTTACCCTATCATATTAACGATCCGCTGTTAGGGGCTAAAGATCAAAACTTGGAGAAACCACTGTACCCTTCTTCAACACCCGCGCGCGCCGGAAAATTCCCGTGACGGGAGCATAGCGGTCTGTCGGGCAATGGGCTAAGACTCCGGCCGTGTTTCTCGCTGGTCGAGACCGAGGCGCCGCAAAAATTCGAGAGTTAGCTTCATGGCGGATGCGCAATCTGGGGGGAGTTGTGATTTCATGCGGCGCAGGTCGTCGACGGTATCGATATCAAACCAGGTGGGTAGAAGGTGAAATTCGATTTTCGACGCACTCAGTTTAGCCGTGGTTTGTGCCAGCACTCGATCATGGCTCCAGGTCATCCCGTCGAAGATCTGCGGTGTTGAGCGATTCATGCCGACAAGATAATAACCGCCGTCGCGGCTCGGTCCGAGAACGACGCGCTCGCCGGCGACTTCCAGTGCGGTGAAAGCCTCTGCTAAATTGCGCAGCGGCACGGGAGCCAAATCGCCGCCGATAAGAACCATGTTTCGATGCCCTTGGGCGCGCAGCCAGTCAAACACCCCGTTCATTCTCGCGCCGAGATCGTCGCCTTCTTGGGCGAACAGCCGAAACGGCGCGGACGCAAGCTCGGCCATCGAAGCACGCGCATCGTCGGGCGTGAAGGCGAGATAGAGATCAGCGGATTTAAGACCGCTGAGATGATTGAGTTGATCCACCAGTAGAGCGCGGGACAGCTCCGCCGCTTCTTCAGGGGTGAGCACCGGCAGCAAGCGCGTTTTGACCTGGCCGGCCACCGGCGCCTTGGCCATCACCGCTAGGGCATTAGCGCGTGTCGGCATAGAATCGTTTCAAGCGCGCCGGCGAAACTCCCGCGAGGTAGAGAAGCTTTAGCGTCCACATCCGAAATATGGTCCGCCACACTCCCTCCACCTCCCAACGGCGAGCCGAGGTCGTCACCCGAGTTCTCAAACAGGCAACATCGCCCAGGCGTTTGAGCCGGCGGCAAAAGGCGATGTCTTCCATTAAAGGCATGTCGGGAAAGCCGTCTAGCTCTGCGAAAATTTCCCGGCGCACGAACAACGCCTGGTCGCCCGTAGCGACTTTCGAAATTCGCGACCGTAAGCTTATCATGAAGCCGACGACCTTGAGAAGCCAGCGGTCGCTGTCCAACTCAACATCAAACCGGCCGCCAAGATAGCGCGGGTCGCTCAACGCCGATTCGATGTCGCGAAGAGCGGACGCCGGCAACCGTGTGTCGGCGTGAAGAAACAGCAGAACATCGCCGGTCGCATCCAGGGCGCCGCGATTCATCTGCCTGGCCCGGCCGGGGCCGGTCGTCAAAACCTTCGCACCGGCCTCCACACTGATCCTGCGCGTGCGATCGCTGCTGCCGCCGTCAACGACGATGATCTCATGAGGGTGTAGCGCGTTGAGCGCGGCGATCGTCGAGCCGATGGATTTCTCTTCGTTCAATACCGGTATGATGACTGAGATGCGCATCGCAGTTCTATGGCCCTGCCGGTGTCGTCATGGTTCGGACCCTACGCCGTTCAGCCGCCAATCGTAATCATGGGCCAGGCCGCCGCTGTAGTTCGACAGCGCGTCGGTCAGCTTGCCCTCGGCATAATTCTGCCAGTGCTCCATCAACCCTTCGGCCGCGCCGCCGAAGTCCTCTTGGAACCACACATAGATGCTCGATACTTGGAGTTTACCGTTTTTAATGGTCACACCGCGCGGATGATTGATGTATTCCCGCGCACCCTTTTCCAGCAGCGCCTCGGTATTGTCAGCCGTGTAGGCGGTCGGCTGGAGATTCGGACAACCGAGGCTCGCGCAGTTTACGGCGTAATGGGCCCGGTTGTCCTTCCAGATCGGCCGCAGGATGCGATGCTCGATGTCATCCAGCGACAGTTTCTCTCCTTCTATGGCAAGTACCTTCGCGCCCCATGGTCCGCGGGTGAAAAGGCCCGGCGAAATATTAACGTCTCGAATCGACGCCAGCGGAAACCGCGATATGATGATGTCCGCTGTAAGCGCATTGTAGAGATTGATCCAGAACGCCTTCTGTTCGGCGCGGTTATAGTTGGAAATTGCCAGGTCCTGCAGCGCTCGCAGGTAGCCTTTCAGGCTCTTCACAGCCTCAGGCGTCACCGCCTGGTAGCGTACACGGTTAATTCCCGACGGATGGTTAGCGACCACAAACTCGCGCAAAAACCTGTCCCAAGCGCCATGGTCGATTTTCTGCGAATTGGAGGGATCGTGCTTCTGCCAGCGAGGCCAGAGTTCCGCCTTCGGCGCAGCTTGCGCCGCGTTAACTGAAAACAGAACAACAAGAACTACCAGCGCTCGAACCGAGATGCTTTGCATCAAGAACTCCTCACTCCTAACCCCTTACTCTTCACCGATTCAAACTAGCGCCGCCACGCCAGCCATTTCTCGAAGACTCGTTTCACCATGGGCGTCAGCTTGGTCCGCATATAAGCGTCGCCGATCTTGCGCAGCACCTCCGCCTGGGTCGGATACGAGTGAATGGTTGAAGACAAAACCGCCACGCTTTGTTTCGCGACCATCGCCAGCGTCAGTTCGCCGATCATTTCACCGGCGTGGCGCGCGACAATCGTTCCGCCAAGGATTCTACCGGTTTTCTTATCATAGTGAACGCGGGCGAAGCCTTCAGCTTCGCCGTCCAGGATCGCACGATCCACGTGATCTAACGACTCCGTTATCGTCGCCACGTCGAATCCGGCAGCGCGCGCGTCTTTCTCGTAGAAACCGACGTGGGCAACCTCCGGGTCGGTGTAAGTGCACCAGGGGATCACCAGATCGGTCACCTTGCGCCGCGCCATGAAGAGCGCATTGGCGATCACGATGCGCGCCATGGCGTCGGCGGCATGGGTAAATTTGTAACGCGAGCAGACGTCGCCAGCGGCGAAAATTTTGCCACTGGTCGTGCGCAGCCGGTCGTCCACCGTCACACCCTGGGCTGTGTACTCCATCCCTGCCGCTTCCAAGCCCAGGTTTTCTAAATTCGGTTTGCGCCCGCCACCGACTAAGATCTCATCGATACTGATGTCGTAGTGGTTTTCATGCGAATCCAGGGTCAACCGTTTGCCGCCGTCGGCCTTACTGATTTTCAACTCCTTGCCGCAGCACATGAGTTTTATACCGTCGCGTTCCATCATTAACTGGCGCACGATCTCGCTGGCATCGGGATCTTCGTTGGGAATAATGCCGTGCACGGCTTCGATCAGGTAGACCTCGCTGCCGAAACGGGCAAAAGACTGCGCCAGTTCGCAGCCGATGGGGCCGGCGCCGATAACCGCGATCCGGCGCGGCAATTCGGTCAGCGTAAAAACGGTCTCGTTGGTCAAGTAACCGGCCTCTTTCAAACCGGGCACCGGCAGATCCGCCGCTCGGGCCCCCGTGGCGATGACGGCGCGGTTGAACTCCAGACGTTTGTCACCCACCTCTACGGTGCTGGGTCCGACAAAACGACCGTTACCGATATAAACATCGATGCCGAGTTTCTTAAAGCGTTCTGCGGAGTCGTGGCCGCTGATGCCGGCGCGCAGCCTGCGCATGCGCTCCATCGCGGTAGCGAAGGCGATTTCTGGCTTACAGTCGAGTCGGACGCCGAACTCCTTGCCGGTACGCGCGTCGAATGCCGCCCGCGCCGCGCGAATCATGCCCTTGGACGGGACACAGCCGACGTTGAGACAATCGCCGCCCAAAAGATTACGCTCGATGAGCGCGACCCTGGCACCGAGCCCCGCGGCGCCAGCGGCGCTGACCAGACCCGCCGTGCCGCCGCCGATAACTACCAGGTTGTACTTGTCGGCGGGAGTGGGGTTAACCCAGCCCGAGGGATGGCAGTTCTCGATCAGTTGCTTGTCGTGCGCGTCATCGACGAGCATCATCTCGTCGAACGATGCCGGCTTGTGGTTGGGATCGAGGCGCGGTTTGCCGCTGACGGCGCTGCCGTCGTGGGCCAGCTCCGCATCCCGCAGCGCCTTGCGCGCGATGCGCGTTACGATGACTACCACGGCGACGGTCGCCAGCAGGCCAACATACTTCAAGATTTGCTGGTAGAAGTCCGTTGACCCGTCTGTTTGCCCCGCCAAAGCGTCCCGCGCCGCCGCCCCGATATAGACGTAAAGAAACGTCCCCGGCAGCATGCCGAAAAGATTCGCTAAGACATAGGAACCCGTCCGCACCGCCGTGAGTCCGAGAAGATAATTGAGCAGAGTGAACGGAAAGGCCGGACTGAGACGCGACAGAAAAACCATTTTGAAACCCTGTTGGCCGATGGCGCGGTCGAGGGAACGAAACTTCGGGTTGCCCTCCGCCCAGCGCGCCACCTTGTCGCGGAGCAACGTCCGCGCCAGCAGGAATGCACACAGCGCGCCCAGATTGGCACCCGCCAAGACCACCAGGAAGCCTGTTTTCAACCCGAAGAGCGTGCCGGCGCCGATCGTGATAGCGCTTCCCGGTATCAACAGAACGGTTGTCAGGACGTAGGCCAGGGCCACCGCGATGGGTCCGAGACTGCCGAGACCCCGGATATAATTTTCAAAGCCCGCAAACCAATCCCGAAACGGCAGAAAAATAATCGCCGCGACGATGTCGATGATCAAGAAAGCGACAAACAGTTTCTTGGCCGTTCTCATGATTCTTTTACTGTTTCTATGCTAGCGCTACCCGAGACAACAACAGGTAAATTAAACCGGCGCTCACCGCCGAAAATGGAAGAGTCAAAACCCAGGCGAGCAAGATCGTGCGGATCACGCCCCAGCGGGCCTGGCCGCTGGCCGCGCCGATGCCGAACAACGCGCCACAGGAAACATGTGTGGTCGAAACCGGCAAACCCCACTTCGAAGCAAAGATCACCAATCCACTGGTGACGAGATTCGCCAGAAATCCCTGATCCGTCTCGAGTGCGGTGATGCGCTTGCTCACCGTCTCCGCCACTTTTCGCGCGTTGAGTAAGCCGCCCAGAGCCATGACCACGGCCACGACGCCGATGGACCAGCTAAGATTCAGCGTGCCGCCGGCCAAGCCAAGGGCGACGATTTTCGGCGTGTCGTTAAGGCCGCGGGCGAAACTCACCGCGCCGGCGCTGAAATAGTGGCCATAGTCGATCAACCTATGCACATCGAAACCGAACATCGTGCCGGCGAGTCGCTGCACGCATCGGCCCGGTTGGTCGACGATGATGCGAAGGCCGGTCGATGCATGGGAGAAAACATAGCCTTCAGGAGTAACGGCGGCGGGCACCACTTCGCTACCGACGCAGACGCAGGTTTGTTTATCGACGCCGGCAAAACGCAGAGCCGCGCTCAAAAGCGGGTAGGCCGCTGCCGACAACGCCACTGCGAGGAACGGACTGACGAGCAGCGGCAGAAAAAAACTTTGCCATACGGTTGCGCCGGTCAAATTGAATCCCACTGCCGCGACGCCCCCGCCGATCAGTGCTCCCGCTAAACTATGCGTCGTCGAGATCGGCATGCCGATCTTGGTTGCGGTGAAAACCGTCAGTGCCGCGCCCAGAATGACCGCCATGAGAAACGCCGGCGAGTGAACGAGAAACGACGGAACCAGACCATTTCCTTGGAACACTGCGATGAGATTTCCAGCGAGAAAAAAGGCCGCCAATGATCCCGCGAGAGTGGTCGCCGTAGCCCACCACAGAGCCTTGCGATAATCGCTGACACCGCCGCCGAACAGCGTTGCGACGCCCTTGAAGTTGTCATTGGCGCCGTTGGCATACGCGATAAGCAACATCGCGCCAACGATCAAGATGGCGAAATCGAACATCCTGCGCTCCTTCGCGTGAATTTAAGATACAAGCGCACCGCCGCAGCTGCTTCCTGCCCCCGCGGTGCAGGCATAGCAGTGGTTGCCGACGGCAATGGGCCGGCTCAGCACCTGCTCGATGGTTAGAGTGGAGATATTGAGCGCCTTGCCGTCGGCACCTAGAATCGGCAACCGAAGCATTTGATTGAAGTCGCAGTCGTGGATCGACCCTTGCCAGCCGACACTGATGAGATTGCGGCACATGACTTGGTCCAGGGCGGCGGCATTGAAGTTGGACTCCAGCAATTCCATGTACCGGTCGTACTCGCCGCGAAGCTTGAGGTGCATCGCGTGGCGCGTGATCGGCATGTTGGCGAGGCAATAGAGACGGTTGAACTCGATACCGAATCGGTCGCGCAGAATGCGCTTGTAGTCCTGCTCCAGTTTTTCCTGCGGTGGCGGCAGGTGCGGGCCGACCGGGTTGTAGACCAAATCTAACTTCAACTCCCCGTCCGGTTGACCGTAGCCCAGCTGATTGAAAATCTTCAACGCGCGAATGCTCAAATCAAAAGTCCCCTTGCCTCGTTGCTGGTCAACCTTTTCTTCCGTGTAGCAAGGCAGCGAGCAAACCAGTTCCACCCGATGGCGCCGGAAAAACTCTGGCAAATAATCTTTGCCAGGTTCAAAGATCACCGTCAGGTTGCAACGATCCATCACGTGGCGCCCGAGGTTCATTGCCGATTCCACTAGATAATTGAAATCCGCGTGCAATTCCGGCGCGCCGCCGGTGATATCAAGAGTCGGAATCTTTGAACCACTGAGAAATCGTAAGACCGCTTCCACGGTGTCACGGCTCATCATTTCTTTGCGCGTCGGGCCCGCTTCGACGTGACAGTGGATACAAGCCTGGTTGCAATACCGGCCCATGTTCACCTGCAAGGCGTCGATCGTGCGCCGGCTCAGCCCATTGCCGTTTAGATGGAGCTTTTGTGCGAAGGGTTGCATGGATTTTCGATTGAACCCGGATCGTCGAATCGCTTCCCGATTTGCGATTCTCTATCCTCGATCTTCGATCCTCGATTTGTTTCCTACGGACAGCAATTCGAGTCCGGGCCGCACATGCTGCTGGATATTCGAGTCACGTTGTATTCCAATCCCTTGGTCTCGCGCGGATGGCGGCGCTGGTCGCGGGAGCAATCGAAGACGCCGGCCCTCTCCGGCACCACTTCTTCTCGGGGTGGGACTAAGATGAACTGGCCTTCGTAAGGCGGTTGGGAATAAAGTTTAAATGTCTTGTCGCACACGGCAATGCGCGCGCCGCGCGGCAGCACGTGATTGTCGTCGTCCACCACTTGTTTCCACGGGCCGCGGTACATCACCGCCTGGTTGCGCTCGACGCAGGGGCCTTCCTTGCCCTTGTAAGCCGTCACCGTTACGGCGCGAAACTCGACACCCTCGACGGTTTGATAGGCTTCCGAGCGCAGCTCTTCGATTTGAATACCGTGAAACTTGGCTTCTTCGAAAGCGCGCAAAAACTCTTCTTCTTGGAAAGCGCCGGACACACAGGCGCTCCACAGATCGGGATCTTTCGCCAGATGTTCCGGCACCGGCTCGTCGCTGACGATATCGGAGATGGCGACCCGGCCGCCGCGCTTTAACACGCGGTACATCTCGGCAAATAGCGCCTTCTTGTCTTCCGGCCGCACCAGATTGAGCACGCAGTTGGAAATGATCACGTCGATAGATTCGTCAGGGATTAAGGGCTGCTCGTTTCGAATCTTGTCCTGGAATTCCTCCAATCGCACCAAACCCGTCGCGGACCGAACTGGATTCGCCTCCAGGTACCGGTCCACCATCTCCAAATCGGTTCTCAGGTCCTGAATCTTGCCGCGGCGAAACTCGACGTTGTGATAGCCCAGCATGTCGCCGATGGCTTTTTGATATTTGCGCGCCAATTCGAGCATCGGCGGATTGAAGTCCACGCCGATGACTTTACCCTTGGCACCGACGATCTGCGCCATGATGTAACAAGCCTTGCCGCTGCCGGAACCGAGATCGAGAACCGTCTCGCCTTCGCGAACGTAACGCGACGGATCGCCGCAGCCGTAATCTTTTTCCAGGATCTCTTGTGGAATGACGTTCAACAGCGCCTCATTATAACTCACCGGTAGACACAAACAGGCTTCGACTTCCTGTGCCGCGCTGCCGTAGCGCTCGAGAACGGCGCCCTCCAGGTCGGCAGTCTGTCCTTGGTTGCCATTGCCATTGACTCCGGTAACCGATTCACCGTTCATGAATCCTCCCTAAATCCATTGAAGCTTAAATAAAATTCTAACCCCTAGAAGATCATTTCCATTCAACCGGCGCAACGTGAAACTGGACGCACCTTCGCCAGCAAATCGATATTGGATGTTATCTAAACGATTAAAGTTGCAGGAAAGTTCCCCGCGGCCCGGAATATTCTCCGGTTCCATCGCGAAGGAAAAGATGATGGCCGGATGGGACGGCCTACGAGCTTGCCGGATCGCTGGTCTGCAATAAATACGCCTGGATGAACTGATCGAGATCGCCGTCGAGCACGCCGTCTGCGTTGCCGACTTCGACGTTGGTGCGGTGGTCTTTGACCAGACGATAGGGAGCGAGCACGTAGGAGCGGATCTGGCTGCCAAAGCCGATATCTTTCTTGGTTTTATGATAGCTCTCCATCTTTACTTTTTGCTTTTCGATCTCCAGATCGTAGAGACGTGATTTCAAGATTTTCATCGCCATCGCCCGGTTCTTATGCTGCGAGCGCTCGTTTTGGCAGGCTACGACGATGCCGGTGGGAAGATGGGTCAGGCGCACGGCGGAATCGGTTTTGTTGACATGCTGGCCGCCGGCGCCGCTGGAACGGTAAGTGTCGACGCGCAGGTCCGCTTCGTCGATCTCGATCTTGATTGTGTCGTCGATCTCCGGGTAGACGAAAACCGAAGCGAACGAGGTATGGCGGCGCGAGTTGGCGTCGAAGGGGGAGATACGCACGAGCCGGTGGATGCCGGCCTCGGCTTTCATATAGCCGTAGGCATAATCGCCTTCGACCGTAAAGGTGACGCTTTTAACGCCCGCCTCTTCGCCTGGCTGGTATTCGAGGATTTCCTTGCGATAGCCGCGCCGGTCGGCCCAGCGCAGATACATGCGCAATAGGATTTCCGCCCAGTCCTGCGCCTCGGTGCCGCCGGCGCCGGGATGGAGGGTGACAATCGCGTTGCGCCGGTCGTCGGGACCGCCGAGAAGCTGCGCCAGCTCGGTCTGCGCCATCTCCCGGGTGACCTCGGCGACCTTGGCCGCCGCTTCGCCGAGCGCCTCTTCGCTCTTTTCGTCCTTGGCGACCTCGAGAAAAAACCGCGCCTCTTCGAGCCCGGCCCGGTGTTTTTCCCAAGCATCGATGACCGATTTGAGCCCGGACTGCTCTTTGAAGATGCTCTGGGCTTTTTCGCCGTCGTTCCAGAAATCCGGCTGGGAGGTAAGTCGGTTCAGCTCTGCGACCCGCTGCTGTTTCCCTTCGACGTCAAAGCCGCCTCCGTAGGAGGTCGAGGCGCTCTTCCAGGTGGGCTAACTGTTCTTTGGTTTCTTCCAACATTTTTGTGCTCTCTGGATTCTACTTGTTCTTGTGACCCGTCGATTCTGTCGGTCACTATACCTGTAATCGCCCCCGGTCACAAAGCGCCCTATAGGTCTTCTTTTCTAGCCGACCCATGATCCGGGCATCCTTCGCCGAGCGCTCGTGATCGTAGCCGAGAAGGTGCAGTACCCCGTGGATCAGTAGAGTCGTCATCTCCTCATCCAAACTCCGGCCGCGCTCCTTTGCCTGCTCCTTGGCTTTATCAACCGAAATGATCACGTCGCCGAGCAACCGGACCCCATCCGGCATGTCCTGCGCGGCCGGAAACGACAATACGTCCGTTGGGTAATCTTTCTTTCGATAGCGGGCGTTGAGCTTGCGCATCTCGCCATTGCCGATCAAGGCGACGCTCAACTCGGCCTTGTCCGTTTTCAGCAACTTGAGAATCCTTGCGGCGACCCGTTTGAGTTTAGCTGCGGGATACTTCTTGCCAGCGCCG
>JAUYJC010000614.1 GCA_030688735.1 Deltaproteobacteria bacterium
AAGTCAGAAAAAAGTACGGCGGCCCAAATCTTTCCGACGAAGAATTAATTTTGCGCTTCTACGCCGGCCCCGAATTCGTCGACGCCCTGAAGACGGCCCCGCCGCGCAAAGAATACCTCGACGCGCGCAAGCCGCTGGTGAAACTTGTCGAAGAGCTTGGCCGCAAACGTTTGGGCCACGTTTATATTCGGAAGGGCGATTTCTCGCTGTCGGCGGGACGGATACGATAGCGAAGAAGGGGAAAAGTTAGACTTATACGAGCAAACGCAGCCTGCGATTAGCTAGAACGCTCCTACTGAATGAGAGGCAGAATTCGCGCCCTCAGACGAGATTCGTCAATGGTAATTAGGGCGACCGAGCGGGACTTCGATTTCTTCTACACGCCAGGCGGCGTAAGCGAGAGCCTCAGTGATGTCGGCTTCTTCCAGATATGGATAAAGCGCGAGAATCTCTTCTTTGGAATGGCCAGCCGCTACGAGCCCCACGATCGTTCCAACGGTAACCCGAAGCCCTCGGATGCATGGTTTTCCACCCATGACCTGTGGGTCCGTAGTGATCCTCGTCAGATCCTTCATGTCGTCACCTCCCCAGAACCACGGGCATTATAGCTGGAAATACACTTGCTGGCGAACGAGGCGTTAGAGAAACCCTCCTACAGGGCGGAGAAAAAGGGGTCGGAAGTCTTTTCACGGCACCGCCGTTGCGATCACGCCGTGGAGAAGCAGGAATCGGTTGGCACTCGCGTAGTTCTAGGCCAGCCAACCAGCCGGTGAGACATCGATAGAGAACAGGACGCCAAAGACTAGCTTGAGCCACCCGATTTCTTCCTTGAGTCGATCAATCTTCGCCATCGCAGCGCCAAGATGCCAGATTTAACCTTTGGAAACGAACCGACATAAGGAATTGGTATTATATCTCCGGAATCCAGGTCGAAAACACCTCGTCCTGCATTATTCAAGCGCCAACTTTGGAATCGGGCGAGAGCAAGTCGGCCCTGCAGCGAGTTCCGCCTGCGTGTATCGACTCGCCTTTGCCAGGTGGATCGGGTACGGGGGAGAGAACCTAGCCCAAACTCCACCGTGTAATGACCGGCCAACAGACTCGTCCTGAGCGTCCCGATCTCCTTCTGAACGAAATGCCCGCCGTCGTCTCCGAGCCAAATCTCCGTGGCGGCGAAGGCCGCAACGATAACCAGCTCGTAGTACACCGGCTTGGCTCCTGTAAAGGATACAAGCATCTCCCCCGCTCTCGTTCACGCCCAACCTTATAGCGTCTTATCCCCAAAGCCTGGAAGCAATCAAGTCGCGAAACGATTCGATCAGCGACAACGAGCGGATTAAACGGTTTAGCATGAACCGCGGAGCTGCACGTGTGGTCATGGGTCACCGGGTTGGTCAAGGGGTTGGGTTTGGCATTACGACAATGTGTGATTGCAGACTTGGCCCTGCCTTCCGTCTCCACAGCAGATTGACGGCCATTGAAGCGCAGGTTAGGCGGCTTCGAGTTCCTTGAGCGTCTTGCCATCCTTGCTCTTCCACGCGAGAAGACCATTCGCCGATCCTCCGTGCACGACGGTTGCGGCCGCACTGGGGCTACTAAATTCGGAGTCTCGGGTAAACTTCAAATGATCTCCGTCTTCGACTAATGTTCCATCTTCTATCAATCTTCTCCGTGACACGAGGGTATACGGGTACTGGTGAGCAGACGCACGCTCCTTGAGAACCGCTTGCGATCCCTTTAGCACGACAAAACCCGTTGGGGTGAGATGGCCAGTAGCCTTTAGCCCTTTGATCTCGCAGACAAGGAGCTGCTTTTCGGCACGGCCTTCCGGCGCCGAGCCAATTGGCACCAGGGCGTCGGCCCCGAGCACAGGCATGAGCTGGTGAATTCTATCAAGGAAGATCTCCATGTCTTCGCGGTCAGATTCAGGGAGCTTTGACCCACTTGATTGGCCGTTCATCACCAGCGCCCTTCCAGCTAACTTCGCCTGTTCGATGAGGCGACCCTCGAGGTATCGAACATGAGCCTTGGTCAGGTTCTCGTCTTTGCTGATGAAGAAAACGACGTGATTCCAAAAATCCTTGTCGAGGTGGCTCCGTAAGCGCTCCCGGATGCTTTCGGCTTCGCCAACGTACACCGCAGGCTTTCCGGATTCCGAATCGGTACCACTCAGGAAATAGACGCCTGACTTTGCTGCCTCGTCTCGTGCAAGGACACCATCAAGTTCGCTGCGCGCACCAGCGATTGCCTTTCCCGTCCAGTTCGAAAGTTCGGCAGTCCGTAAGCGCTTAGCGTCGCCGTGGACCAAGAACAGCTTTATGGTTGCGCTGGGCATAGGCTAGGGCTGTCTAACGCGATGCCGCGGAGCCGCTACCAAAAATTGAATTGCCCGTCACTAAAATTCCTCGTCGTGGTTTCTACTGCTTATAAAGCTGATCGATGAAACCCGAGCGCTCCAGCTCGGCGGCGAATGTGTTGTCGATGAACTGCGCGGGCTTCGCCGTCTTGGCGCCGGGATTCTGCGAGAAATCGATCAGCGTCTGGATGGCGG
>JAUYJC010000623.1 GCA_030688735.1 Deltaproteobacteria bacterium
ATGCGCAACAAGTTGAAATCGCGGACTACCACTGAGCGGCGTCCACAACGAAGTAAATCGTCACAGTTTCCTGCGGTGCGGCGGCTACCTACCAAGAGGCCCACGACGCATCCTGGGGAGATGCTGCTCGAAGAGTTTCTCAAGCCCCTCGGAATTAGCCAATCTGCCTTTGCGGTGCGCCTGGGGATATCCTTTCCCCGCTTAAATGAAATTATCCGAGGTAAGCGCAGTGTCACATCTGATACAGCGCTGCGACTGGCGCATGTCTTAAGGATGTCGGCAGACTTTTGGCTCGGATTGCAGCAGGATTGGGACCTGTGGCATGCCTTGCGGAGTAAGAACGCCGCAGCAATCGCTCGGCTTGAGCCACTTCGCAACGTAGGCTGAACGCTAATTCCAAGCCCTAGGCGACTTGATTGTACTCGAAGCGAACCAATAGCTTTGCTTTTAACGCGCTGGCGATTCGCTCAAGAAGATCAAGCGACGGAGTCCTCTGGTCCGTTCCCGATTCGAGTCTTGCGATAACGACTTGACTGCTTTGCGCCTTCTTGGCCAGTTGGGCCTGAGTTAAGCCTGCCTTCAGTCGCGCATCACGAACCAATCTAGCAATTTCGCTAATGGCTTGTTCTCTTTGGAAGTAGAAACTAAATTCGGGGTCCTTTAGTTCGCGACTTAGCGCCTCTTTGAGCGTGACTCTCTTCCTTTTGGCTTTCATGACAACAACTCCTTCATTCGCTTAACGGCGACGTCTCGCTCCTTGATGGGTAGCTTCTGCCCTTGTTTTTTGTAAGCATGCAGCAAAACCATCTCCTCTCGCTCAATGACGACATATAAAATTCGCTGAGATGAGACTTTGATCTCCCACAGCTTGCCCTCAATCTGCCGAAACTGCACCCTAATCGCATTGAAACCATGGCGCTCAATTTGATCGAGCCCGTCAAACACCCGTGCTCGCTAGGGCGTCGCAAGTCCTTGAATGTATTCAAGGACGGGTGATCGACCTGAGAATGTTTTGAAAAACGTGACCCTCATACGCAGTTTATAACCTATTGGCTATGAATGGCAAGTTTTGTAGGCTGACCGTAGCCAGAGCATCAAAGTGCATTGACCATCAAAACTGAAACACCAACGACTTGATGGTGACGGGAACAGTGCCGGAGGGTTCCAGGACTTTGCCGAGGTCGATGAAGTCGAAGTCGTGGAGGGTGACGCCGTCGATGGCGAGGATGTCGTTGTTGAGGTCGAAATCGTTTTTAAGGATGTTGCCGACGAGCCCGGCGAGGTCGTGGTCGAAGACGAGATAAATCGGTCGCCCGCTCTTCAGAGTTCGCGGCAGACCTTCCATCAGACCGCGGCAGAAAGCCGCGATGCGGAGGGCCGCGGGCGGTCCGCCCCAACGAAAGACCAGCGCGACTTCTGCTTCTCCTTCTTTTAGATCGAAAGCTTGAAAGTGACTTGTGATCGCCGCCGCGAGCGCCGGCGGATGGATGTTCTCGCTCAAGTCGACGGGCGGCCGCAGCGCTTGCAGGTTTTTGCGCGGGAGCAGCTCGTCGTTGGAGCGATAGATCGTGTTGCCGCTCACCTGAATCGTATGTTGCGCGGCGCCCATGACCGTGGCGCGGATGCACTCGCGGGCAGGCGCAAGCGGCCAGGCGAGCGCGCCGTTGCTGATCTGGCGCTGAAGCGATTTCCCCAGCGGGGCGCCGAGGTCGCCGAAGGTTTTGGACTCTTTGCCGTAAACGTACTCGCCGACGCCGCCGGAAAAGACGATGGCGTCGTAGGTTTTGACGCTGCCGAGCGGCGGGGTGAGCCAGAGCCGCGCGAATTCGGGTGCGGGATTTTCTTGCTGAACAAGAGCGAGAACGGCTTTTGCCATGTGGTCCGCCAACCGCTCGATCTCTTCCGGCACCACGCGTTCTCCGAGCCGCCACTCAATTCCTACTTGCCGCGCCAATGTTTGCCCGCCCGGTTCCAAAACTCTGATGACGCCGTTTCCGTCGGTGGCGAGCAACCGGCCACCGATATGAAATGCCGCTGTGCTCAGGACCCGCCCGCATTCGGCCACGGCCAGTTTGGTCGTGCCGCCGCCGATATCGACGTTGAGCACTCGGCATTCACGCTCGGCCGAAAGGGCGACGGCGCCGGAGCCGTGAGCCGCGAGCTGCGCTTCGAAGTTGTGGCCGGCGCTGGCGCAGACGAAATTTCCCCGCTCGGCGGCGAATAGATCCGCGATGGCGCGCGCGTTGTCACGGCGGATCGCTTCGCCGGTTAAAATTATCGCGCCGGTGTCCACCTGTTCCGCATTGATTCCTGCTTCACGATAAGCGGCGTCGACGAGGCGGGCGAGGGCCTGGTCGTCGATCCGTTCGCGGCCCGCAACGTAGGGAGTGAAATGGACAGGGGAGAGGTAGAGGGTTTTCCGTTCCGTCACCACGAAGCGGCTCGACAGCTCGCGACCAAGCCGGCGCAGCACGAGGCGCGAGAAAATAATCTGGGATGTCGCCGTGCCGATATCGATGCCGACGCTGGTGAGAGTGATCGTGTCCAGCTTCCAGAGCGGATGTTCTTCCTCGACATCGAACTGATGGTCGTTGTGATCGTGGCTGCCCGGTAAATCATGCATAGCGGATGTATAGTACGAGAGTTGGTTGCTCTTTTCACCACGAAGGGCACAGTGGGGCGAAATTGCAATTAAAAAGTAAAATCAGATCTCACCACGAAGGCACGAAGGACACGAAGGTTTCGGACATTAATTTTTTAAACTTCCTAACTTCGTGCTCTTCGTGACCTTCGTGGTGGTATACTCCCTGTCAGCATAGCGTCCTAAGCTCCGGTTAGAACCCTTGCAATGGCGAACCACGGACTTATTCGTAAACCCCATGCTCGTCGAGGAAAGTGGCCTTGATGGTTTCCGCGCCGGCCTCGCCGGTGCACCAGGGGACCATCTTTTTCATCCTGCACGTGATGCCGCGCTTGCGCAGCTCGTCTTCGAAGATGCGATGGACATCCGGGTCTTCGTCCTCGTATTCGGTCTGGTAGCCGCCTTTTTTGCCGCTGACTTCGCCGCCGCGCAGAACGGTGGATTGATTGGCCTGCCAGCGGTTAACGGCATATTTTCTCGAAAGCCCCTGGTTGAGCACCAAGTAAGTCGCGGGTGTCGCACCGACATTGAAGTGCTGGTGCAGCCACTGACCTTCGCCGGCGCCGGAAAGATAG
>JAUYJC010000631.1 GCA_030688735.1 Deltaproteobacteria bacterium
GGAGTAAAGAGTTCTTCATAAGGAAATTTTCCGACCTCTGCGAACTCTGTGCCTCCGTGGTGATACTTCTTCACAAAAAACCGGAGAAGCCAATAAACCTAAAGGAGCTTGTATGCCTATCAACGGAGTGCGTTTCGGACATGTCGCATTCAAGGTCGCCGATACCGACCGCAGCGTGCGCTGGTACGCTGATGCTTTCGGTGCGCGGAAGATTTACCATGCGGAGGCCAAGGGCGAACGGCCCGAGCTTATGTTCTTGGAATTCGCCAGAGGCCAGTTAATCGAATTATTCAGCGGCGGCAAAAACATCCCGACCTCCCCTCCCGACCCGATCGGCTACCTCCACATCTGCCTGTTGGTGGACGATTTGGAGCAGGCGCTCGAACATCTCGCGGAGATGAATGTGAAACCGGTGCGCAAATTCATCGGCCGCGCCGAACAGCGCATCGCGTTTATAAACGATCCGGACGGCAACAGCATCGAGGTAATGCAGATTCCGCCGGAGTCGCCGACTTATCGCGAATGAGAGCATACAGGAAACGTGATTCCGGGGTCAGATCGGTGGTCCAATTTGTGATCATTGGTATGTCGGACCCGGTTCAAGTAGATACCCACGGGCTTACGCCCGTGGCACTTGAAACGCAAAACCAGAAGAAACCCCTCCCAGCCTTCGGAGGCTTTCATCCCCAGGCTAACGCCTGGGGTCCTCAGCCGGGAATTTGATAGATATTCTGACGCTGCTGAAGATGCGGGCGGGATGATCTAGAAAGCGTTGCTGCCTCAAAGATTCGGATCTCTTGTGCTAAACGGGTGCGAATAAGGGCTAAAAGCAGATCCTCAATCCGCTGACTCCGCCACTATAACGTAACAGCGGCGCGGTGCATTACGAACGGCCACCAATGTCGGCCCGCTCTATCAAACGCATGCGTGAGCGCAGGCCGCCTACGATACTTTGCGCCAGCTCTTCTGGAAATCCCGGCGGCAGGTCTTCCATGACTTTGCCTACAGCGGCTTGTTCGGCTCTTAGGAGTTCGTCGAGGATGCCTTGCACGACGGGTGCTGGAATGCCGCTTTTGGCACCTGTCTGCAGGAAATGCCGCGGCATGATCTCATGGACCGCATAATGCCGGCTATTGCCCACCGCGAGCGCGAGCTTCATTTTGTTCCTGCGGAGCTGGCTCGCATCAAGCGCCGGCTGCACCGACATCACGTCATAGAGCGGTGTGAGACGGAACCGGCCACCGGGGCGCAGAAAGATGCTGAAGTTTTTGGCGTGACCGTCGGTCGCGCCGAGAAGCCAGAAAAGGATCTGAGCCTTGAGAAACAACCGCCGGTCCGCTTCCGGATCATCGCTGCCCTTAAGCAAGTTCAGGATTGCGGTCATGCCGGGACCACCATCCGACTCGTACTTGCGCGTCGGCGGCACGGATAAAGACTGGCAGCAGTCTTCTTGAGGCAGGCGCAGTAGCCGCTTGTCTTTGGTCCAGAGCCGGTCGAAGCGCTCGACCACGAGGGCGCGGTTTCCCTTGAAGTCGGCAATCCCAACATTAGCACTCGGCAGGCTGAAGGCCGCTGTGAGCTTCAAGCAAAGATATTCGTTCTCAACGCTGTGCGTGAGATCGATGCCGCTGGGCAAAACGCCGATCTGGGGCTTAATAATGTGCGTTGTGGCTGTGGTGCCGTGCGGCACGTACCATTTTTTCTTCCACTGCAGGAACGCGGTTTTTTCCTGCGCGCCGGCGAGAGAAATCCGGAATTCCTCATCCTCATCGACTCCAAGCGGTGTGGCGCCGAGGCCACCGATTTTGCGGGCGATATAGTCCGCGCCGACCGACCGACCCTCCACGGTGCCCGCCGGTCCCGGCTCAACGCCGTCAGGCAGGAACTGGAGTGCGTCCACGCAGTCGCGGCCAACCTTGGCAAGAAGGCTGTAAGCATCGAAACCGTCCGCGTGAACGCGTTCGGCCAACCGGCGCCGGATAGCCTCACTGTCGGGGAGAAGGTTGTCGAAGACCGCGATCACGGCGTCACCCCTGTAACTATCCTCTCGCAATGGCAGAGAGAGGGACACGGGAAGAGCGTGCTCCCAGGACAACCAGTCCGGACCGTACTGGAATTCGATCGCGCCGCTTGTCTGGCGGCGTAGCCGTCCGCCGAGCCGCCCGTTCAAATAGACGTTCAAAGGAATGCGGCTCCGAGGACGGGCCATCAGAACACGTCCTCAATATTGTTTGCCGCCTTTGTGCGCTCGCGGATCACTATCTCAAGGCCGAGTGCGGCCATCACATCGATCAGCGTGCGCAGTTGCATGCCCGCGCCGCCGCTCTCCAACGCTGAAATTGTTGCCTGACGCAGATTGGCCTTGGCCGCCAGCGCGTCCTGGGACAGGCCGGCACTGCGGCGGCACCGGCGCAGCGCGGCACCGATTTGCATTGAGGTTCTGGCAATCTGCTCCATAAGACGCACTCCTTGTTTACGTAATAATATACGGTTCGGCGTATAATTTGTCAATATACGTTATCGCGTATAAAATCAGCTTATGCGCTTCGGCGTATACTCATGACTTATGCGCAGTCGCGTCTAAGGTCTACCTATCGATCACTGGTCACTGAAATATTGGCGGATCAAATGTGCAAAGCCTGTTAGTTTGCCCGCAGCAGCGAAAGGCGCTATGAAATCGGCAAGATTACCCGGCCAGGAGTCAATTCCCTCTCACGTCGCCGCCCACGTCGGCACCGAAGGCAACGAGCTCGCCGACCGCATGGCCATGCTCGGCGCGCAGTGTAAAGAAGTAGAATTGCGACCGTATCAGGGGAAAATAGATATTCCGACGCTGCTCAAGATGCGGACGGGGTGATCAAGAAAGCGTTGTTGCCTCAGACGGCCACGAGAAGGGCCATTCCCTGGCGATGCTTAATCGAATCGCGCGGCCCTAAACCAGCGCGTCGAGATTCGTTTTGTGCCAGCAGAACGACGCTTACGTTCCGCATGATTCCAACCGACTGGAAATACGACTGGAACGGAGTCCTCTTAATTCATCGCACGATTTGCAAAGTGTCCATGCCTGACCCCGGCGCCACTTGCGAAACATGCTAGGACTCGGTACTTTTGCCGATAGGAGAAAAGCTAACGGCTAAACGAAGCGTCACTACCCAGGTTGAGGAAAAGCAATTGCGCCGAGCGAGTCGGTATCTTAAGACACGTCGGCCATCCGAAACTATCAAAGCGGCCCTTGATTTCGTCGCGGAAAGGGCTGCGCACGAACAGGTCGTGCGAAAATACAGTGGAGTCGGTCAGCCGAATGCCTTCCAGAACAGTTGAAATCGCTGTCTTGGAGATGTTTTGATTGCCCTCACCGCACGTACCATTAGTGTCAGTGTTACATACATCTATTCGGAGGAAAAACCATGTCAGAGCCAAGCCTGGAAGAACGAGTCGGCAAGTTAGAAAAGATGATGGATACCGTACTGCAAAACCTAAATGTATCCGCGCCTAAAAAGGACTGGCGCAGGACCGCCGGGATGTTTGACGGCGATCCGCTCATGCAGGAAATCATCGAGGAAGGCCAACGGATTCGTGAAGAAGATAGACGCAAAACGACCGCATGATCATCCTCGATACCGATCATCTTTCTGCGTTGGAGTACCGGGCGACGCCGAGTGCATTTGCCCTGCAAGCGCGCCTGGAGGGGGAAAATTACGATCGGCTGTCTTTGCCGACGCTCAAGAAGGTCGCCCGCGCTCTCGGCGCCGAGATCGAGATCAAACTCTCCGCGTAAAGGTCCCACGAGCGGCCGCCGGCCAAAATGATTTTCTGACCCCCAACGTTGTTAAGTGCATGCGAAATGTTTTCTATCTCTTAAGCCTGGCACTTTTACAAGACCTTTATTGACACGTCACTGTGCCCACATTAGGATTCTACCGTGAGGTTTGTATTTGCTCGCGAGAAGGATGGGAAAGTTCATTTCAGAAAACGCCATCCGGACGTCGCCGTACGGGAAGTCAAGGAAGTATTCCACTTCAGAATGGCGGTCCAGCCAACTTACGGCGGCGCGTTAAAAGGAATCGGCCACACTCGTTCGCGAAGATTCCTCGTGGTCATCTTCAAATGGGGCAAGAACAAGGACACCGTATTCGTCGTTACAGCCTATCCGGCGAAACGAGCGCACGTTGAGGTTTATTTGAGAACTGTTGGAGAAATTCAATGAAAAAGAAATGCAAGAAGTGCGGATCAGAACTTTATCAAGCGGAGGATATGAAATGGTTTTGCCTTTTGTGCTTAGCTAAGGAAATCGAAGCGCGCGACCAGGAAAACGCCGTCAAAGGAACATGGAGAATTCTCGAACCCGAGACTACACCGGTAACCTTGCGTTTGAGTGAGGCAGATCTTGCCAAAGCCAAAGCACGAGCCAGAAAGCTGGGGAAACCCTATCAGACTCTCCTAAAAGACGTCATTCACCAAGCCCTGTCTTGACCGAGTCAATATCTATGCGAAATGTTTCCCGTCCGTCAAGCCTGGCACTAATGCCTAATGCTAAGTCCTCGCGCAGAGTTTAATTCGAGCCCCGCTGAAGAAAGGCTTGACCCTGGCCGATCTCGCGCGGCGGGTCGGGCCGTCAGTGAGATCGTAACTCGAAAGGTCTGTTTTCCCCCTTTCATCCGTCATCCTTCATGATTCATCCTTCTCGTTGCCCGCGCCCTCGGTGCCGAGATCGAGATCGAGCTCTCCGCTTGAGGGGGCAAGAGCAAATGGCAAAATAGTTCTCTGACCCCCAACCAGACCCCCAACCAAAAGCCGAAAGCCGTGTCTGAAACCTTTTGCTTCAGTACATTCCACGGCAAGGAGGTGGGTTATGAATTTCCGGCAGCATAAAGCTTCTTAAGAACCCAAAGGTGCGGACGGAGTATGAAAAACTCGGCCCGGAGTTTCAACTCGCGCAGATTTTGATCCGAGCCAGGCTAAGAAGGGATGGACCCAGGTCGAGCTCGCGCGGCGGGTCGGCATGCAACAGCCCAACATCGCGCGCCTGGAGGGGGGAAATTATGATCGTGTGTCTTTGCCGACGCTCAAAAAAGTCGCCCGCGCCCTCGGCGTCGAGATAGAGATCAAACTCACCGCCTAAGCAAATCAACGCGGCCGACGCCAAAATATTTCTCTAACCCCAAAACGTTTTCGCAATCGGAATTGACGACGGGCGAGCTATGTGTCTGCGCGCGTTCTTTTATGAAATGCCGCTCATAGCCACGGTTTGAGCCAGCGGACAAACAAACTTATCGCAATTGACGGAAGTTAGCTATCGCAAACAGCGCCAATAATGAAGAGTCCCGTTTCGAGGAGAACATCGTTGCAGACCTCTCCCATTGTAGCTTCGAGACGGGCGACCTCTTCGGCACTGATCGAACGCGGTGGATGCACATGGATGTGCGCGTCTTCGTCCTCGCACCGCTCGAAGGAAATCTCTACGCGCGCTTGAGGCGATAGCTCTTTGATCAGGGCGCTAAGTTCAGAGATCTTGGTTTCCAGCAGCTCTTCTCGGTTAGGAGTTTTTGGGGTTCGAGGCATCGAGCACGTCCCTCATGAGGAGTTCTGAAAATTGAGCAGCCAACCGAACGGCCCGCTCAGCCTGTCGATGGCTCGCTCCTGGCTGCCGATAATCCGCGATGTGCCTAATCTCCATAGTTGTGGGCAGAGCACTGGCGAAACTTGCGGGCACTATTTTGCGCCCTCGAACAAAGTTTTGGACGAACGCACTATGTACTCCCTTGTGGGTCCATTCGCCATGCTTGATTCCCCGAGATTCGAGAGCGCATATCGCTATCAAATTCCCGGCTGAGGACCCCAGGCGTTAGCCTGGGGGTGAAAGCCTCCGAAGGCTGGGAGGGGTTTCTTCTG
>JAUYJC010000492.1 GCA_030688735.1 Deltaproteobacteria bacterium
TACTGCTATGACCATCTCGCGACGCTTTTGCTCAATCTTGCTTTTTTACTCATGTTGATTGTCTCCATAAAGTGTTTTCTACCATGTTACTGTAAGGGATGTGCTTGCACTTTACTGTAAAGGATGTGCTTGCACTTGCCCCATAAGGGTAAGGGCCGTCGGAGCCGCGCCCTTCCCTGTTAGTGGCCGATTTGTTAGATTATGGCTCGACATTATCACTACGGGGGAAAAAATCATGGGAATCAAAAAGTTTGCGCGATATTTGAGCGGCGCTGTTTTTTGCTTCGTGCTGTATGGCGGCGCCACGATAGAAGCTCAAAACAAGACCGCCGCTCCATCGATTATGGTCTACCAATCTCCGACGTGAGGGTGCTGTAGCGGGTGGGTCGGGCACCTACGAACAAACGGTTTCAAAATCGACACGAGAAACATGAGCAACAGCGACCTGATTGACGTAAAGATCAAGAACAAAGTGCCGGAGAAACTCTATTCCTGTCACACCGCGATCGTCCAAGGCTATGTGATCGAAGGGCATGTGTCGGCGGACTTGATTCTGCGTCTGTTGAAGGAAAAGCCGCGGGTTCTGGGGCTTGCGGTTCCGGGGATGCCTTCGGGTTCGCCGGGCATGGACGGCCCGCCGGAGCCCTATAACGTATTGACCTTCGACAAAGACGGAAAGACTTCGGTTTACGCGAAAAGACAATGACGCGCGAATCGTGAAGCCAATAATGGGAAAACCAAGAGCGCTGTGGCTGTCGGCTTGTGTTGTGTTGATGATATTCGCCGCCGGCCTTTCCTTCGCCCAGGAGAAGAGAAATCTCCGGGTGGTGTTCACCAGCCTGGCCTGGAACAGCGAGATTCCGTTTCGCGCCGCGCTGGCGCGCGGATTCTTCAAGCAGCAAGGCCTGCAAATCGAACCGATTCTAATTCGCGGCGGGCCGGCGGCGATGGCCGCGCTGGCGTCCGGCGAAGTGGACTTCGCGCAGATCGGCGGCGCGCAGGCCGTCATGCGCAGCCGGGCGCGCGGCTTAGAGGTGTCGATCATCGGATCGATTTCCAACACGACCAATTACCAGTTGTTGGGCGGCAAATCGATACGATCGCTGGAGGATCTCAGGGGCAAGATCCTGGGAGTGACCGGAGCCGGGGCATTTTCCGACTTTGCCATGAGGACTTTTCTGCGCCGCCAGGGCATCGATCCGGACAAGGACGTGACGCTGCGTGCCATCGGCGGCAGCGCTCTGCGGGCAACCGCTTTGGAAAAAAACCTCGTCGCCGCCGCGCCGTTCACTCCGGAGGACACGGTAAGGCTGATGCGGATCGGTTTCCCGATGATCGCGAACCTCAGCGATACTCTAAACATTCCGCAAAGCATCGTCGCCACGCGCAACGAAGTGTTGGAAAAAATGCCGGATACCGCCAAGCGTTTTCTCAAAGCGTTCATCCTCGGCATCCAATTCGCCAGGGGAAATAAGGTCGAGGCCATCAAGGCGGGTTATGACGGCGGACTTCAAGGAGAGCCGGATATCGTCAACCAGGCTTACCAGCTCTATGCGCCGGCGCTGACGGCGGATTTATCGCTCAATGTTGCGGGTTTTCAATTCATGCTCGACGAAGACAAGCGGAGCGGGCTCATCGACGGCAAATTTACGTTGGATCGTGTGATCAACGACCGGATATTGAAAATCGCCCAGCAAGAGTTGCGCGCGGAAGGGCGACTCAAGCCGTAACGACTGCTTTGGAACCGGCACAAAGTGCGGCGCCGCAGATTACCTTGACCCAGGTTTCCGTTGAGCCGGAGGAGGGACAGGGGAATTGGCAAATCCTGTGGCGCATCGCGAACTTGAACTCACAGCCTCTGGAACTTCGCGCCGTGCGGCTGCCGCACGGACAATTCAAATCGACGGAGCGGCGCTTCGAACCTGCGATCGGCTTGGCCGCGAAACAGGGCGCGCAGTTTCAAGCTTTGGTCCATTGCGACGAGCCGGCGGGCCTGGTGACGGAGAATGCGTTCCTGATTTTTCAGGTGGTCCGGCTCGGTGAATGGTGGCGAATATTCGTTCGCGTTCGCGTGGCGGTGAACTCGGCGGGAACGCCGGCGGCGACAACTGAATGGATCACGACACAGCGGGTTGGGTTTTCGGGAGTGCCGGACTGAAAGCATCCCATTTTCGCTAGAAGTCAAAAAGGCGCCCATGGCCAAGAATTACGAGGATATCTACGTTCTCCAGAAGATGCGCGGCTGACACGGCAATTGAGGCCTTGGCTTCGAAGAGACCACGGGCATGGTCTCCAATTCGCTGAAGATCAGCCAGGAGGAAGTGGTGGCGGCGCTAAAACGGTTGCGCGCTGGGCGCAGTGCCGACGCCGACTATAAGAAACTGCGCAAGGATCTGCCGAAGGATTGGCTGCTATGAGGCGGTTTCAAGTTCCGGGTTCAAGGTTCCGAGTTGGGAGAAGGGGGAGTGGGAACTTTAGGCTCGAAATTTGACTTGGGGCTGGCGTAGATTGAGGTCGGCAACTCCCTTCCAAAAATCTCTCTTCCCAGTCATCGCCTGCACGTGGCCGTCCCATTCCAGAGTGAACGCCGTTAGCCCCAATTTCACTGCGGCTCTGACTTTATCTTGAGTCTCCGCGTCATTGGCTAGCAGCCGGATAGCGTCGATCTGCCGGCTGCCGTGCCCTTCGTCCTGCTGCGCGTGAAGCCGATAGGTCTCCGCGGCGCGCGGCGAGAATCCGTAATGGCCGGTTAATTCCTTATAGACATTGTCCGAGACTTTTCCCGTGCCCCCGAGCTGGCTTTCGACGAAGGCGAGCATGGCGACGCCTTCCAACGCCGAGCGTCGCTGGCAACAGCCGGTGATCATTTCGATCGCCGCCAGCGTGCCCGGAGCGGGCTCGGCGCGGTCCGCCTCTGCGCGTGAGATGCCGCCTTCTTCGAGGAACTGGAGCATGATATCGACGTGGGTGCGCCGCCCGCCCAGCTCCTCCATGAAATTTTCCAGCACGGTTTGCATCAGCCCGTAACTCTTGTCGGCAACCGCGTTGATGGCCATGTAGCCGAAGAAAATCGGATTTGTCCGGATGCGCAGATAATGCTGAACTTCGCCGAGGATGATCTGATCGCGGCTCCAGCGGTGGCGCACAATGCCCTGAAACCAGGGATGCTCCCCCATCGGCACTTCGTCGGCGTAGCGCCAAAGCTCGGCGATGAAGTCGTCCGTTGCCATCACGCTTAACCAGCCGCGACGCGCGGGGATGCCTTGCCGCTTTCCAGCCGTTCTTTCAGCCGCGGATAAAAACGCAGCGGGTTGTCCCAGAAAATCTTTCGCTTGAGATCGTCGCTGATGTCGTCGCGCTTGATCAAGTTCGGAATGTCGCGGCTGAAATCGCGCTGGTCGCGCTCGTGGGGATAGTCGGAGGCCCAGATGAGCGCATTCTCGTTGGCCACTGTGGCGGCGAGGGGCAGCGCCGATTCCTCGACTTCGACGGCGAAAAAGATATTGCCTTTCTTGACATACTCGCTCGGCTTCAGCTTGCAGCGCGGCGAGTAGTGTCCTTTGCGCTCTTGCTCCTCGTCCATCCGGTCCATCATGTAGGGCACCCAGCCGACGCCGCACTCGATGCAGCCAAACTTGAGATTCGGAAACAGCTCGAAGATGCCTTCGAACATCATGGCGACGAAATGGCGCATCTGGGCGAAGGGATGTTCCAGGGTGTGGGCGATGGTAAAATTGCCGAGCAGATCGAGTCCCAGCGCGGGCATGCTGAGTCCGCCGTGAGTGGAAATCGGCACTTCGAGCTTTTCGGCTTCCTCCCACAGCGGATAGAATTCGGGTCCGCTGTAAAGCCTTCCCGCCGGGGCAACCGCGGGCAGCACGGCGCCGACCATGCCCAGTTCATTGACTGCCCGCCGGAGTTCTTTCACGGCTTCGGAAATGTCTTGGACCGGCAGAAGCGCAACGCCGACCAGGCGGGGGCTGACCGCCATGAATTTATGATAGAGCCAATCGTTATAGGCGCGCGCCATGCAGATCGCCCAATCTTTGTCTTGAATCGCGGCGTGGGTTAGCCCTTGGGTTGGGTAGAGCACGGTCAGTTCGATTTTGTTTTTGTCGAGAAAGTCGAGCCAGTGATTGGCCTTCGGCCCATCGCCGCCGCCCGCCCAGCCACCTTTTTGCCGCACCGAGCGCAGGTAGCCGTCCATCGTAAGCCCGGGCCAAAAGGAATAGCTCTGATGCCATTCGAGATCCTTGTAGGGCGGGCCGATGAACTCGCGTAGCTCGCTGTCGAGTTCCATTACATGTCCGTCGGCGTCGATGATCCGGTAATCAGCCATAAAAACCTCCTGTGCGACAGGCCTTTGAAAAGGGCGTAAATGCACGGATCGTCGAGGATTGAAGATCGAGGATAGAGGATGGCGATCTTCGATCTTCTAACCTCGATCTTCCGTCAGGTGTTTCTCGTATTCTCCGTGAACAATTCTTCGACCGTCAGCGGCCGGCCGAGCATGCCCTGTTGGCCGGCGAATTTGATCAAGTTTTCTACGTCGTTGTAGTTCTCTTTGAAGCCCTGGTAGAAAGGATCCTTGCCGAAAAACTTTCTTTCGTCTTCGAGGTAGGAGCGCGCCCAGGCGAAACTCAAGCGGTGCGGTTGTTCCATAAAGTCGTTGTAGGCCTTGCGCGCGGCCATAAATGCTTCGAAGAGACTGGTGGCCACCCAGGGATCGCGGTCGAGAATTTCTTTCTTGATGACGATGGGATGCATGATGGGAAAGATTTTTGTGCGTTGGTAGTAATCGCGCTCTTCTTTTGCGAAATCCGGGAACAGGCGCTCCAGCGTTCCCGCGTCGCGAATCCAGGCTTGCGGCAAATCGGGCTCGACCTCCGCGTCAACCTTTCCTTCCAGCAGCAGATCTTCGAGGCGCCGCTTGCCTTCGACGAATTCGACCTTGATGCTCGCCGGCAGCTTGAAGCCCACATGCTCCTTGTTGACGATCACCCAGGTCACGTCGGTGACGGCGAGATCGTAGCTGTTCATCAGCATGCCTTTTGTGACCAATGCAAGCGTGTTTTCGTAGCTTCGAAGTCCGATGCGGCCGCCTTTCAAGTCGGAGGGTGCTTTTACGCCGGAGCCGGCGCGGATGAAACAAAATTTGTGTCCCCACATCCGGCGCGGGAAAAACGGAATAGCCTGGAGCCAATCCATGTCTTGGCCGCGGGCGACGAGATACGATGACATGGAAAACTCGCAGGCGTCGTACTCGCCGTAATGAACCATGCGCTCGTGGCGCATGCCGCTTTCGACCGTGATGAGATTTAGATCAAGGCCTTCGGCTTTGACCTGCCCGTCGCGCAGCGGCTGAAGGTAGTCGTATTTGTCGCAAGCGACCGTGAGTTTCAACTTTGCCATAGCGTTCCCCCGCGAATGCACAAAACGATATATCGAGACCAGATTGCTGGATCTTATTTGAGCGAGTTCATGCAGTCAATCTTTCACCACTCGCGCACCACGTTGACAGGCTCGCAGCGCGATGCTAAGTGAAAACTCGAGCATTAGGGCGATTGTGTGACCGGCCAACTCCTCAGCGTAGACGGGGACGGCCATATCCATATTGACGTGAACAACCAGCCGATCTCTGATGTCCCAAGCAGAGTAAGATGGAAGGCCTACCCGGCCATCGCGGATGATCCATGGGACAATCTCGGCCGCTGGTGATCGCAGGCAACGGGGGAAACGGTTATGAACGCTGACGCCGTGGGACGGCTGATGAACGTCATTCTGCAAATGCAATTCAATCTGGCGCACGTAATCGAAACCTTTCACCAGCAGACCGCCGAAGTCCGCCAGCAGTTGGAAGTGATCTTCGAAGAGGAAAAAAAGGTCCTTGATGGTTGCCTGAAAGGAGTCGACGAAAGGCTCAAGGAATGCTCGGCCTTGGTCGAAGACTACAAGAAGCACTACTCGGATCTCAGCGTAATGAGCGAGCGGCTCCGCCAGCTCGGCGCCGAGCCGAACTCTCTGCCCGTGGGCCTGCCCGCCGATCAGGTCGAAGAAGTGGTTGCGCGGCGATTGCAGGATCTAATGGCGCGGGGACGGATCTGATTCAGGATTGTCGGTTGCGGCAACGGCCTGAGTTGTAACTTAGCGGATGGTTTCTCGCCTCCGCACCTTCGCCGCGCTTCTACGCGGCCCCAGCCTCCATGGAAGGGGAGGGCATCATCGGCCAGCGGCGGCTGGGATTGCGCAGGATCTAAACGACTTCTTGTCAATCTGGCGAATCCCCCGCGCCACGTTACCGTGCGCCAACGCACGGCTTTCAAGGATTCGGCCAATACTTTCAGGCTCATTCGCATCGCGCCTGCACCGCCTCGCTACCGAGTCGGCGGGCGCTCCGTTCTCTTTGGCAGCCTGGGGGGCAGCGGCGCGCTGTCTTTAGACCATACCCTGGTCACCGATTGTACCCCTCACCAAGTACTCCCACCCCGTCGTTTTCAACTCCTCTATAGCCTTGGCGACCGGTCTTCGCCGTCCGAAGCCGGCTGTGGCCGACGAAGGTCGGATGGGGCACTACGAAGCGTGCGGAGAGGTGACACGACCGTAAGGCCATGGGGATTCACGTTCATGTTTTCCTCTGCTTGGGTGGAGTCTCAGATTACGGCACCTTTACCATTATACCGCCTCCTAGCGATGGAAAGAGGCGGCGATGCCTGGGTTTGCTAGGTTAGCATTCATGACATTTGCGGACATAAACTGTCGGCCCGGTACAGCCCTTCGCGGCACAACTCCTGCTCTAGATGCCCGAACAGGTTGATGCAGCGAACTGATTACCCCATCTAGTCATCATGGGTAACGGGGGCGCACGGGTGAAACCGGAAGTCTACGGACAACAGTGAAGCGGCGCAATCATATTTGAGCGAACGCACGCGGTTAATCTTCCACCAGCCGCGTGCCACGTTGACAGGCTAGTGGCGCGATGTCGGTGATCAATGGCGATTTTGTGACCGGCCGACTCCTCAACGTAGACGGGGGCGGCCATTTCCATTAGACGTGAACAAGCAGCCGATCTCTTACGTACCAAGCAGGTTAAGATCGTGGAGATCTCACCCGGTCGTCACGGATGACCCACAGGACAATCTCAGATGGTGGTGATCGCAGGCAACGGGAGACACGCATATGAACGATGACGCGGTAGAACGGTTGATGAATGTTATTCTGCAAATGCAATTCAATCTATCGCACGTTATCGAATCCTTTCAGCAGCAGACCGCCGAAGTTCGCCAGCAGTTGGGAGTGATTTTCGAAGAGGAAAAAAAGGTCCTTGAAGATTGCCTGAACGGAATCGACGAAAGGCTCAAGGAATGCTCGGCCTTGGTCGAAGACTACAAGAAGCATTTCGCAGAGCTAAGCGAAATGAGCGACCGACTCCGGCGGCTTGGCGCCGAGCCGCGGCCCTTGCCCGCGGGCTTGCCCGCCGATCGGGTCGAAGGGGTGGTCGCGTGGCGCCTGCAGGAGCTGAGGGCCCAGGGAAGAATTTAATTCGGGATCGTCGGTTGCGGCGCATCCTTCTAATCCCGGAATCCGCATTTGAAACGTACAATTCAACCGAGAATTTCAAATAGGTTTGGGGAAGGGGCAGACTTTTATTTCCGTCCTTTGCTTCAAGATCGTCGTGATATAGATTCTGCTGAAAAACCATATGAATGCTTCGACGAGGCTCATACTTCGACAATCTCAGTAGAACGGAAAATCTCCAATGATTTCAGAAGCTCCTCCGTTCGTCCTGAGGCTCTCGAAGGATGAATGGAGGGTTTTTCAGCAGAATCACAATCACTACAGTCTAGACGGCTCTGGACGGTTTCTGCTAACACCTCCTCATGTCCCGTCGTGTCCCAGAGTCTTTGCGCCCGGTCTGCTCTATCACGTCATTGTCCGGGGCAACCAACGGCGAAAGACGTTTCGTTGCGCTGACGACTACAAAGCCTACCTCGACCGCTTAGAGAACTACCGCGCTAAGTGCAATGTCCGTATCTACGCCTATTGCTTGATGCCTAACCACGTGCATCTGCTGGTTGAGACCGGTTCCACTCCGCTGGCTAAGTTCATGCAGGGGCTGCAATAGTCCTATACGCAGCACTTCAACCGCAGCTATCGCAAAGTGGGCCATCTATTCCAGGGAAGGTACAAAGCTATTATCTGCGAGCGGGAAAAGTATCTGTTGGCGTTGGTTCGCTACATTCATCTCAATCCGGTTCGGGCCAAACTTGCCATGCGGCCGGAACGGTATGCTTACAGCGGCCATAACAGTTACTTGACGGGCGGCACGGCGAAGATCGTAGAGGTTACGCCGATCTTGAAATTACTGGGTGGCAAGAAGGCGTACGGGAGATTTGTCCTGGAAGGCATGGAAGAGAACCATAACGACGAATACTATACCGTGGAAGATCGGCGGTTTTTGGGAGAGGAAGGAATTGGCGAGGCAATCAGTCGGGATACCGAACCGAATGAAGGACGGAGGGCGAAGAAACCGATCGAAACAACGGTCAAGGAAATCGCCGGTCGAGTGGAAACGACGCCGGAGTTGCTCCGAGGCAAGGACCGGCGCTGGGATATTTCGACGAAGCGAGCCGAGGCGGTCGCATTGCTGGTGCGGGACTATGGCTACGCGGTGGGCGAAGTGGCGAAGTACCTGGGGCGCGATCAGGCGAATATCAGTACGATGTTATCGCGGTTGTCGGCGCGGCAGACCGAGAGAAGCCGATAGATTGTTCAGTATAGATCGTAACGTCAACTGCGGAATCCGGGCTAATCCCAAACTTCGCGGCGGTGTATTCACCACTCGAAGTCGCGCATTTATGCGGCGCCGGCCTCTATGGAGGCGGAAGGCATCATCGGTCGCCTCCGGCTGGGATTGCGCAGGATTTGCAACGACTTCTGTTCGATTTGGCGGATCCGTTCGCGCGTGACTGAAAACTTCTCGCCGAGCTCTTCCAGGGTATAGTCCCGTTTTTCTTCGATGCCGAAGCGCATGCGCAACACGGTCTCCTGGCGCGGAGTTAAAACGGCCAGAGCTTTTCTCACCTGTTTGCGCAGCACGCCTTCCATTGCCTCTTTTTCAGGTTGAGGCCGGACACGGTCCTCCACGAAGTCTTCGAGCTCATCGCCGTCTTCCCAGATCGGCGTTTGCAGCGAGACCGGCTCGTTTTGGACCTGGATCAACTTGAGCAATTCGCTGACGGGCATCCTCATGTCTTTGGCGATTTCATCAGGCCGGGGGTCTCGATTCAGCTTGCGTTGCAAGTACTTGACCCGCTGGATGATTTTATTGCGCAGCTCGATTCGGTGCACCGGGATGCGAATGGTCCGTCCCGTATCGATCAGGCCCCGAGTAATCCCCTGGCGAATCCACCAGCTCGCGTAGGTGGAAAACCGGAAGCCGAGGCGATAGTCGAACTTTTCCACGGCTCGCATCAAGCCAAGGTTGCCTTCCTGAACCAGATCCAAGAAAGCCAAGCCGCGATTTAGATATTTCTTTGCGATGCTTACCACCAGTCGCAGATTCGCCTCTGTGAACTCCTTCTTCGCGGCGCTCACCGAAGCTTCGGCATTTTGAATCAGGCGTGCCAGCCGCTTGATTTCCTCGGCGGGAGTACCGGCAGTCTCCTCGATGCGCCGAAGTTCGTCTGATTTTCCAGGGCTGTGTCGCTTGGACGACCTCTTGGCGGGCGGATCGATGGCTTCAAGCCGTTCATTCAAATGCGTGAGCTGCCGCACCATTGCCGCGATCTCCGCCGGCGATAGCCTAAGATTACCAACGACATCAGAGATTTTCTCCGTGAGCGCGGCGTCTTTGCGGAGCAGAGCGGCACGTCTTCGCTGCGACAAGCGCGAGCGCGCCAATTGCCGCCGTGCATCGTCCTTGCTTTGAGCGAGCCGGCGCAGTTTCGCGATCAATCCGAGAAAAGGTTTCGCATCGACCGGCCCTTCGCCGTGATGGTCCGTCTCATCTGATTTCTCGATGATCTTGAGCAGATCCACTTCGCCACGAGCGACCGCCGCTCCCAGATCGAGCACATGACGCACGGCCATCGGCGTTGAGAAGAGCGCCGCGAAAGTCTCTTGCTCGCCCTGCTCCATTTGCATGGCGAGCGCAATCTCGCGTTCCCGGGAAAGTAAGGGGACCGAACCGATATCATGCAGGTACTGCTGAATCGAATTGAGATTAGCACCGGCCTCCTCACGCTCAGCGCTCTGATCCTCATGGGATTCCGCAGCGGCATCGAGATCGCCATCCAAGGGTGGCTCATGATCACTCATGGGATCCAAGGCGACCTCGTTTTCTTGAACCTGTTCGTGGCCGGCGTGTTCGTTGTTCACTTGCGATGACATTAATGCTCTCCTAAATAAAAGATACATACGACGCTGCGCCGACTGCCTATCAATCCGCGCTGAACCGCATGACTACCCTTCAAATCAAATTAGGCGCGAAATTGTCCTCTCTCACTCCCAGGGGCGTTGGGCTCCGATGAGGGAGAGGAGGATGCAATTTAGCGGCTAAAACTATTTGAGTTGCTTAGAAGATAAGGCCTGAACCGCGTTTATACACAGGTGCAACCCGCTACCTCCAAACTATTATGGCGTTGGCGGAATGTCAAGCCAAACGGCTACTTTTTGTTCCCCAACGCACCGCAACCGTAAAGTGTCGAACTTTCTAACTTACTAAACTTCGCCGACCCCGATTTGAAAAAAAGACTGTCAGAGTAAGTACTTGAGCCAATGACTCGGACCCTATTCATATGGCCTCTGCCTGCCCGTGGTTCAGAAAACGTCCACGGGTACACCTGCCCGCCAGCGCACCTCTTCGGCAATCCACTGAAGGGTGGCGAGACTCACGTTCCCAATTCTCTCGTCAGCGGGCTCGCGCTCCAGAGTATAAACCTGGACCCCCAGCGGACGGATCTCGCGCACTTTTTCTACCCAAAGGCCGACGGAATCGGGGTCGGCGTTGGTGACCCGTCCTTGCACAAATAGGGATTGGAGAATGATGTTTTTCAGCTCTTTTAACCCGGTAACGATATCGCCCATGTAAATAGGCGCGCGGGGATGGTTAAGCTGCTGGAAAATCTCTTCGCTGCCGGCGTCGAATTTCATAACCTTTATATCCAACATCTCCAAAGCGTCACGAACCGTCTTGTTTCCCACCGTCGAGGAGTTGGAAAGAATTGCCAGTCGAGCCTGTGGTTGATACTGGTCCCGCGCCTGCTTTGCGATCTCGATGACCGCGCCCAGATCGGGATAAAGCGTCGGTTCACCGTTGCCGCAAATAGTGATCGATTCGACGGTTTTCCCAGCGCTGGACAGTTGCACGAGCGCCGCTTCGATGGCCGTCGCGATGGCATCAAGACTGGGCAGATCAGCCAACCCCTGGGTGGAAGCCAGGGCTCCTTTTTTCGTCCAACCATACTGGCAATAGACGCAATTGAAGGAGCAGAGTTTGTAACTGGTCGGAAGAAGGTTGATTCCCAAAGACAGGCCCAACCGGCGGGACTCCACTGGGCCGTAGACGATCCCGGTCTGCAAAGACAGCTTGCGCAGGCTTGGAGGACGGCCCGCCGGCGGCTGTGATGCGGGGTGGCGCGGATGATCCGTCGCGTCACTCGGCCGCACGTGGCGTTTGGAAGCGCCGTCTAATTTTACGCCGCTTGGTGACATGGATCTCCTGCGCTGGGCGAATTTTTCATCGGTTGGCATTCCGGTAGCCCAGCGCGTCTTGCGCGATAATAAGCTTTTGAATATTCACCGACCCCTCGACGATTTGATAAGCTTTGGCGTCGCGATAGTATCGTTCCACGGGGAATTCCGTGGAGTAGCCGTAGGCGCCGAGCATCTTGAGCGCCCCGTCCGCGCAAAAAGCCGCCGCCTCGCCGCCGGCGTACTTCGCCATCGAAACTTCTAAGTTGTACGGTTGACCGCGGTCGGCGAGCTGGGCGGCACGGTAGACCAGAAGGCGAGCCGCCTCCTCCTGCACGACCATCTGTGCGATCAAGTCCTGGTTCATTTGAAATTGGCCGATTTTCTGGCCGAACTGTTCGCGCTGATTGGCGTAACTCACCGCTGCGTCGCGCGCCGCTCTGGCGAGTCCGACGGCGCCGGCGGCGCAGCCCAGGCGGGTGTGGTTTAGGTGGCGCATGCAGATCTTGAATCCGTCGCCTTCTTGGCCGATAAGTCTTTCACGCGGCACGCGAAAATCCTCAAAGGTGAGCTCTCCGGTCGGCGAGGCATGGGTGCCGAGCTTGCCGAGTTCCCGCCGGCTCACTTCCGGCTGGTTCAAATCGATGTAAAAAGCGGACATGCCCCGGTGTTTTTGCGCTCGGTCCGTGTAAGCGAAAATGATGCCGGCATCGGCGACGGTCGCGTTGGTGATCCAAGTCTTGGTGCCGTTGAGCCGGTAACCGTTGCCGTCACGGGTCGCGGTAGTTTTCATGGAGGCAATGTCGGATCCGGTGTCGGGCTCCGTGATCGCGAAGCAGCCGACGACTTCTCCACCCAAAAGCGCCGGGAGAAAATCCTTTTTTTGCTGCTCGCTGCCGAATTCTGCAATCGTGACCGCCGGCCCCGCCTGCATGTTGAGATAGACCCGTATGGCGCTATGGATGCGGCCGATTTCCTCCGAAATCAACGCGTGGGCGAGAAATCCAAGGCCGTTGCCGCCATCCTCCTCAGAAACCAGGCACCCGAAAAAACCCAGCGCGCCCATCTTGCTCACCAGGTCTTTCCGAAAAAGATGCTCTCTATCGTCTTTCGCGGCGGTCGGCGCGATTGTTCTCTCGGCGAAGTCGCGCGCCAGTTTTTGAACCTCCGCTAATTCTTCGGGCAATTCGAAGTCCAACGCGATTCTCCTGGCCCTCAGCAACTCTTTGACCGACGGCTCGGTTTAACTCGCCAGCTCCTTTTGGTAGTGGAGCATTTTGCCCTGGGCGAATCCTTGGCGGCTGAAAAAGGTCTGCATGTCGGTCTGGCCGCTGGTCACCAGAGTAAAGATCGTTTTGATGCCGTGGTCTTCGGCGGAGGAGATGAACTGCTCGATCAACTCGCGGGCGATGCCGCGTCCGCGGAATGCCGGATCGACTCCGATGGTTTCGACCCAGGCGATCGTGCCGGGAAGGCCGAATTCGAGCTCGCCGGCGCGGCCGAACAAGAAGCCGACGAAACGATTTTCGAACTCAGCGACCAGAGAGGTCCAGTGGGGCCGGATGGCTTCCGAGAGCTCGATCCGCTGCTCCCAATATTGCGGTCGGGCTACACCGGTGATGCGCTCTTCCATGGCGACGATCGATGGCAAGTCCCGTCTTTCCAGGCTTCTGACGTAGATTTCTTTTTTCATATCAAACCTCCAATGGTCCGATCTTAGCCCCGGTTAAATTTTAACGGGCGTTTTTCCATGAACGCATTGTACCCCTCGATAAAGTCCGGGGTTTCCATGCATCGCGCCTGGGCCATCGCTTCCATCTCCAAAGCGGTCTCCAAATCGACGTTCGCTTCAAGCTCGAACAGCTCTTTAGTGACTCCCAAAGCATAGAGCGGCCCGTCTTTGAGCCGCTTGGCCCATTTATAAGCTTCATCCATCAAGGTATCGCCCGGTACGACCCGGTTGGCCAAGCCGATTCGATGGGCTTCTTGGGCATCGATGGCGTCCCCAAAGTAAACGAGCTCGGTGGCCTTGCCCATCCCGACGATTTTCGGCAGCAGATAGAGTGCGCCCATGTCGGCGCCGCAAAGACCCACTTTTACGAAGAGAAAGGCGGCACGCGCTTTATCCGAGAAGATGCGCAGGTCAGATGCGAGCATTAGCATCGCGCCGGCGCCGGCGGCGATGCCGTTGACCGCGGCGATGATGGGCTTTTTCAAATTGCGCATGTTCTTGACCACGTTGCAGGTCATGCGGGTGAAGTTATAAAGCTCGTCGCCTTTCATCTTGAGCAGCGGGCCGATGATGTCGTTGACGCTCCCGCCGGAGCAAAAGCCTTTCCCTGTCCCCGTGAGCACGACGACCTTGACGGTGTTGTCATGGGCTAGCTCGGCGAAGATCTTTTCCAGATCGCCGTAGCTTGCGAAGGTCAGCGCGTTTAGGTGGTCTGGATCGTTGAGCCGGATAGTCGCCACGCCGTCGTCGTTTTCAAAAACGAAGTTGGTGTAACTCATCTTTGTTTTATCTCCCCGTCGTTACGGTCGCCGCATTCAAGGTGTTGAAGGGTGCTTATTGTTGTGTCAGTCGCCGGTGAAGTTTGGTTTTCGTTTTTCCATGAACGCCTTGGTTCCCTCCGCCAAATCATGGGTGTGAGCGATGGCGCCAAAGCTTCTTGCTTCCAATTCGAGTCCCGAGGCCAGATCCATTTCCTGGCTTCGATTGATCAACATCTTGGACGCTTGCAGCGCGAGGCGGGGTAGGGAAGCGAGCTTCACGGCAAAGGCGTTGGCCTCTTCCATCAGCTTCGCTTTCGTCGTCACTTTCATGACTAAACCAACAGCGAGGGCCTGCTCCGCCGTGATCGGATCGCCGATCAAAATCATCTCCTTCGCCTTTGCCGTGCCGATCAGCCGCGGTAGCCTCTGGGTGCCGCCGCCGCCGGGGAAGGCGCCGATCTTGATCTCGGGCAGGCCGAAGCGCGCTGTCTCCGAGGCGATACGAAAATCGCACGCCAGAGCCAACTCGCAGCCACCGCCCAACGCGTAGCCGGAAACCGCAGCGATGACCGGTTGCGGCAGAACCTCGAGCTGCTCGAAAAGAATCTGAAATTCCCGCGCGTGTTGATAGCCGGCCTCGGCGCTGACGGTTCCTTCGATCTCGCTGATGTCGGCGCCGGCGCAGAAAATCTCCTCGCCGCCCGTCAGCACGACCGCTCTGATAGCGCGATCGTTGGCGATCTCTTTGAGCACCCCTTCCATCTCATGTCTTAGTTCGGTGTTCAGCGAGTTTTTCTTCTGCGGCCGGTTGATCTGAATGACGGCGACCGCCCCGTCCTTCTGGTAGATGATAGATTGGTACAAGACGATGCCTCCTCTGCGCGCCTAAGCGAATTGCTGGACCAGGTTATCGATGCCCTGCGATTTACCGCGCCGCGCTCTTTCCTGAATCTCCTGAAAGCGGTCCTCCAGGGTGGGCCGCGGGCTGCGGCGCAGCACTCCGAGGTGAATTCTCGATTCGTTGCCGGCCAGCCGCAGGGCTTCCACCGGGTCCTCGGGATCGTGATCGGCGGGCACGGTGTCGATGGCCTTCAAGAGGTGCGCGACGTTCATGTCCGTGGTGTTGAAAGAGGAACAACTGCTTAGGATCTCGATGAAGGCGAAGCCCGGGTGGCGGATGCCCTGCATGATCAAATCTTTCAATTGTTCCTTC
>JAUYJC010000013.1 GCA_030688735.1 Deltaproteobacteria bacterium
GGAGGTCGGTGGAAACCGACGCCAGCTCTTGAGGCAGAAATTCGCACCGCGGCCTTGGGAAAGCACAAATGCCCCGTGCTCAAAATTCTCCGATTGTAGACCTTGTCGTATCTGCGCAATTGCGCACTTGCGCGACTACAATACGAATACCGGTGACGGGATTCCACGCGCATCATACCGATTGTTTCTAGACTTCCCGGCCAGCAGGTTGTTGACAAGTTGGGATGGCGGGTGGATATTGCAACCGAGTCGGATTTAATTGGTCGACCCGTGCATTTGTCGCCGCCTACAGCGGGTCACTTAGTAGTTCGACGAAAGAGTCGCCGTGTTGAAAAGGATATTTTTGCAGGCTAACATTCAGTCATGACAAAAACGATAGAATTTGAAACGGAACTCACTGGCAGTCCGACTCTGAGGATACCTCCGGAGGTTGCCGCCGCTCTGCCGCCAACGGGAAAAGTGACGATTGTGGTTTTTGTGGACATGGATCCCGAGGACACCGTTTGGCGCAAGGCAGCTTATGAGCAGTTTCTGAGCGATGACTCCGAGGAAGACGCAGTGTATGACAAGTACCGTTGATCTCGGTAACGTGTACGTCTGTGTTTTCCCCTTCACCTCCGGCCAGGGAGCTAAGGCGCGACCTGTTCTGGTCTTGATGGACCTCGGTCCCGATTGTCTCGTCTGCCGAATCACCTCTGTTCCCCATCGCGGTTTTCTCGATCTGCCGGTGACCCACTGGCAGGAAGCCGGTCTGGAAAAACCATCCACTATCAGGCTGTCGCGTCTGGTTACGGTGGAAAAGCCTCTCCTCAGGGTCCACATTGGAAAATTGGACCGTGAGGATTTAGATCGAGTGAAAACCCTGTGGAACGAGAAGTTCCGCCTAGCGTGATCGTCGAACCATATCGTGGAGGCGACGCAGGCCAACCATCTTTCGCGCCTCTCGGGGTCAAGATTCGCGGCCATGCTTTCCGATCCATCAGCCCATCCTATCCCGCAGTTCGCGGCACGGCGCGTGCGGGGGGCGGAAGCGGTTGTCGAGCAGGTTCACCGGCGTCCTGTCAAAGTTATCCGACTGGTCTTCTTCATGCTCACCTTTAACGAGAGAGGCGTTCTCGACGCGGACGCACTCATGCGGCAAGCCGCCGCGGCATTCGACACCGTCCAGCCGCAGGCGGGATCGAAAGGGTCTACGGTTCTAGATGCTCAGAGCCGATTTGTCGTACGTGGAGGTCGGTGGAAACCGACGCCAGCTCTTGAAGCAGAAATTCGCGCCGCGGCCTTGGGAACGCAGAAATGTCCCTTGCTCAAAATTCTCAGATCGTAGACCTTGCCGTATTTGCGCAATTGCGCAAATACGACACGACTACCGGCTGATGGGATTCCGCCACCACCATACCGATTTTTTCTAAACCGACGGATTGTTGACAAGTTGGGATAACGGGTGGATATTGCAACCGATTCGGATTTGCTTGGTTGACTCGTGTTCGGAGCTAGGCCGACCGGCATTTGTCGCCGCCTAAAGTGGGTCACTTAAATGGGCGGACAGGTTCATATTCATTGCTGGGACTCATGACCAGGAAACGAGCATCGTCCGCTATTGTATGGGACCTGTTGACGCCGACTGAGGCAGAGTTCTTCCAGGACATCGGCGCAAGCTTGTCACCCGTTGGCGTTGAATTCACAAAGCCAGTCACCTGGGCTCAATTTACGATTGCGTTCTCCAACATCATCGGGCTCAAGCGACGATCCCCAAAGAGAGGAACCCTCATCAATTTCGCGATCGGCGACTGTCTCAATGCCGGCGAACAGTTGTTCGGCAGGAAACCGATTACAGCGTGGCTCCGAGAGTGTCGAATAATCCTGGGGATGCGCGATGCCTCCCTGCAACTCGCAGGAGGACTCCTGATCCTGCTCCAGCAACTCGAGGAACATATCAGGCTCTGTTGTGCGACTCTTCCGTCAGCAGCTCTTTCCATGGAGGACTTCTTCTCAGACGACCCCACGAAGCGCAGACAAACGCTCGGCAGGCTGTCCCGTGATCTCAAGGGATCCCAAGTCTTTTCCAAGGAGTTTGAAGAACGCCTCGACAAACTCGTCTTCATGAGGAATCAGTTCATCCACCATCTCTGGGTGAATCAGCTCAGGAAGAATAGCTCACCGTCGCCGCTCCCGAGCCGTGAGGAATACGACATCATCATGAGTGCATTGCGTGCCCTCGCAGTCGAAGCTTCATACTTTGATGATGTGTTCAAGGGCTTCAGATACGAACTGGCTATTCGCATCACAGGCACACCGCCGAGCCCTGAGGAAGATCCAACACCAGTGGCTCGATGGACGAGGTACATCGAGCTATTTCATGGGGCCCTCAGGGAGGGTTCTTCCGGCAGATTCAGTCATGAGACCGGGTAGGCCGCCCAACAAGCGCTTGCAGCCGGCGGGCGCCGGATTCAATGATCGCCCGCGGTTGAAGCGCGACCGTTAGGTGCCCGAAAAGAGGGAGTCAAGATGGCAGATACCAAATTGAGCGATGAGGATGTGCGTCGAGAGATTGAAAAGCGCAAGAACGCTGCCAAAGAACTAGGGCTTCCAGACGTCGTTGAGTTTCTTTTCGAAACACTCCGCTATTATCCCGATTGGCAGAAGACGGCGAAGGAAGATTGTTTCCCAGCAATCATTAATCCACGAGAAATTAAGGTAGACGAGGTCCAGGGGATAGCTTTTGTGTTTGATGGGAAGGAATATGGGCTGGGGCGGTATGATCGGCGCATTAGTTTACCCGATGGCGAAGTATCTGACTTGCGCGACTATTTCATTTACAACGAAAAGAGAGATGTCTTGTTTGAATCTACTGGGTTCGTCGAACGCATGGAACGAGCGGAATTCGCCAAATTCAATGTATTCGGCCCGTTCTATCGATTCCATGACATCGAGGCTTTCATTCCAGGGGCTTGGACAAACGACATTCTTGAACTTCACCGCCAATTGAAATTATATACCGAACGGCAGGAGGCGGAGTGGGAAAAGGAAGAGGAGACCAATGAAACCGAGGAGCTACGAAAGAAATTCGGGCTTTAGCAAATTGACGCCTCAATCGCGGACGGTTCGACACCTATCGAGCGCTTCATCCCGAGCGCTCGAACGAACTCTAATAGCCTGCAAGGGTGCGGGCGGATTCCGGGGACACAATACTTAATTCTTCTTGACGGCTTCGCAGGTAGTCTAATACGATTCGCCCATGGCTCGGATTTCCAGACTCGTGGTGTCTGGTTATCCGCATCATGTAACCCAGAGGGGCGTACGCTCAATCCCCATCTTCAGCAGCGAATGGGAAGGATATCTTTGACAAGATGACGAGAAGGCCAACAGTAGGCTTGTCAGAGCAATACGCTGCGGTAGACCAGATGGAAGTCAGCAGTTTGTAAGCTTGGTTGAAACGCTAACTCCACGTCATCTTCGTTTAGGAAAGCGAGGACCACGACCGAAGGGGCTTCCCGGAATTTAGTGTTGTGTCCCCGGAACCTTGTCCTTTCCAACGGGACAAGCCATAGTCTGGTTCTCGGAATTCAGCGGGCCATGAACCAGCCGGGACGAGCACAAAATCCCGGAGAGCGAATCCCTGATTGCATCCTACATGCGAGGATGAGCCGCTCCTGGCTGGAGGAGTGATTGACATGTAGGGAGAAGTTGTATAGATAAATGGACATTCCCGACCGCCACGGACAGGTTACACAAGAAGGAGTGCGATGTAACGTCCCATGAATCAAATTCTCCCCCACGAAAGCGAAGGGCTCCCGTTATACCACCTAGTAAAAGCGCGACTAAGGCGCTGTAAATAAATAAAGGTATCAATCAAAGGGTGATTGCTGTATGCTTTCCGAGCATGAACAACCTGTCCGAATTGAAGCGGAAGTTTCGTACCGCATGGCCGCATTTGGACGAACGCACGCGGCGTATTAT
>JAUYJC010000022.1 GCA_030688735.1 Deltaproteobacteria bacterium
TCAGGTGAGGGCCGAACTTTCGCGGCGTGCGGCTGCCGAGTTGTAAGGCTCCGAGCAGATCATGGTCGGCAAGCACGGGAATCAGGATGAGCGATTGTACTCCTTCTCTCTTAAAGATCCGCAAGCCGGGTTTGTCCTGGACCCTTTCCGACACCACGGTCTCTTTGCGAGCGAAAATTCGCAGGAGTCTTCCCGTGGTCCCATCCTCCAGGTGTCTACGATGCTGCTTTAGATTCTTCGGATTCCGGTACCCGTGGCTGGCAATCGGGTCAAGCGTCCTAGAGGTCCGATCCAGGAGACGGATCACGCCGACGTCACATCGACTAACGGCAAGAGCCTTTTCAAGTATGCTCGCGGCCATATGCTGAATATTGCGAGAGGCTAAAATCGTCCGGCTCGTTTCATGAAGGATTTGCAGCTCCGTATTTTGCGCCTGCAGCGCATCTTCGGCCCGCTTGCGTTCGGTGATGTCGAGGACGGTCCCAGCCAACTGTACGCACTCCCCGCGCGCGTCGCGCACAGAGTGGATCCTGGCGTCCAGGTAGAGTATCGGGCCGTGAGCGGGGTTGGTGCGGAACTCGAGAGAGAGCGGCTGGTCGGCGCACTCGGCGAGCTTATGCACTTCCTGGATTGAAGCCCGATCTTCCGGATGAACCAGGGCAAAGAAGTCATCGGGCAACGGCACGCCTAGCGCGGGATCGCGGTGATAAAAGCGGAACAGCTCTTTCGACCACCTGCGACGACCGCTCTTTAGGTCAAGTTCCCAGCTCCCCAACCGCGCCCGCTGCTGGGCGGCCTCCAGGCTGGCTTCGTTCCTCCGCAGCGCCTCTTCCGTCCGCCTGCGCTCGGTGATGTCTCTCAGGAATGCAACTCTGTGCCCTCCTTCCGCCGGCTTGTATTGGACGCTGACTTCCACCGCGAAACTACTCCCGTCCTTGCGGCGGTGCCGGCTCTCAAAGCGGTCCTCGCCCTGCGCCGCGACTCTTTGAATGTGGACAGCGGTGTCGGCGGGCGTCTCGGCGGCTTCCAGGTCGGGAATGCTCATGGCCAGCAGTTCCTGTTCGCTATAACCGCTCATCCGGCAATAGGTTTCATTGACTTCCAGCAAACGGCCTTGCAGGTCCACCCGCCAGAATCCGTCCATGGCCGTCCGGAGGATTGTCCTGTGCCGTGCCTCGCTTTCGTGCAGCGCCTGCTCTTCGGCTTGCCGGCGTTCGGTGATGTCCATCACCATCACGAGACATTCCTGCCCATCTTCGGAGATGACGCTCTCGAGCCGTACGAAGAGGGGGCGGCGACCTTCATTCAGCAGCGCCACTTCGCAGCATTCTTTGGTGTGGCTCGCAAAAACTTTCTCCAGGAACGCTTTGAAAGCGGGACGGAAATCATCGGAAACGAAGAGCCCGAAGAGACGGTTCATCAGCCGGGAACGCTCCACCCTGAGCAGGCGCGCCCCGGTCAAGTTCACCTGCCGAATCGCCCCCTCGCGGTCGATGTTCAAGTAGCCCGTCGGGGCAAAGTCGTAGAGGTTGGTGTATCGGGCCAGGAGTGTCTCCATCTCGGTACGCGCCTGCCGGAGTTCCTCGTTCTGCATCTCCAGCTCGATCTGGTGGACCTGTAGTTCGTGGACGAGCCTTTCCGCTTCCGGTTTCGTTCTCTGCTTTCCGCCCTCCGGCTTCTGGCGCTTCAACCGCTCTTCGGCGTCGCGGCGCAACTCGGCGGCGTCCACGGGCTTGTGCTGGTTCCTCTTCATGGCTCTTTCTCAGTCATCAGTCATCAGTCACTGGTCACTGATCACTGGTTACTGATCACTGATCACTGATCACTGTTTACTGGTCACTGATTACTGGTTACTCCTCGTTCACCCTTTGACGAGGGGTTGTGAAGTAGTCTACGGCGGATTCACGAACCGCGAAAGGCGGATCGCCACAAAAGGAGGGGGCTTTTTCAATCATCGAGTTCAGCATCCGCCCAATCTCGGCCAGTTCACGGTTGAGGCTGCTGGCATCTTGATCCGTCAGATAACCACAGTCAGCCGCAGTATCGATCCAATGTTGGGTTTCCTGCTGCTCCCCATCCGCGTCCGTAAGTTTGCTGACAAAGTGTTTCTCGTAACGCCGCTTCGCCCAGGCTTCCGCGATCTGCGCGCCCACTGACCGGGATGACCGCCGCACCTGATCCGTCAGCGAATAGGTCTCGTCTCTTGGAAAACGCTTTGTCAGCTCGAAAATGCGTTTCGCCACGGCTGTTGTCTTCTGATAAACAATCAAGTCCCTGAAACCGCGCGCATGCTGAAGTTGGCTCATTCTTCAATCCCCTGGTCGTTAGTTACCAGTTATCAGTAATCAGTTATCAGTAATCAGTTATCAGTAATCAGTCACTGCTTACTGGTCACTGGTTACTGATCACTGGTTACTGATCACTGGTCACTGATTACTGATCACTCCTCCCTGCCTTTGCGCTGTGTCTCCGCCCGCAACGCATCTCCGGCTTGCTCCAGCTTCAGGTCTTGTTCCGCGATGTGTTTCTCCTGGCCGGCCTGCGTTGCCCGCAGCTTCCCCTCCAGCGTCTTGGAAGCGGTGATGTCCATAAAGGTGATCATCACGCCGTCAATCATGTTCTCCAGGGTGCGGTAGGGCATGATGCGCACCGTGAACCAGCGCCCGTCGCGCGCGGCGGCCGGTTGCTCGTGAACGGCCAGCGTCCGCAGCACCTCGCGCGCGTCGTTGGCCAGTTCCGGATAGGCCAGTTCCGAGACGATATCGGTGATCGCCCGGCCCACGTCGCCGGGGATGAGCTTGAAAATCCGGTTCGACCCGGCCGTGAACAGGCGCACGCGGAGCGCGGGGTCCAGGAACACGGTGGCGATCTCCGTGCTGTCGAACAGGTTTTTCATGTCGTTGTTGAGGCGGGACATGTCGTTCACTTTGTGTTGCAGCTCGCTGTTGAGCGTCTGCAACTCCTCGTTCATGGACTGCATCTCTTCCTTGGAAGTGGTCAGTTCCTCGTTGGTGGACTGGAGTTCCTCGTTGGTGGACTGCAATTCCTCATTGGTGGCTTTGAGTTCTTCCTGGGAGGTCTGCATCTCTTCGCGGGTGGTCTGCAACTCCTGGCGGGCTTGCTCGATGTCCCGCTCCAGTGCCGCCCCCCGGGCGCTGCTGGCGGAGGGGCCTTTGGCTTTGGCCGACCGTTTCGGTTCGGGGGGCGTGGTCACCTCCGTGAAGACGATCATCACCAAGCCTCGGAGCGCCTCCGGCTCGGCGATGGCCTGAACGGTGAGGTCTATGGCCTGCACACCGCCATTGGTCCCGACCTTCACGTTCTTGCGGGTGACCGCGTCTTTTTGCCGGAGCGCCTTCTGGAAGGCGCCCGTCAGTTCGTAGCGCAGGCCCTCGCGGGCCATGGCGAAGAGGTTCAAGTTGGCTTTGCCCGCCGCCGGCTCCAGGTATTTGCCCGTCCGCCCACTGATGAAAAGGATGTCACCCTTGTCGTTGACCAGCACGGCCGCCGGGGAATACCGCTGCAAGAGCAGTTGCTCCGCTTGCGACTGGAGGTTGGCCGGCGGTTTCAACGCCTTCGGCGGCGGGGGCACACCCGTCCGGCCGGGCGTGAACGAGGCGGGAAAGTCAATCGGCTCCGCCCGCGGGCCGGAGTCGAGCCGCCGGTAAAGCCGCGCCTTGCCGTCCAGCGGCGCGAAGAAGTCGGTGAACTCGCCGATGGCCTCAGCGCTCCCCAGGAACAGAAAGCCGCCGGGATTCAGGCTGTAGTGAAAGAGCGGCAGGAGTTTTTTCTGCAACTCCGGCGTCAAGTAGATGAGCAGGTTCCGGCAGCTCACCAGATCGAGCTTGGTGAAGGGCGGGTCCATGGCCACGTTTTGCGGCGCAAAGATCACCGTCTCCCGGATGGGCTTGCTGACTTGGTAGGCGCGCTCCAACTGGACGAAGAACCGGCTCAGCCGCTCCGGCGCCACATCCGCGGCGATGTTGGCCGGGAAAACACCCGCGCGGGCTTTTTCGATGGCGTCCCGGTCCAGGTCGGTCGCAAAGATCTGGAGCGTGTGGCTTCGGGCCGGCTTGAATTGCTCCAGCGCCTCGCGGAAGACGATGGCCATGGAATAGGCTTCCTCCCCGGTCGCGCAGGCGGGTATCCAGACCCGCAGCGCCTGACTGAGCGGGCGGTCTTTCAGCAGCGCCGGGATGACCTGGGCTGTCAACACTTCCCACGCCGCCGGGTCGCGAAAAAAGCTCGTGACCCCGATCAGGAGTTCCTTGAACAGCAGCTCCAGCTCCTCGGGATTCTCCTGTAGAAACCGGACATAGGTGGCGATCCGGTCAATCTGGTGGATGCCCATGCGCCGCTCGATCCGGCGATACACGGTGTTCTTCTTGTAGAGGGAAAAGTCGTGGCCGGTCTGCGCACGCAACAGGATCACGACCTTTTCGAAGGCGCTGTGGGATTGGTCCTCCTCGGCCAGTCCGGGCCTGGCGATGAGGGGCACATGGTGGAGATAGGCGATGATCTTGCCGGGCAGCGCCTCCACCGGAGCGACGACGTCCGCCAACCCGGCCTCAATGGCGCTGCGGGGCATGCCGTCAAACTTGGCCGAGGCCGGGTCCTGCACGAAGACCACGCCCGCCTTCCCCTTGATGGCTTTGAGACCCAGCGTGCCGTCCGTGCCCATGCCCGAAAGAATGACGCCGATACTGCGCTCCTCCGCGTCGTCGGCCAGGGAGCGGAGGAAGAAATCAATCGGCAGCCGCAGCCCGCGGGGCGCCACCGGATCGAGCAGGTGCAGGACTCCGCGCAGGATGGACATTTCCTTGTTCGGCGGGATGATATAGACGCAGTCCGGCTTGACCCGGGTGCGGTCCTTGACCTGGATGACCTTCATGGCGGTGGCGCGCTGGAGCAGCTCCGGCATGATGCCCACGCGCGTCGGATCCAGGTGCTGGACGATGACAAAGGCCATGCCGCTCTCCGCGGGCACGTTCTGCAGGAACAGTTCCAATGCCTCCAGTCCCCCGGCGGAAGCGCCGATGCCGACGATGGGGAATGTGCTGCGGCCCGCGCTGGGCGCGTCGTCCGCCGACGGGGGCGGCGTTTTTCCGGGGATCGCAGCGCGCTTCCGGAGTCCGCGTTGGCGTTGTTTTTTCATGATCGCGTTTCCTTTCATCAGTGATCAGTCACTGGTTACTGGTCACTGCTCACTAGTTACTGATCACTCCTCCTGGCTGGGATAAGGTCCACCCGCCAGAATCCGTCCATGGCCGTCCGGAGGATGGTCCTGTGCCGCGCCTCGCTCGCCCGCAACGCCGATTCAGTCTGCCTACGCTCGGTGATGTCGCGCAGGATGACTGTGAACAGTTTCTGCGCCCCCTCGCCGATTTGGGAAATCGAAGCTTCAATCGGGAACTCCTCGCCGTTGACGGGCACCCTGCTGATCTGCCCGAGCGCCCCCATGGTGCGCGGGGTTACTCCCGTCGCGGCGAACGCTTCGAAGTGATGATGGTGGCGAGCCCGGAGTCGCTGTGGAATGAAACAGGCCAGCGGCTGCCCAAGCACGTTGCCGCGCTCGGCATCGTCTCGTTGATCCTGGTAGGCCATATAGATCATAACGCTGGAAAAGATCACGACCGGCAGCACGGCAACAACAACGAGCGCGATGGGGTACGAGCGCAGTTTCATTTCCGGTGCTATGAGCTTTCAACAATCGACAAATAATTATTAGTTCCAGGTATTGAGTTCTTAGTCGTTTGGATTCGAACCCGTAGAAGTAAAACTCGTTGAAGCAAGCCTGACGATTTTCTTTATAACTCAAAACTAAAAACTTACAACTAAAAAATTCTTCACCGGCCACCGGCCATGAGCGCTTTCGTCTCGATCCCCTTCCGAGCGAAATCTTTGTATGTAAGGATCGTCGAGGACGACTGCGTGTGATATGAATCAAATGGTATGCTGGGACTGAGCACGCCGAGACTGACGCCTGATCTATGAAACCACTCGGTGAAAGTGAGCCAAAGGGATGGGTGCTTTACGACGGCGCCTGCGGTTTGTGCAGCCGTTGGGCGCCGTTGTGGGAACGCGCGCTCGCGAAGCGCGGTTTTCTCATCGCGCCACTCCAGTCCGATTGGGTGGCTGCCAAACTTCACCTGTCCGGCGCAGAGCTAGCGGCGGACTTCCGTCTGCTCTTAGCCGACGGTGAGCAACTGGCGGGCGCGCACGCTTGAGAAGGCGAAGCGAGTCATAGCTTGAGCATAAGATCTTAAATTCGGGGAACTGTAATATTCTTGTATCCACGCATCCTGCTGCGTTCTGTCCTTTTCCTGCTTACTGCTCACTGCGTACTGTTTTCTCGCCCTTAGCCAGCGGCAGTTCCACCATGACGCTCGTGCCAATGCCGGGCGCTGATGTTATTGTTAGGCTGCCGCCCAATGAAGCGACCCGCTCGCGCATGCCGGCGAGACCTACGCCGGAAGCATTCGCCAGGGTTTCGGTCTGCTCAAACCCCGCGCCCTGGTCAGAAATTTCTATGCCGAGCCCACTCTGATCGGCCCATAACGTTACGGTTGCCTCGTGGACCTGCGCATGGCGCGCGATATTGGTCAGAGCCTCTTGGACAATGCGGTAGGCGGCGATCTCAACCTCTTCGGGGAAGCGTCCTTGCAAGTCGTGGTGCTGGAAGTTTACCTGCACGTTGGTGCGCGCGGTAAACTCTTTTACATGCCAGGACATGGCAGATAGCAGTCCGAGATCGTCGAGCATCGGCGGCCGCAGGCTATGAGAGAGGGAACGCGTCTTGACCAGCGCTTCGTCGATAATCGCATGCGCCGCAGCCGTTCTAGCGTCGATCTGATCGGTTCCTGAGCCGGCGCTCACTCCGAGAGTGAGTTTGAGCCCTGTCAGCAGAGACCCAATCTCGTCGTGGAGCTCGCGGGCGAGATACTGGCGCTCGTTCTCCTGGGTCTTCACCAACCGGCGCGACAAGGCGCGCAACTGAGCCTGGCTTGCGAGCGTTTCTTCCAAGAGCCGGTTTTTTTGAACGGCAATTCCGAAATTGCTTCCTAGCGTCTCGAGAAGATTGATCAGGTGAAGGTCGAACTTTCGCGGCGTGCGGCTGCCGAGTTGTAAGGCTCCGAGCAGATCATGGTCGGCAAGCACGGGAATCAGGATGAGCGATTGTACTCCTTCTCTCTTAAAGATCCGCAAGCCGGGTT
>JAUYJC010000034.1 GCA_030688735.1 Deltaproteobacteria bacterium
GGAGGGTCACCGGCAGATTGTCGTGCGCTTCATTCGTGCCTGGGCCGCCGCGACGGACTGGCTGGCCCAGCCAACGAGCAAGGAGGAATGTCTGCAACTCGTCATGGAAAAGGAACGAATGAATCGCACTTCCGCCGAGCGCGCCTACGCGAAGGTGGTGCCCAAAGCGCGGATCAATCCCGCGGCATTAAAAACCGTCATCGAACTGAGGAAGGAGCTGGGAGTTTACCAGCCGCCTTTCGATCCATCGGAAAGATTTTATGACGCGAGCTACTGGCGCGAGGCGACGGGACTGGCCGGTTAATCGTTCGACAAAAGACTTCTTAACGCCATGCTGATCAAACTTAGGACGATGGCCCCAAAGAATGCAGGCCAAAACCCGGTGACGGAAAAGCCCGACACGAGAGCGGCCGCCAACTGCAACATGAAGGCGTTGATAACGAGAAAAAAAAACCCGAAAGTAACCAGGCTGAGGGGGAAGGTTAAAATCTTGAGCACCAATCCCAGGGTTGCGTTCGCAAGACCCATGACGACCGACGCGATCAGCGCCGCGACAAACCCCTCGACATGAATGCCGGGGATGAGATAAGCAACGATCAGCAGGCTCACGGCGCTGATCAACCAGTGAATCAGCAGAACACCCATGTTTCTGTCTCGCCAGCCGATTGTTAACAGAGCCGGCCCGCGATCACAATCGTTTTGGCCTGCGACCCCTTGCCACAGGCGGCGCACGGTGTAAAAATAAAGGTGTCTAATATAAGGGAGGTAAGGGAAATGTCGAAACAAGAACTGGAAACCGTCACCCAGGCCATGGTGGCGAAGGGCAAGGGCATCCTCGCCGCCGATGAAAGCGCCGGCACGATCAAGCGGCGCTTCGACAGCATCAAGATCGAGTCGAACGAAAAAAACCGCCAGGCTTACCGCGACATGCTGCTCACGACGAAAAGCATCGAAGAGGCGATCAGCGGCGTCATCCTGTTCGATGAAACCATCCGCACAACCGCGCTGGACGGCACGCCGTTTCCCCAGATGCTCGCCAAAAAAGGGGTTCTGCCGGGAATCAAAGTCGACAAAGGACCGGTGGAAATCCCCGGCTTTCCCGGCGAGACGGTGACCGAAGGGCTGGACGGGCTGCGCGCCCGGGTGAAGGAATATAAAGAGCTCGGCGCAAAATTCGCCAAGTGGCGCGCCGTGATCACCATCGGCGACGGCACACCGACCTACACTTGCCTGGAAGCTAACGCCCATGCGTTAGCCCGTTACGCGGCGCTGTGTCAGGAAGGCGGCATCGTGCCCATCGTCGAACCGGAAGTCTTGCTCGACGGCAACCATACCGTGGAACGTTGCCATGAGGTGACCGAGCAAGCCCTCAAGGTCACGTTTACGGCGCTTTTCCTGCACCGCGTGCATCTCGAGGGAATGATCCTCAAGCCGAGCATGGTCGTTTCCGGCAAAGGCTGTCCGCAGCAAGCGGGCGTCGAAGAGGTCGCCGAACGCACGATTCGTTGCTTGAAGCGGACGGTTCCAGGCGCGGTTCCGGGCATCGCGTTTCTCTCCGGCGGCCAGAGCGCCGAACGCGCCACCGAGCATTTGAACGCCATGAATTGCATGGGGCCGCACCCGTGGGAGGTGGCCTTCTCCTACGCGCGGGCGCTGCAAGACCCGGCGCTGAAAGCCTGGAAAGGCGAAGCGGCGAACATCGCCGCCGCGCAGAAGATTTTTTATCATCGCGCCAAAATGAACAGCGCGGCCCGCACCGGCAAGTACACCAAGCAGATGGAAGCAGCGGGGTGAGCGCCGCTTGGGCATCAAGCTGAGCGCCGGCAACCTCGGCGCTCGGTTTCTGCCGCGGCCTACGCCGCGATCTCCCAACCCAAGAGTTCTACCTGTTCCAGCACCGTCGCGGTCGCCTTCTCCTGCTTGTCCGGCGGGTAGCCGTACTTGCGCAGGATTCGCTTGATGATCACGCGGAGCTGAGCGCGCACGTTTTCACGCAGCGTCCAGTCGATGGTCACGTTCTTGCGGACTGCATCGGTCACCTCGCGGGCGATGGTGCGCAACGTTTCGTCGCCGAGAACTTGGACGGCGCTATCGTTGGTCTCCAAAGCATCGTAGAAAGCCAGCTCTTCTTCATTGAGCTTGAGCGTATCGCCACGCTCGTTGGCCCGGCGCATGTCCTTGGCGAGGGCGATCATCTCTTCGATGACTTGCGCGGCTTCGATGGCCCGGTTTTGGTATTTTCGGATCGCCTGCTCCAGCATTTCCGCGAACGACTTCGCCTGCACGATGTTCTTTCGCCGCCGCGTCTGAATCTCTCCCGAGAGAAGCTTGCGCAGTAGCTCCACGGCGAGATTTCGATGGGGCATCGCGCGCACCTCGGCGAGAAATTCATCGGACAAGATCGAGATATCCGGCTTTTTCAGTCCCGCCGCCGCGAAGATGTCCATCACGCCTTCGGGCGTCACCGCGCGGGAGACGATTTGCCGGACGGCAAAATCCAATTCCTCCTGAGTTTTCCGTTCCCCAGGGGCATGTTTTGTCAGAACCGCGCGCACCGCCTGAAAGAAAGCGACATCGTCGAGGATGCGCAACGCTTCTTTGTGTGGTACGGCGAGCGCAAATGCGCGTGAAAGGTCTCTCACCGCGTCCAACAGCCGTTGATTCCCGTTCTCCAGCGCCGGCCTC